>JBMNUE010000044.1:0-12545 GCA_050946095.1 Christensenellales bacterium
ATATTCGTCCTTAAGCGGCTGCATCTTGCTTTCAAACTCCGTAGGGATAAATTCCGCAAGCAGGTCGCCTTTTTTTACGCTGTAGCCCGTTTTAGCGGTAACCTTGCTTACGGTAGCCCCCAAGCCCCGCGCTTCTTCTATAACAATAGGGTCGCCCTTAGCAAAATTAAGCTTGGCACTTACAGGTACCTTTTCCTCGAGCTTGCCCCTTGTGGCGCTTATCTTCTGTATTTTAGGCGTTGTGATGGTCTGTATGGTCTTGCTGAAAAACATGCTTACAAGCAGCACCACCGCCAATACAACTATGCCTTTTAGAGCTTTTTGTTTAAAAGTCATGCGAATACCTCATTTCATGTCGCTCAGCTGTATGCCGAGCAGAATATCTTCTTGAAAATACGTATATATTAATAGCGCCGGCAGTATGTAAAGCGCCGCCCCCGCAAAAGCCACGCCCGCTTCGTTAGTGCTTAAATCGTTAAACATAACGGATAAGGGCATAAGCTCTCTCGTATTGCTAAGGTATATTAGCGGCTGCTCAACAAGGTTCCAGCTGTCCGCAAAGGAAAGCGCGAATGCGGCGCCCAAAATAGGCTTGGATATTGGAAGCACCGTGTGGAAAAAGGTGCGAACCGTGCCTGCGCCGTCCATAAGCCCGGCTTCCAGCATATCCTTTGGTATGGTAATCATATACTGGCGCACAAGGAATACATAGAACGGCGAAATAGCCATGGGAAGTATTATAGCCCAGCGCGTATCCATAAGCCCTAAATAGCGCATTATAAGCACGCTCGGCGCCATGGTAACCTGAAAAGGCAGCAGCATAAGCGCTAAAATGCCAAAGAACAAAAGATCCCGCCCCCTAAACTTAAAGCAGCTTAGGGCATATGCAAAGGCGGGTATTATAATCGCTTGGCCTATCAGTATGCTTACCGTATATATTACAGAATTATTAAAAAGCTGCAGGTAAACCGGTTTTTCTATAAGCAGGCTGTAATACTGCCTAAGAGAAAATATGGAAGGGGCCAGCAATATATCCATAAAAGCTTTTTCATCATAGTTGTTCCGCATTTTAAGGTAGCTGCTCATTTCCTTGGTCGGGAAAAACGAATACAGGAATGTAAGCACTATTGGCAGCAGCACTATGGCGCATATAAGCACAAGCAGCACATAGGAAAGCACGCGCAAGGTTCTGCTGGTGCCTGGCTTGTGATGCGCTTTGCCTAAACTACTCATTGCTTCTTACTCCTTTCTGCGCATAGAGCACGCCAAACAGCGCAAGGACTATAACTGCAAACGAATAAGCGGCGGTTGTAACATCCTGGTAGTCTAATTTGGAAAATTTGTTGTTCATGAAATGCTGCAGCGTATATACCGCTTCGTTTGGATATGCTCCCCCTATAAAGTACACTTCCTTGAATATTTTAAATGCATTAACCCAAGCCAAGACAAACACAAGGAAAGCCGTAGGCAAAATTAAGGGAAGAGTTATTTTTACCGCCTGTTTAAATGCGTTTGCTCCTTCAAGCCTTGCAAATTCGTACAGCTCTTCCGGCACGGACTCAAGCGCCGCAGAAAAAATGACTATTGAAAAACCTATGTTTTTCCATACATACAGCAGCACTATGGGCACACGCAGCTTTTCGCTTTCAAGCCATAAAACGCGCTCTGCGCCAAGAAGCGCTGCAAGCCTGTTTATAGGCCCCCCGAAGTCAAACAGGAGCGTCCACACAATAAGCAACGCCGCCGTAGGCACAAGGTACGGCATAAGCAGTATGTTTCTATAAGGCAGGGAGTTTCTCCCTAAGGAACGCAGCATTATAGACAAAATGAAGCTCAGCACAAATATAAGCGGCGCTGATATAAGCGAAAGCTCCAGGGAGTTTTTAAGCCCCAGCCGAAACACGCCGTTAGCCCAAACGCGCTCATAGTTCTGCAAGCCTACGAACCTGTTGTCAACCGTTCCGTCTGTAAGGCTAAAATATATGCCGCCTGCGAACGGTACAAGGTAAAACAGCATAATGCCGACAAGTCCCGGCAGTAAAAACAGCCATAAACTTTTTTTCTTGGTAAACATTTTCCCGCTTTCTTTATTAATCTCGCATTTTAATGCAAGGCAAATCCGGTTTGCAAGTCTTTTAAAGCCTGCTTTTTAAAAAGCTTTTATTGGTTTTCAAGCTTTATAAGCTCAAGTTTAGCATCCATTTCCTTAATGAATGTTTCAATATCAATCTGCCCGTCTACAAGGCGGCTTCTAAGGGAATAAAGCTCTTTTTCGTTGTACATAATGCTGGTAAAATAGGTTTCAATATATACATTTTTAAGATAGCTTTTAAATTCATTAAGGTCTTCCAATGTATATTCATATTTGCCTTCGCCGTCAAGCATTTTTTGATAGGCATTTTTTATATCCTTTAACGCTTCTTCCTGCTGGGTTTTTACAGCGCCCTCGGATTCTTTAACGCTTTCCTCCAGTTGCGCTATGTTTTTTTCCAAAAGCTCCAGGTTTTTCCTAAAATAGGGTTTTTCAATAAGTTCGTCAAAGTTTTCAAAAAACTGCGCCTTAGTATAAGCGTCCTGAGATTCTATATTGGCTTTTACATATTGCTTTGCCGTATCTACGTTTTTACTTTTAGAGCTTATTAAAAGAAATTCAACATTGGCACTCGCGCCTGCAGGAACATCTTCTTTTACTTTAAGCATCATAGGGTAGTAAGGATAGGTTTCTTCGTATGCAAAGTCGCCTTCTATTGATTCGCCCTTTTCTTCAAACCAAGCATTTTCACGCTTAAGTTCGTTGCGGTAGGCTATTTTTTTTAATTCCACAGGATCGTTCCCCATAAGCGAAGCCCGGGAATAATAGTCCGAAAAATCCGCAGAGTCCCAGTCTTTTGGAGATTCTTTAAAGCCTTGAATTGCTGCAATAGAAGCGCTTAGCTTTTCAGCCATGGCTCTAAATTCAGGAGTGTCGTATTTAAGCTCTTGTCCGCTCATTATTATATAGCTGTTATAAGCGCCAAACAGCACATCCCAAGCCGCTTCTTTTTCCTTAGGCAATTCAAATAAATTGTATCCTTCGGTAATATCCCGATTGTCGTACCACCAGGCCAAGCAGTCGCAAAATTCATCAAAGGTTTCGGGTATTTCTATATTTAGCTTTTTAAATAGCTCCGGATCGCATGAAAAATTATTTATTTGAGACCACATGGGAATAGCATATATTTTGCCGTCATCAGGGTTTACTTCTTTATAGTAAGGATAAAGCGCATCGTAATATTCCTTTACTCCGGGAATATCGGACATGTCCAAAGCGTAGCCCTTGTTTATAAGGTTTCTTATATCGGTTGGGCGCGATTGCACCAGTACAATATCTACATCGCCTGAACCTGACACCAGTTTTTCTGAAAGCTCTTTTGCAACATCGGCATAAAACGCCGTAACATTTACGGCTGTGCCCTGCAGTTTTTTTATGGCTTGATCATGGGATCTATTAAATCTGTCCCCTAAAACATTAAGCGTATTTTTGGGCAAGTCTTTAGGATCAAGAGAAATTATATGCACTTCGTTTCCTATTTGCTGCGCCAGCCTGTTTTTTGACATAATGGCGTAGCTATCAAAGCTTAAAAAACTGGAGTCTGCCGGCAGATAGGAAATGCGCTCCGCCGCGCCGCCGTCATTGCGCTTTAGCACATCGGTTCCTCTAATAACGAATATATAATCGCCCTCAGGGTTATATATTACGCTTCCAAAGAAAGTTCCGTTGTCTTCGCCTTTAAGCACCGGGCCTATCTCTTCCAATTCTTTGGTTTTTATATCAAAGCTATTTAATATTGCGCCTTCGCCTTTTGAATAGTCTACTGTAGTAACAAGGAGCTTGCCGTCTTTATAGGCGCTCATGCTGCGCATATTGTCAACAGTTTCGCAAATTTCTTCTTCGCCTGTCTTTATGTCAAATACGGATATGGCGCTTTGGCCGGAACCGCTATCCATATACATAATGCAGAGCTTGCCGTCAATTAGCTGCATAGTTTGCGGGTATTCAATATAATCTTTCCCCTCGCCGTATGTGCCCATATGATTTGACATATCAAGCTTAAATTCTTCTTTTGACTTAATCTCGCCGTTGTCGTTTTCTAAAGCGCAAAGCACACTTTCGTTCATGTAGAAACCGTACATTTTTTTGCCGTCGCTAAGCAAATGCGTAAGATATCTGCTTTTTTCTCTTTTTGCAAAGAGACTGAATTCTTCATCGTTTTCATGAAGCACATATATTTCTCCGTTGACGGCTGCGTAAACGGCGCCATCTAAGTATACAAGCCCTTCTATATAGGCGTTTTCTCTTATTTCTTCAGGCATTTGTTATACGCCAAGCATGCGTTCTTCCGCCAGACCTGCATTAAACGGCAGCACGGCGAGTGCCAGCAGCAATATTAATAGCTTTTTCATAAGACTCTCACTTTCTAAATTTAAACACGGTTTGTTTCGAAGGCATCGTCCTCTATTATATTAGACGATTGAAACAGGCATTTTATTGCATATTTTGAAAAGGTTTATTTTATAAATCCTTAGACCGCAGCAAAGCAATATTTAAGGACGCAAAGCCCATGAGAGTAATTAAACCCGCTCCAGTGCTTATGCCGCGCATTATTGCAAGCTCATGCATTTTATTAAATGTTAGCTAAAAATGAATCAGACAAGCAAAAGCGCCCATCGCCAAAGCGTCTTAAGACGCTCTGGCTATGCTTTGTTTTATTGGTTCTCGAGCTTTATAAGGTTCAGCTTCGCATCCATTTCCTTAATGAATGTTTCCATATCTATCTGCCCTTCCATAAAGCGGCTTCTAAGAGAATAAAGCTGTTCTTCATTGTTTACTATATTGTTTAAATAGTCTTCTACGTATATGTTTTTAAGGAAACCTTTAAACTCATTCAGGTCTTCAAGCGTATACTGATATTTGCCTTCGCCTTCAAGCATCAGCTGGTAGTTTAATTTATAGTCTTTAAGCATTTCTTCCTGCTGAGTTTTTTCAGCGCCTTCGGCTTCTTCAAGCTGTTTTTCCGCATTCGCTATTGCTTCTTCAAAATATTCCAAGGTCTTTTGGTAATATAGGTTTTCAACAAGCTCGTTAAAGTTTTCCAGAAGCTGTGCTTTTTCTTGAGCATCTTGCGCTTCTATATAAGCTTTAACATATTGCTTTGCCGTATCTATGTTTTCGCTCTGAGAGCTTATCATAAGGTAGGCAACATATGCGCCGGCGCCGGCAGGAACATCTTCTTCTACTTTAAGCATCAAGGGATAGAAGGGATAGGTTTCTTTGTAGATGTCGCTTTGCAAGCCGCTTTCATCCAGTTTTTCAATACGGCGCTGTCTTTCGTTATTGCTGCTTATACCGTATATGTCCACAGGCTGCTGCCCAAAAAGCGTGGAGCGCTCATAAAACTCCTGATATTCTTCATCGCTCATCGGCTCTTCAGGCTCTTCCACATTTTCTAAAGCTTCTGTAAGCTTTTCAACCATAGCTCTAAATTCCGGAGTGTCGTATTTTAGCTCCTGTCCGCTCATGTTTATATAGCTTTGGTACGTATCAAACAGCACGCTCCAGGCCGTTCCTTTTATTGGCGTCCATTCATGGAAATTGTATTCTTCTGTAATGTCCTGATTATCGTACCACCAAGCAAGACAATCGCAAAAATCGTCAAAGGTTTCGGGTATTTCTATATTTAGCTTTTTAAACAGCTCCGGATTGCATGAAAAATTATTTATTTGAGACGACACGGGAATAGCATATATTTTGCCGTCATCGGGGTTTACTGTTTTATAGTAGGGATAAAGAGCATCGTAATATTCTTTTACGCCGGGGATATCGGACATATCTAAAGCGTAGCCCTTGTCTATTATGTTTCTTATATCGGTCTGGCCTGACTGCGCTGTCATGATGTCTATATCTTTGGCGCCTGTTACAAGCCTTTCAGAGAGTTCCTTTGCCACATCGCCGTAGAAATCTATATTGTTTACAGCTGTGCCTTCTAATTTCTTTATAGCCTTTTCGTGCGCGTTTCCGTACATGGAGCCTAAAATATTAAGCGTATTTTTAGGCAGGTCGTTAGGGTCAAGAGAGATTATGTGCACTTCGCTGTTGAGTAATTGAACCATTCTGTTTCCTGGCAGCAGAGTGCAGCCGTCTGAACTGGAGAAAAAAAAGCCTGTCGGTATATAGGCAATGCGCTCAATTGTGCCGTCGTCATTGCGTTTATATACATTGCCGCCGTCCTGAAGCAGGAATATATAATCCTCCATGGGGTTATACATTACATTTCCATAAAATGTTTTATTGTCTTCGCCCTGAAGCACCGGGCCTATCTCTTCCAATTCTCCGGAACTTATATCAAAGGTATATAATATTGCGCCTTCGTCTTTTGAATGATCTATTGTAGTAACAAGGAGCTTGCCGTCTTTATAGGCGCTCATGCCGCGTATATTTTCAATTTCGTCGTGCATTTCTTCTTCGCCTGTCTTTATATCAAACAAAGACAGTACAGTTTTATCGGAATTGCTCATATAGTAAAGCGCGCAAAGCTTGCCGCCAAACAGCTCAAGCGCCTGGGGATAAGAAACAAACTCGTTTTCTGATTCGCCGTCCATTGAATCGTACGTTTCCATATGGTTTGACATATCGAACTTGATTTCTTCTTTCACCGCCATTTTGCCGTTGTCGCTTTCTATAACGCAAAGCAATCCTTCGCTTGAGTAGAAAGCATACAGTTTTTCGCCGTCAGTAAGCAGCTGCCTAATATATCTGCCTACTTTTCCATCCGCTTTTGCATATAGGCTGAATTCCTTGTCATTTTCACGCAGAATGTATATGTCGTTTTCTGCGCAGGCATAAATGGCGCCGTCCAAATATACCAAACTGTTTATATAGGTGGTTTCCCTTATTTCTTCAGGCATTTGGTATACGCCAAGCATGCGTTCTTCCGCAAGGCCTGCATTAAAAGGTATCATGGCGAGTGCCAGCAGCAATGTGAATAGTTTTTTCATAAGACCCTCACTTTCTAAATTTAAACACGGTTTGTTTCGAAGGCATCGTCTTCTATTATATTAGACGATTGAAACAGGCATTTCGTTTCACGAAAAAGCGCAAATTTACAAAAAAAATATTTTTTTGTAAAATCAGGTTGCCTTTTTGTGCATTTCGCTCTTTTACAGCCTTTTTAATCTGCAAAACGCCTGCATTTTGCTTGGCCGCAATGGCGAATTCTAAGCGCTTGCCTCCTCCTTTTAATAGCTTGCGGCACGTTTTTATTAACATGTCTTACAAGCTATTTCATTTTACGCCAATATTTTGTAACAGTCAATTATATATGCATTAAATTTACATTAGACTTGTAACATTTTTCGCAAAACAAATATTAAAGCCCTTTAATCGGCCTTTGAATATCCGCTGGCTATGCGCTGAAAGTATTTTAATAAACCCTTTATTAAAAATTTTTAGCCAACAAGCCGACATCATTTAGCCAACAAGCCGACATCAAAAAGCCTTTCGGCAAATAGGCGAAAGGCCAATTTGAAAGCGCTGTTGTTAGCTGTAACATAATCAAGACCGGCAGCGCAAGCAGCGTAAGCTTAGCATTGCCAGGCGTTCGCAGCTTGGGAAAAGCAAAAATTTCCAAATTAAAATACATTTAAAACACATAAAATATTTAAGAGCGCAGACAGAGTATTATTAGGGGAGGTCAAGGGCGAATCCCCATAATCACAATCGTTAAAAGCTTGCATTGCTAAGGTTGCGGGGCTGAAAAGCTGCGCATTCCCTGCATTTTTGGCTTGAAAGAGCAAAAGCGGTCCAATCGAAAAGACACACGGCAAAGTGTCCAAATATACTTTGCCTACAGCCTGAATATTTGCAGATATTTTTTCAAATAAGTCTGAATCTTTGCAGATATTTTTTCAAATAAGCTTAAAAGCCTGCGGGAGCGCAGGCTAAAAGCAAGATAAATGCGCGAACTTTTCAATTTCCTGCAGCATTAGGAACCCGATTCCAATTGCGCTTGGCGATGCTTTGCATTCCTCTAAGCACTGCTTTGCCGCAAAAGCTATGCTGTATGTCTTAAAATATTTTTTAATAAGCTGAGCTTTCCTACGGCTTTATCGTGCCGCATATCCAAGCCTTTTAAGCATTTCTTCTATGGAGCTTAAAGGCCTTTTATGCAGCTCGGCCATGCTTTCCATGCTCATTTTTTGCGCCATTTCTATTTTTAAGCGCAGTATTTCAGCATCGCTCCATGGCTTAAAGCTGTAAAACACATTTGACGCCGCCTGCTGCATTGCTTTAGGCGAAGGGTTTTCCTCCCTTTCTAAAATGTATTTCATCTGCTTTATAAGCTCTATAAAACTGTCTCCGTACTGCTCCCTGCGCTTTTCGCCAACTCCCGAAACCTTGGCAAATGAGTCTATATTAAGCGGCATTTTTTCCGCCATGTCTTTAAGGGTTCTATCGTTAAATATTATATAGGCAGGTATTTTATTTTCCAAGGCATAAAGATTTCTTAAATGCCTAAGGCCTGCAAACACAAGCTCTGTTTCGCTTATGCTGCTTTGCTTTCCGCTAAGCAAGGACGGAAGCGCCATTACGCCTATGCAGGATGAACAGTTGCCGCATTTTTCGTAGTATGCTTCGCCAAAATAGCGCAGTATGAATTTTCGCAGGCAGTAGCGCGTGGTAGAGTAAAAGGTCATCTGCTTTAGGCGTTCTTCCTGGTTTTTGATAAGCTCCTTATTTTGCTCCTGCGTAAGGTTTTCATTTTGAGTTCCGTTATGTATAAGAAACCTCGCCATAAAAACATCCTGCTTGGCATAGAGCAAAATGCAGTCGGCTTTTTCGCCGTCCCTGCCCGCCCGGCCCGCTTCCTGGTAATAGCTTTCCAAATCCTTAGGCATATTGTAATGCACAACAAAGCGCACGTTGGATTTATCTATGCCCATGCCAAAGGCGTTTGTAGCGACCATTATCGATACCTTGTCAAACTGGAAGTCTTCCTGCGCGCTCTTGCGCTCGCTTTCCGCAATGCCCGCATGGTACCTTGCAGCCTTTAATCCATTCTGCCTTAGCATATTGCATACCCTGTCCACATTTTTCCTTGTGGAGCAGTATATTATGCCGCTGCTGTTTTCCCATTTTTTTATTATGCGCAAAAGCTCTTGGTCTTTGCTTTTTGGCTTCCTAACTTCAAAATATAAATTGGGCCTGTCAAAGCCCGTAGTTAAAACAAAAGGGTCTTTAAGCCCCAGCAAATTCACTATGTCTTTTTTTACAGCAGATGTTGCAGTCGCAGTAAACGCAGCAACTGTCGGCCTTTTCTTAAAAAGGCTCAAAAAAGATTTTATTTCAAGATAGCTCGGTCTAAAGTCCTGCCCCCATTGGGAAACGCAGTGCCCTTCGTCCACCGCTACAAAGGATATGCTAATATTTTCGCAAAGCCTTAAAAAATCAGGCGATGAAAGCCTTTCGGGCGCCGCATATATAATCTTATACCTTAAAAGCCGCGCGCGGCGAAGGGCTTCCCTCGTCTGGTTGAATGTAAGCATGCTGTTTATGTAGGCGGCGGGTATTCCCGCTTGGTTTAGCGCCATCACCTGGTCGTGCATCAAGGAGATGAGCGGAGAAATTACTATAGTAACCCCGTCAAACATTACCGCCGGTATTTGATAGCACAAGGACTTGCCGGCTCCCGTAGGCAGCACTCCCAAAACATCCCTATGCGAAAGTATATTGTCTATTATTTCTTTCTGGCCTTCTCTAAACGATGAAAAGCCAAAGTATTTTTTTAGTACGCCAAGGCTGTCCAATTTAATTTATGCCGCGTATTTTGTTGAACGGATAAATTACCCACTTGGCGTGCCCCACTATCATATCTTCAGTAATCGGGCCCACATCGTACGAACGGCTGTCGTGGCTGTTTGAACGGTTATCCCCCATGACAAAGTATTCGTTGCTTTTTAATACCCTTCTCGGGTAGCTTTGCATGGACTTATGCACTATGAAATCTTCTTCAACGGGCGAATCGTTTATATAGAGCTGGCCGTCTATTATGGCCACAGCGTCCCCGGGGAGAGCCACAAGCCTTTTTATAAACGCAGTATCAACTTTTAAAGTAAGCTTGCTGCCTATGCGCCAAGTTTTTTCGTTGCGGTTGGGGTAATGGCAAATTACAACATCGCCGCGCTCCAAATTGCCCGCAAGCATTTTAGGCTTTGTGGCTATTACAATTTCACCGTCCAAAAGGGTATCGTTCATGCTGTTGCCGTCAACGCGCACGGGTTCTCCCAAAAGCCCCCTTACCGCTGTTGCCAATATAAGCGCAAAGCATATAACGCCTATCCAGCCGAAAATTTCGTTCCAGACTTTATTTTTCCGCTCCTTTTTTTGTTTTTTCTCGTTCTTAGCGTCCGCATCGCCGTCTTTTGTTTGGCTGTTTTCCTGCGCGTCGGCACTGCCGGTTTGTTCTTGATTTATTTCGTTTTCATGCGCATCGCTGTCAGCCTTTTCCTTGGATGCACCATCTGCCTGCGCTCTATCTGTATCGTATTCAAAAAAACTATTTTCTGTATGTTTTTCAAGCTTTTCTTTATTATTCAAGGCATTGTCCTGTATGTTTTCCTGGTTGTTTTCATTGTTCGCTGTGTCCATCGCTGTTTTCTCCTTCCGCATCGCTAAGTTTAAGCCCCAAAGAAATTTCCGCAGGGACGGGTCCTTGCGCGAGCGTTTTTTTCTTGCGGCGCAAAAAATCCGCACGGTCGAGCATAACAACGCGTCCGCAAGTATTGCAGCGCATTTTTATGTCCGCGCCGATACGGATAACTGTCCACTCGTAAGAGCCGCAGGGGTGTTTTTTCTTCATCTGCACAACATCCTGCAGCCTTATTTCTTCATTCAAAGCTAAAAACCTCCCACGAGCGAATTATAATCCGTTTTATTTTTGTTTGCAAGTTCACCTGACAAGCTGTATAAAATCCGCAATCCACTCCATATTTAATATTTCGTAAGGCGGCAGGTCAGCCTGCGGGGTTATTACGAGTTTCCCTTCTTTTGTTGTTACAGGACCATGGTACGGGTTAAAGCGGGAAAGCGCTATGCTGCTTCTTAGAAAGCGAATAAGGTTTTCAGCAGCGGGGTCCAAAAAGTCCGCCAGGCGAAACTTTAGAACGCCCGTTCCAAAGCCCCACCAAAGCCCGGTTACCGAAGCTTCCTGCGCGTTAATGTCGCGCAGATAATCCAAGCTTCCGTTTAGGAAGGATTTTACAATTTCTGTATAAAACCTGCCCCAATCCCAGGCCGGGGAAGCTAAAAACCGCTCGGGCTTGCCCGTTTCCGACATCGAAAACACCGCAGTAAAAGCGTCCTGCGGGACGTTTTCTAACTTTATATCGTCTGTAATGGGGCTCATTGCTACATCTACATTTAGTTCCGCCGCTTGCTTTATGCCAAGCATGCAGGTTTCAGGCTTATCCGGCAAAACGTCTTTGCTTATAACATAAACATCGGCATAAGGCGAAACTGTTCTTACGCCTAAAGCAAAGGCGTTTACATCGGTCGTGTGGCGGTTTTTAAGCATAGGCGTAATGTATGCCACCTTGCGGTTTTTGCTGGCAAAGCCCGCCGCAACGCCGCACAAAAACACGGCTTCATAGTACCTGCCGTAGTATGTTACAAGATGCGCGTTTTCTCTGACCCTTGAATATACAAGCACAAGCACATCAGGGTTTTCAAGCTGGAAACGCAGGGCCGCGTTCATAAGCTTGGTTGAAGTTACGAGCACCAGGTCGCAGTCCTTAGCGTTTTTGGTCAGCGCTTCGTAGCAGTTTAACTCGTTTAAATCTTTAAGCGTCATTGTCTGCACCTGAGGGGAAAGCGCTTCCTGCACAGCCCGCCTGCCTCTTTCGTGCGCGCCTATCCAGTTGTTTTCAGCAAGGCCTTCTTCATAAGCAAACATAACTTTAGCATTGCGTTTTATGTTAAACAGCCTTTGCATAAGCCCCGGCTGCTCCTTCTGTTTTTCAAGCAGTATATTGGTTGCTATCTCCGGTTCGCTTATAAGCTTAAGCTGCGGCAGCATATCTTCAACGCGGTTTTTTATTTCGGAAAGAACAACGCCGTGCGGCATGCCGTAAAGCTGCAGATATTGCAGCATAACATCTCCCACAGGCAGGTCTATTTTGAGCTGTTCAAGCGCCGTTACAAACTGTATGAATATGCTGTTGAGGTGAGAGGGCTGGCGCTCTTCATCGCTTAATTTTATGTTCCGCTCTATTGACAGCAATTTATCGTAGTTTTCGGGGCGGCTCATTTTTATGCCCTTAAACAATCCTTTTTTATCATACTTTAAAAAAGCATAATAAAGGTTCATGTTGGGGTCCTCCGCATTGCGCTGCGGAATAATTCTGGTTATGTTAGCCCTTATTGTGGACGCCCCGAAAAATTTAAGCACGCTTACGCGCTTATTGCCTTCGACGACATAGTAGCGCCACATGTATTCGTACACTTTTATAGG
>JBMNUE010000045.1:0-12411 GCA_050946095.1 Christensenellales bacterium
TTTATGTATCGTTTTCAAGGTTCCAGCGCCCGTTTTTTGAGCGCCTGAATAATATACCATCTATCTGCGCCATTGTCAACCGCTTTTTTAAAGTTTTTTTGTTTTAAATGTTACACACACTAAATAAGACATAATATGGCTTATATAATGAAAACATTCAGCTGCTTTTATGCAAAACCTTCATTTTAAACACGAAACCTTTTATTTTAAGCACAATAAATGAATTTTATCAGACCTTAAAAGAAAATCTCCACCGATATGTTTTAGTAAACCACTCTTTCAAAGGCTTGGGCTTTTTCGCTTTATTCGCATCGCTGTTTTATAAAGCACTGTGTTTTATTATTTTATATATAAGGGTTGGGTCATAATAAATTTAGCTTCATTTAAATTAAAGTGCAGCGTATGTGAGTTGTAATTTTTACGCTTAAAAGTTTGCATTTATCAGTTTCATATGATAGAATCTTTCGGCAAACGATTTTGCAGTGAAGTGTATTTCTGCCTCAGGAGGTGTTGATATGGCTAAATTTTGCGAAGTATGCAATAAAGGAGCAATGAATGGCAACAAAGTAAGCCACTCCAACCGTAAGTCAAAAAGAAGATTGTACCCCAATGTCCAAAACGTACGCGCCATGGTTGATGGCAGGACAAAGCGTATAACAGTATGCACGCGCTGTCTTCGCAGCGGCAAGGTTGAGCGCGCTCTTCCGAAATTTTCTGTAAAAGAAATGCTTGCAGAGCAAGCAGAACAAGAAGCCTGATAGCTTCAAAAAGTTTTTTGCGCTGTTTCTTAACAGCGTTTTTTTATTTTACCTTTTTTCGGCGTTCGTCCAAAACCATGGAATAGTCCTGCGGCCTTTCAAGAACATAGCCGCAGCCTATAGCAACGGTTTCCTGCGGATGATCCGCTATGATGCACCTTGCGCTAAGGCTTTCTTCCATTGTTTGCCTAAGCCCTTTAAGATTAGCGCCGCCGCCTGTAACCGTGATGCCGTTATCAAACACGTCATTTGCAAGCTGCGCGGGCAGTCTTTCTATGAATTTTATTAAAGATTCAATAAAGCTTTGCTTGGGTTCATTTATAGCTTCCGTCACCTCCGCCGCCTTTATTGAAATTTGCTTTGGCAGCCCGCTTACAAGGCTTCTTCCCGCAAAAGGAAAGCTTACATCGCTTTCGCCCATGTTTACCAAAGAACCCATGGAACACTTTATATCCTCCGCCGTGCTAAAACCAATAAGCAGATTGTATTTAAGCCTTATATAGCGGATAATGGCTTCTGTAAAAGCATCTCCGCCGATAATTTCAGTGCTTTCAGACAAAATTTCGCTGGACGCTATGGCTGCGGCGTGTGTGTTTGCACCGCCTATATCTATTACCATATGCCCTACATGCGGGGAAACATTTATGCCGTATCCTATGGCAGCAGCCATGGGCCTTGGCAAAAGAGTCGTGCGTCTTGTTCCTGCTTCCAGCATTCCTAGCACAATTTGCCTTTTTTCTAATTCGTTAGCAACGCAGGATATTGACAGAATGGCGCGCGGTCTTGAAAAAATGCGTTTTCCTATTACAAGCTGCACAAAATGATTTAGCATGATGCTAAGCATATCAAAATCCCTAATAACGGCGGATTGAAGAGGCCTTATTACTTCTATATGCCCGGGCTCTCGGCCCAGCATCTTTCTGGCATCAGTGCCTATGGCTATTACATTGCCGGCATCATGATCCACGGCCAGCATGGCAGGTTCGTTAAGCACTATTCCCCTATCCTTTGCATATATCAATACATTGCTTGAACCTAAATCGATGCCTATATCTTCAACGCTTGCCATATTAAACCTCCAAAACAGTCAAATTTGTGCCGAAGAAACCCAAAGGCTTCTGTTGCTGAAAATATCCACTACGAGTATAGCGACCGAGCCTTTTAATATAGGTATGTTAAGGCTGCGCTTCAAAACAGGGTTGTTTTTTGTGCGCACAGAGCTTGCATAAGCTGTAAAAACCCCGTTTTTTAAAATTCCTGCATACCACTGATCCACTTTATCCAAGGGCCTGCTAATATCGTCTTCAATTCTTTCAGCATTAGAGCTATAAGCCATGCTGTAAAAGTTTATCGAAACTTCAAAAAAGCCGATTCCAGGGAACACGGACGCATCAAGCATGGCGCTTTCATCTGAAAACGGAGCTAAAACACGCACTTTTTTGTTGCTCAGGCGCTTCCTTGAAACCGCTACGGCATGCTTTGAGCTGTCCACGCCTATAAACTGGCAGCCGCTTTCCGATGCGGCGACTAAGCTGGTTCCCGTTCCGCACATGGGGTCAAGCACATAATCGCCTTCCTTAGTGCTGCAGCGTATCGCTCGGCTGATCAGCGCCTTTGGCTTCTGCCCGTCATAAAAACAAAACTCGCTGTCCCTTTTGTTTAGGTAGGGTATGTCGCTCCATACATCATCCGGGTACCTATGCGCATCATCGTAGTATATATATTTTTTGCCGCCTGATTTTATATATCTGTAAGGCCTGCCTTTTGAATCGACAAGTCTTTTCATGTGGTTATCGTTTTCTTTTTTCTTCCCGCAGGGGATGCGCTTTATATTAAAATAACGCTTCGCCTTATTTTTAGCATAATAAAGTATGGTTTCATGCCTTTGCCCAAAATATTTTTTCGCTTTGCCGGGAAGCTTATAGTTCCATATTATTTCGTTTACAAAATTGTCCTGCCCGAACACTTCGTCCAATGCTTTTCTTGGAAAATAAGAAAATCCGCTGTAGGCGTTTAAGTGAAAAAACAAAACGCCTTGATCGCTTAGCAGTTCAAAAGAGCGATTGATTGTTTTATATAAAAACTCCTTATACATTTCTATATCGCTCGGGTTGAAATTGTCATAAGCTTTTACTTTAAGCGTTTTTTCCGCCTTGTCCCCCACATGATTTTCCATATACGAAGGCAGTTCGCTTATCTTAGGCGGGTCTAAGTATATGCACTGTATTTTATTTGAATAACCGTCCAAATTGACTTTTAAAAAGTCCCCATGGACAAGCAGCCCGCCCACGCCCTTAAAGCTTGAGGTTTCATACCTGCAGTGCGCTCTCTGCCATATCATAGCATACCCTCTGCTTTATCTATGCTTTTATAAGAATCTATAAAATTTGTCAGCTTTACTATATACCGCATAATTTCTTCGCAGTTTAATAAAACAGATGCCGCTTCCTTGGCCTTTTCAACAAAGTCCCGCGAAAGCCCCGTAAGCCCGCTTTCTGCTAAAGGGCATATGGGCCATGCGCGGGTATCTACCCTTATGCCGCGTATGTATTGTCCGTTTTTTTGTTCGATAAAAGGGATAACGGGGAAAAACCTGCACGAAAGCGGACGAAAGCTCCTGTCGCACATACCGTTGCAGGCAATATAGTATGAAAAAAACGGACGGTTTATTGCGCTTACTGAAAATATACCGCTATTGGCTTTATAAAACGTTTCTTCTCCGGGAAAAAGCAGCATGCCGTCGCCCGCTTCGCTTTTGCCGCAGCACATTTTACCGCAAATATTTCCGCAGTCCTTGTTAAGCGGCGTAACGGTTTTCAATATCTCTTTGGCAGCGCGCACGGCACCGACACTGTCCATAAAATCCCCCCATCGAATCCGTGCCATTCTACCATGCTTTGTGTAGCTTGACAAGATTTGACGGCTCTTGTATGCTTTTTACAATTAGAAAAAAGGAGGTATTCCATGCGTTTTCCTGTTCCTTCGCCTGTTCTTAGCGCAATAGGGCGTCTAAACGATGCGGGCCACGAAGCATACCTGGTCGGCGGATGCGTTAGGGACGATTATCTTAACATACCTCCGCATGATTATGACATATGCACCAGCGCTTATCCGAACGAAATCCTGGATATTTTCTATAACGAAAAAACCGTTGACATAGGAAAGGCGCACGGATGCATTACCGTTATATTAAATAACTTACCTTTAGAAATTACAACCTTCAGAACGGATGGGCCGTATGCAGACGGCAGACATCCTGAATATGTAAGCTTTACAAGCAGCCTGGCGGAAGATCTAAAGCGCAGGGATTTCACTATGAACGCCTTAGCCTGGCACCCTACTTCCGGTTTGGTGGACTTATTCGGCGGCAGGGAAGACTGCGACAGAAAAATAATACGGTGCATAGGCTCTCCGGCCAAGCGTTTTTCAGAAGACGCGCTTAGGATTTTGCGGGCGCTCCGCTTTGCGAGCACATTTTCGTTTTCCGTTGAAAGAACCGCTGTCTATGCAATGCTTGAAAAAAAAGAAATGCTTAAAAGCATCAGCGCCGAGCGTATTGCTTCAGAGCTTAATAAATTAATGCTGGGCGCCTGCCCCGCAGATATTTTTTTCCAGTACCCGAGAATACTTTTTACAGTATTGCCGCAGCTTGAACCCTCCTACCATTGCCCGCAGCGCACCGTGTTTCACAGCTACGATGTTTGGGAGCATACTCTTAGAGCGCTAAGCTATTCCCCGGTGGATTTAGCGGTTCGCTGGGCCTTGCTGTTTCACGACAGCGGCAAGCCCCATACCGTTACATACAGCCCCGACGGGAACACGCATTTTAGAGGGCATCCTGCTGTAAGCGCCCGCTTAGCCCGCGAAGCAATGGCGGATCTTAAGCAAAGCAGCTCGCTTACAAAAGCTGTAATACTTCTCGTAACACACCACGATGACCGCATAGGGCCGGATAACCTGCAGTATTGGCTGAGCAAATTAGGCCCCGAAATGTTTTTTAAGCTTATGCAGGTAAAAAGAGCGGATCTTTTAGCGCATGCGCCGCATGTTGCGAAAAATGTCGATACTATTGACGCTCTTACGAAAAAAGCGGAGGAGCTTATAGAAAACGGCGCCTGCCTATCCTTGAGCGACCTTGCCATAGACGGAAAAACGCTTATAGAACACGGCTTTGACGCAGGGCCTTTCCTTGGAGAAACATTAAATTTTTTACTGGATAGAGTAATAAACGGATTTGAAAAAAACGATGAGCAAAGCCTATTGGCTGCAGCGCTTCACAGGCTTGAAGAAAAAAACCGGTCAGATCATCTTAGATAAAAAGAAGTTTACTTCGCTTTCCGTAAGATGACGCCATTTACGAACGGGCAGATTGCCAAGCCTTACAGAGCCGCACTGTATCCTTTTTAAGCGCAGAACGCTGCTTCCCACAGCTTCTATCATCCTTCTTACCTGTCTGTTTTTTCCTTCGCTTATAGTGATAAGCAGGCTTTGCGTATTATTTCCCGCGCTTACAGCGCGCACTTCTGCGGGCTGCGTTTTTTCGCCTAAAATAAATACGCCCCGCCTTAATTTTTTTATATCGCTGTTTGAAAGTACATTGTTTATTTTAACAAGGTACGTTTTTTTTACACCGTAGCGCGGATGCATAACACGCTTGGCAAATTCCCCGTCGTTTGTAAGCAGCAGCAGGCCTTCGCTGTTAAGGTCCAGCCTGCCGACAGGATAAAGCCTTGCAGGAAAATCCTTAAAGCGATCAAGCACCGTAGGTCTCCCTTGAGGATCAGACGCGGTGCACATTTCCCCAACAGGTTTGTTATACACAATGTAGTATTTTACCGCTTCAGGCAAAACCTTTTTCCCCTTAACGCACACTATGTCTTTAGGGCCTACTTTTATGCCCATTTCCCTTACCGTCTGCCCGTTTACCTGGACGGCTCCATCGAGTATCATCTCTTCGGCTTTTCTTCTGCTTGCAACGCCGCAATGCGCAAGGTACTTTTGCAGCCGCATGGTTTCCTGCTCTCGCTGCTTATTTTTATCATAGGTTTCTTTCATAATGCTCCTCCCATTTACACTATAATAACAGATTTCTTGCGCAAGGCACAATAAAACTTGTAGCTTTGCGTTTAGGATGGTAGTATATATAACCGTCTTAATAAGGGTTTAGAACCGAATGGAAAGGAGCAATATGGAAAACTTTTTCGATCCCGTAATACAGTTTTTTCAGCAGGCAACGGCGGACATTATTTTAAACATAGTAGGAACCATAATACTTTGTTTAATAATATGGAAGCTATCCAAAAAACTGCTTGACGCCATTAAAAACAAAATGGCAAAGAGCAAAATGGACCAGGGAGTGGTTTCTTTTGTGCACAGTTTTTTGTCCATCTCAATTAAAATCATACTTATAGTTTCTGTTTTGATAAAGCTTGGCGTGCCAAGCGCATCTTTTGTTGCAATGCTTGGTTCTGCAAGCATTGCAATAGGCCTTGCGTTTCAAGGCAGCCTGAGCAACCTTGCAGGCGGCCTTATGATACTTATCTACCGCCCATTTAGAGTTGGGCATTATATACAATGCCCGGGCGCCGACGCAGGCACGGTTACTGAGATAGGCATTTTTTACACTAAGCTGCTAACGCCCGATAAATGCATAGTAGTGCTTCCAAACGGAGCATTAAGCAACGGCACCATTACAAACATGAGCGCCGAACCCATTAGAAGAATAGATATTCCGCTTAATTTTCCTCTTGACGCCGATGTTGAAAAAATTAAATCCATACTTATAAAAGTAGCCTCATCGCACCCCGACACCTTAGACAACCCGCCCATTGAAGCGCGTCTTAGCCAAGTTGCCGATGGAACGATGCAGTTCACTCTGCGCGTATTCGCTCCGCAGGACAAGCGGTGGAACGCCATGCACGATTTAAACGAAGCGCTTATGGCGGAATTTAAAAAAGAAAATATACAGCTTGCCGCACCGCAGCTGCATATTTCAAGCGGCGAAGCCTAAGCCTTGTTCTGCAGTCTGTCAATTATGGGCTTAGCTTCAGCGCTTGTTAAAAAGCCGTAGCTTGTTTTTGGCAGCAGGGCTTTTGCGGCGCCTATATTTCCTTCCGCTATCAGCTTTCTTACAAGCGAAGCGCTTATAACGCCTAAATGTTCTTCCGTTTTTCTTGGTATGATTTCTACATCTATATTAAACTTCGGGAGCTCCTTTTGCATAGTTTCGTTGTATAAAGCTGTGGCTTTAGAAAGCGGCTCCTCCCCTACAAAGCGCTTAGTTATGCCAAGTTTTTCTGCAATTTTAGCGAATATGTTTGAATCCAAAGCGGCGTGGGCCTTCGTCACTTTATCTGATTCTTGTATAAAATACGATGGGAAAGTCGCGCTTGACACTATATAGTTATCGGTAGGGTGATAGCATATGTTTTTTAAATCCTTAGTGCCTTCTTTAACCAGCATTTCGCGGACATTTCTGGGGAATGCAGAAACATCTTCAGACACTATGAACAGGTGCAGGCAGTCGCAGCGTTCCAATGCATACTCAACCAAGTACCTATGCCCCAATGTAAAAGGGTTGGCGTTCATAACAACGGCAGCGTTTACGCCTTTTTTTCTTTCTCCCAGCGAGCTTAAGTAATCTTTAAAACCGCTGCGTCTGTTTTCCAAGAACACAACACCGCCAACTGAAACAATCTCATAAAATCCAAGCGGCAGAAATTTTTTTGCCGCTTCTTTTTTTGTATATATAAACACATGAGCAATCTGCCGCCTGAAAAGTTCCGCCGTAAGCTCGCTTATTATTAAATTCATAAGCCCTTCGCCAGTATAATCAGCGCTTACGGCAAGGCAGCGCAAGGTATTTTTATAAAACGATCCCGTGGCAGCCATTATATCGCCGTCCATAACGGCAATGGTATATTCAACGCTTTTATCAAATTCCAGGCCTTCCTGCTCAAGCAAATTGCTCACCATTTTAATGCCTTTGCTGTCGCTTTTATAAATGCGCGTAATGTTCATGTGCAGTCCCCCCACAGCTTAAAAAAATATATTGCAATTGTATAAAAAAATTTATAGTTTTTCAATCATTGACATAAAAAAGCGCAGGTGGTATAGTATTTCTGTCGAAAGACATGTGTATCTTCAGGGCGGGGCGCAATTCCCCACCGGCGGTAAAGTCCGCGAGCCTTCGGGTTGATACGGTGAAACTCCGTAACCGACAGTATAGTCTGGATGAAAGAAGATAAAGCTTTTTGCCTTTAATTCGTCCTGTAAGTATGCGGACGATTTTTTTTGGAGGTAAAAAAATGAACAAAACCAAATCCAACACAGTTTACATGACCTATGTTGCGCTTATGGTGGCGATAGCTACCATACTAAGCTATTTCCCGGAAATACCGCTTGTATTTTTCGCTCCGCATCTCAAGCTGGACTTTTCCTTTGTGCCCATGCTGCTTATAGGCTTTTCCTTTGGCCCCGGCGCATCTATAATGGCTCTTTTAATTTCAAACTTTATACGCCTGTTAAGCACAAATACTGCGGGTGTCGGACAGCTTGCAAACATACTCGTAGGCGCAGCCTACCTTCTGCCGCCTACAATTATGTACCAAAAAAACCGTTCCAAAAAAACAGCCTTTCTCGGCTGCTGCTTTGGCGTAGTGCTGCAGATAGTTATGGCGATGATCACCAATAAATACCTGCTGATACCTGTATTCTTAGGCGAAAAAATAGCGACATTTGATATGACAAACTATCTTTTGACCGGCGTATTGCCGTTTAATATAGTTAAAGGCGTAGTAAACACTTTAATTACATTTTTACTCTATAAACACTTATCTGTGTACATAAAAAAAATGAGCAAGGAAAAAAATCAAAGCAAGTGCTAATCGATACTCACAAAAAAATGCAGGCCCTGGGCGCCGCTTTTTCAAAAGAACTTATCGCAGGCGATGTAATCCTTTTAAGCGGTTCTATGGGGGCCGGCAAAAGCGAATTTGCAAGGGGCGTGGCAAGAGGCTTGGGCGTAACGGGTTCAGTTCCAAGCCCCACCTTTACACTGCTCAACATTTACGATGAAGGACGCCTGCCGCTGTATCACTTCGACTGGTACAGAATAGAAGATCCGGAAGAGCTTTTTCAAAGCGGCTTAAACGAATTTATAGGAACTGACGGCATAACGCTTATAGAATGGCACGAGCGCGCAGAAGAGCTTCTGCCTGAAAACTGCATGGAGGTCCAAATTAAGCTCAACGAAGACCTTTCAAGGGAAGTAAGCTTTATCCCCCGCGGTAATTTCCGCGCAATAGAAATAAAAGAGGTACCATGAAAATATTATGCGTTGACACATCCGGCCCCAGCTGCTCTGTGGCCATTGCACAGGATAATAAGCTTATTTACGAAGCTCTTGTTGAAAACAAGCTTACGCATTCCGTAAATCTAATGCCTATGGTGGAAGACGCCTTTCAAAAAAGCAGCCTTTTAATTGCCGATATGGATTATTTTGCCGCCGTAACGGGGCCTGGCTCCTTTACGGGCGTTAGAATAGGCGTATCCGCCGTTAAAGGCATGGCGCGCGCTCAAAACAAGCCGTGTATAGCGGTAAATGCGCTTGATGCTTACGCTTACAGCTTTGCAGGCCGCAGCCAGCTTGTATGCGCCATGCGCGATGCGAGAAACAAGCAGGTATACGCCGCTGTATATAAAGACGGACAAAAATTGCTCGATTATTCGGCGCTTGCGCTTGATGAACTGTTTTCAAAATTAAAAAGCTATAATGAAACTTGCTTGTTTGTGGGCGACGGCGCATTCCCGTACGCTGATGATATTATATGCGCATTAAAAGATAAGGCTCTTATCGCCCCGCTGCATTTAAATGTGCTCAGGGCATCGTCTGCTGCGGCAATAGCCTTAAAGCATATAGATAAAGCAGTTCCTTCAGAGCATATTTCGCCTTTTTACTTAAGAAAGCCGCAGGCCGAAAGGGAGCTTAATAAAAATGCCTGAAATACAAATCAGGCGCATGCAGGAAATTGACATAGGCGCTGTGCAAAAAATAGACAGCCTTGCAAACGCAGTGCCGTGGTCTGTTGAATCCTATGCATTTGAAATAACAAAAAACCCTGTCGCAAGGTATTTTGTGGCTGAACTGGATAATAAAATAATAGGCTTCTGCGGCATGCAGGTAATAATTGACGAAGGGCATATAACCAACATAGCCGTATTAAAAGAATACCGCAGGCAAGGCATAGGCGCAGCGCTTTTTTCCAATATGCTTTCATACGCTTCAAACTTAGGGGCGAGCTATATAACGCTTGAAGTGCGAAAAAGCAATGCTGCCGCCATAGCCCTTTATAAAAAATTCGGTTTCTTTGCTGTAAGCACGCGCAAAAAATACTACCCGGAAACCGGCGAAGACGCCTATCTTATGGTGCTTGATAAGCTGCCTCAGGCTGACCCCGATTTTACGGAGCCAGAAACTCTTCTTGAAAATTAAAACTATAAAGCGGCTTAAAAGCATTATCTTTTGCTGTTGCTTTTCGCCGCAATAGATGCTATAATTGCGTTCGTTCATCAGTTGAACGCTTTGGGGCTATAGCACAGTTGGTAGCGCGCTACATTCGCATTGTAGAGGTCAGGAGTTCGAATCTCCTTAGCTCCACCAGACAAGACACTGTATTTAGACAAAATACTGTGTCTTTTTATTTTGACTTAAAATATTGAATTTAAGCCGGGAGGCGTGCAAAAGCTTGTTTGCTTAAATTGACATTTTAATAGTTAATTGCTACAATTGTCGTGATAATAAAGGTCGATTTATCGGCAAATATTTCTTAGGAGGAATATCATATGAAAAAGCTCTTAGCACTTATGATGGTTCTTGTTATGGCGCTTGGCGTAATGGGCGCTGTGGCTGAAGACTCTAAAACCATCGAAAACCTTACGGTTTACTTTGTTCCTTCCGCCAGCGTAGAAGAGATGACCACCGCTGCGGAACCGCTAAAGCAAATGCTTATTGACGAACTCGCCAAATACGGCTATACCATAAAAAATGTGGAAATAGGCGTTGGAACCGACTATGCGGTGGTAGGCGAAGGTATGATTTCAGGCACCATAGATGTAGGCTTCCTACCCGCAAACACCTATGTTCTTTACGCGGAAGACGGCGTAGACGTTATACTTTCCGCAACCCGCGCTGCCCTTTCAGTAGAATCCGAAAATTTTGACGACTGGAATGTTGAAGTTCTTAAAAGCGACGATGTCGCATCCGGCTACCGCAGCCTTATATATGTAAACGCCTATACTGAAAAAGGCGCGGAGCTGTTAGAAAAAGCAAGAGCGGGCAAGCTCACTTGGGACGATATAAACAACGCCACATGGGCGCTTGGTTCAACCACTTCCGGCGCTTCCTATGTGTACCCCAGCATTTGGATAAATAAAAACTTCGGCGAAGGCATTGGCGAAGGAAAGAAAACCGTTGCGGACCTTGCGCATGCCACTTTCGGCGGCGGCTACCCGGACAACTGCGAATCCGTTCTATTAGGCCAGGCTGATATATACGCAGGCTTTGCCGATACGCGCCAGAACGACTATGCCTCCGAAGGCTTCAAATCCGTGTATCCGGAAAAGGCAGCCGAAGGCAAAAATGTGTTTGACTGCTTAAAGGTTATAGGCGTTACCGATATGATTATGAACGACACCATATCAGTAGGCACCGCCCCATATATCACCCCCGAATTTAAGGAAGCCCTGCAAAAGGCCTTCCTAAGCATAATAGAAACCGATGAAGGCAAGGCCACGGTAGCTCCTTACAGCCATACCGGCTATGCAATCGTTGACGACAGCGATTATGACGGAACCCGTGCCGCCATTACAATTTTCGACTAAGATTTACATATCCCCGGTGTACGCATTGCTGCGCCGGGGATATTTTTTACCTATGCTTTCGGAGCTTGCAATAAATATATATGCTTTGCCAATATTAAAGCATATTTTTTATAGTTTGTAGTAAGGAAAATTCGATGATAAAATTTGAAAATGTTGACAAGGTATATCCCAACGGCGTAAAGGGGCTTGACGGCGTTGATTTAGAAGTTGAGCAGGGGGAGTTTGTAGCCATTATAGGCCTTTCTGGCGCAGGCAAGTCTACCCTTATCCGCACGGTAAACAAGATGATAGATATAACGGGCGGAAAGCTCACCGTAAACGGCACCGATGTATCCGCACTTTCCGGCAGAGCGCTTAGGCGGTTTCGCCGCAACATAGGCATGGTGTTTCAGTCCTTTAATTTGGTGAACAGAACAAGCGTTATAAACAATGTGCTTACAGCCCGCGTTGCAGACATGAGCCTTTTAAGAGTGCTGCTTGGCCTATATACCAAAAAGGACAAAATATTGGCGCTTGAATCGCTAAACAAGGTTGACATACTTGAAAAAGCCTATGTAAGAGTCGACCAGCTTTCAGGCGGGCAGCAGCAGCGCGTTGCCCTTGCGAGAACGCTCGCCCAAGGCCCCGAGATAATTTTAGCAGACGAACCCGTTGCGGCGCTTGACCCTGTGATGGCGGATGTCGTAATGGAAGACTTTAAGCGCATAAACCGCGATATGAATATTACGGTTATAATAAACATACACCATGTGGATTTGGCGCTGCGCTACGC
>JBMNUE010000046.1:0-12348 GCA_050946095.1 Christensenellales bacterium
CCGCATTGCAAGCAAGCTCAAAAATCTGTGCGTATTATGTAAGCGGTTATTATTTCCATGTCTTCCGGTTTAAGGTCGTACCCTTTGCTGTTTAGCGCATCGCGGGTTTCATCGAATATGCGAAGGGCATCGTAAAGCTCGCCCACAACATTGCTAAGCAGCTCAGCTGCGGCGTCCTTTTCCGCATCTATAATTTGATTTTTAAGCTGCTTTGTGCCGGCGGACTGCAAAAGCTTAGCGCCAACAGACAGCGAAGACGCGCCTGCTGCGGCTTCCGCAGCTCCGTCCGTGTATGCTTTAAGGCCTGCTGCAAAGCTATGCACCTGATTCAGCTGCTCTTTAAGCTCCGTTAATTTGTCGTGGGCTTCCTGCGCCTGTTCAAGCTTTTCGGCGACGGCCTTATCCCGGCTTAATAAAGCTTCCGTTTTTTCAATAACAAGCTTTTCGCTTTGTTCTTTTACTTCTTTTTCAATTTTTGCCTTTGATTCTTTGCTTTGAAGCTGCGCTTTTATTTGGGCTTCAAGCTGCTTAGCCTGTTCCTTTGCTGCCGTTCTGCTTTTAACAGCCGCACGGTATTCTTCGGCGCTCATATTAGCCGCCTTAAGCGCTTCTTCAAGCGCTTTTTCTTCAGCCGCCTTAGTTACGGCTTCTATTATGCTTGCCTGCTGCGCTTGAACGGTTTTTTTAACCTTGTTTTGCAATGCCGCTTTGATATTTTCAGGGTTCGTTTTTTCTATTGCGGCGTCCAGCGCATCTGCGTAATTTTCAGGCGTCAAAGGCGCAATTGCGCCTTCTTCATGGCCCAGGCTTTCAAGCTGCGCGCTGGCCATTTGCAGTATGGCTTCTTCTAATTGGACGGCGACGTTATTTAGCTGCTCGTTATTTTCTGTAAGCGCAGCTAAGCCGCTGTTTAAGTCTGCAGCGCCCTTAGCAAGCTTAGCGGCGCTATTGTCCAACCGGTTTAAGCCCTTGTTTAATTCGTTAAATTTAGGGGCTACGTCTTTAAGGCTTCCTTCAAGTTCCGGCAGAGGCTCTCCATCCTTTAAAGCCGTTAAAAGCGCCTGCAGTTCGTCAAGCTCCTTATGCGCGTCAAACTCAAGCTCTCCGTCAATTCTTTCGCAAAGCCTGTCTATTGGTTCTGCGGAAGCGAATGTCATCATCCATTTAAGCTCCGCGTGGTCCGCATGAAAAGAAACGGAGAAAGATTTTGGCAGCTTAAGCTTTTCATATGCCTGGGGTGCCGCCCAGCCGGCGATTAATTTACGGTCCGTTTCGGAAATAAGCTTAGCGTTTTCAAGTTTAATATTGCTTACGCCTTCTTCAGGCAGCGGCACGATGGTTATTGCAAGCAGGGGGAGCGGTTCTTCCGTTTTATAGTCTACCGTAAGAACGGCTTCGCCCTCCATGGTCTTCATTTCTTCTGCGCTGACTTCCTTTCCGTCAAGGGTCAATTTAACTGCGGGCAGTATAGCGGGCGTTTTATCTGAAGTTCCCTGGTAGACGATGTCCTTCCCCATGGCCTGCCAAAGCAGCGTTTCCCCATCCAAAGAAAAAGTTTCGTGCCCGCCTATGTTTTGTATATCCGTAAGATGCGTGCGGTCTTTAAGTTCATCAAGCTGGTTTGTATTTTCCAAGCGGATATTGTCCGTAATGCTTTTAATGTTGCCGTTTGCATCCGTTACAATATAAACCCGTTCGCGTTTTACGGGGCTTGCAAACGCCAGGCAGCAGCCTGCAGCTAAAACCGCTGCAAGCAGGAGAGAAAAAAGCTTTTTATTCATATTAAACCATTCCTTTCAGACGCATTGTTTATATTTTTATGTATATGCCGCATATCCCAGGTGCTGCGCGCTATAAGGCTATCAAACAGCATAAGCATGGAAGGCAGCAAGAACAGCACAACGGCAACGCTGAGCAAAGCGCCCCTTGCTATAAGGCGGCACATGGAAGAAATTATAGCGACATCGGAATACATTCCAACGCCGTATGTTGCCGCGAAAAAGCCAAGCCCGCTAACCAATACGCTTTGCGCGGCGGAAGCCACGGCTTTTTGCGTCGCTTCAGCCTTGTTTAGCCCTGAAAGCCTGTTTTGCTTATACCTTGCAGTCATAAGTATGGCGTAGTCCACTGTTGCGCCAAGCTGTATTGTGGAAATAAGTATAGGCCCCACAAAAGGCAGCTCCTGCCCTGCGTAGTACGGTATGCACAGGTTTGCGGCTATCGCAAGCTCTATTATCGCAACTAGCAGCACCGGCAGCGAAAAGGACTTTTGCACAAGCATTATAATAACAAATATAGCTATAAGGGATATAAAGCTTACCACCTTAAAGTCATAATCCGTGCAGGCGATAAGGTCTTTTGTGCAAGGCGCTTCGCCAATAAGCATGCCGCTTTTATCGTAGCTTTTAAGTATTGCGTTCAGCTCGTCTATCTGATCGTTTATTTCGTCAGACGAAATAACATAGGCGGAGCTTATTAGCATAAGCTGGTAACGCTCTCCCTTAACCTTTGAAAGGATTTCAGGGGGCACAATGCTTTCAGGAATGCCCGAACCCAGCAGGCTGTCTATGCCTAATATGTTTTTAACGCCGTCCACTTGTTCCATTTCAGCAGCCATATCCCGCACATCTTTTGGGGAAATGTCTTTATCCACAAGCATAAGGTGCGCTGTGGACACATTAAACACGTCTTTAAGCTTTTGGTTTGCCTTAACGGAAAGCATTTCCTGCGGCATAAGCTTGCTCATGTCGTAATATACATTTACATTGCTGTACCCGTAGAAAACGGGGAAAATAATCAGCAGCAAAACGGCAGCCAGCGTTTTATAATGCTTAACAACAAAACGCCCTATGCCGCCAACATTAGGCAGCAGGGGCTTATGGCTGGTTTTTTCAATCGCGGAGTCAAGCAGGCGTATTGCGCACGGCAGCATAATAAGGGTGCCTAAAACGCCCATTATTACGCCCTTGCTCATAACTATTCCCAAGTCCCTGCCCAGGGCGAAGCTCATAAAGCATATGCTTATAAAGCCCGCTATCGTGGTAAGGCTTGACCCTATTATCGAAGAAAAGGTAAGGCGGACAGCTTCCGCCATAGCTTCGTCTTTGTCTTCAAAATTGCTTTTCTGCTCCTTATAGCTGTGCCATAAAAATATGGAATAATCAAGAGTAACGCCAAGCTGCAGCACCGCTGCAACAGCCTTGGTGATGTAGCTTATTTCTCCTAAAAAATAGTTGCTGCCCATATTCCACATTATGGATACGCCTATGCATACAAGGAAAATCAGCGGCAGCAGGAAGGAATTCATAGTAAGCATAAGCACGGCGGCGCAAAGCGCTACCGCTATGCCTACATATATAAGCTCCTGCTCTTCAACCATCTGCCTGGTATCTTCAGCTACTGCGGAAAGCCCGCTTACAAAGCACTTTTCGCCCGCAACCTTTCTAACCTGCTGTATAGCTTCCATGGTTTCTTCGGACGAAGAGCCTTCGTCAAAAAACACGGCGGACAGCATGCACCTTTCGCGGTAGAACTTTTCTCTTATATCTTCCGGAAGAATTTCAAGCGGCAGCCGCCCCTGCGTTATGGATGCATAGCCCATAACAGATTCCACATGGGGAATCTCTTTTAAGGCCTTTTCCATTTCCGCCTGCTCTAAAACGCTCATCCCTTCGGTAATAATCAAGGAAAAAGCGCCCTTGCCAAAATCTTCAAGCAAAATGTTTTGGCCCTTAACCGTTTCCAAATCCTGCGGAAGATAATACAGCAGGTCGTACTTGGTTTTGGTGGCGGCCATGCCGAGTATGGAGGGGATAACCAGCAGAAAGCAAAGTATGATTACCAGCACGCGATGGCGCACCAGCCAATTTATGGATCCTTTCACAAACATTTCCTCCAAGTTATTGAACGCCGTGTTGACTAACTCAACACCGAGCATTATAATAGCAAAGACGGATAAAATCAAGCGGAAAATTCTTGTATAAGGGCAGAGATTCAAGGCCAAAAGCAAAAGGAGAAAAACCATGCAGAAGCAAACAAAAAAAGAAGACCGCCGGGTTAGGCGCACAAAAAAGCTGCTCGCCCAAACGCTCGCAGAGCTTATGCAGGAAAAGCAGCTAAGCGAAATCACGGTAAAAGAGCTTGCAGACAGGGCGGATATGAACCGCGGAACTTTTTACCTTTATTATAAAGACATATCCAATATGCTTGAAAGCATTGAAGACGACATACTAAACTCGCTCAACGCAATTTTTGAAAGGCGCGAGCTTGAAGGCACAGCTAAGCAAAGGGCAGGCATTTTGAAGGATCTGCTAAGCGCCATCAAAGAAAACAGGCAAATGGTAGGCACGCTTCTAAGCCCCAAGGGGGACATTAACTTCCTGCACCGCTTAAACGACCTGCTGCACGAAAAATACCTTCAGCATTTTAAAAAGACAGATTTAAGCATCAGCAAAGAAAGATTGGACTATCAGTACAGCTTCCTTGTTTTCGGCACAGGAGGCCTTATCCGCGCCTGGGTCAGCCGCGGCTGCAAAGAACCCGCCGACCAAATGGCGCAGCTGCTGGAAAGCTTTATACGGAAGGGAAGCTGAAGCAGGGAAAGGCATTTGGAAATTATTGAAAGGTAAATTGCCAGCAAAGCCTGAGGAAAATCCTCGGGCTTTTAATATAAATACAGAAGTATCAATAAAGCTATGGATTATTAATGTACCTTTTCGATATAAGTGGTATACTATATGCAATTTATATGTATAAATTACATGTAGTAAAAAGAAAGGTTATATGACTAAAGAGAGTAAAAACCAGTAGCCATATCGTTAGCACCCGCATATCATGAAAAGATAAGCCAAGAAGAAACACGCTTTGTTGTCCTAAGCTATTTAAGATTAGATATAAAACAAACTACAAGAAATAGATAAAGAAAGGCAGAAAAATAAAGACAAATAGGAGGAATATTGTTCTTGCAATAGAAAGCAGGGCGGGCTCGCAAGAGCATAGCAATCAGCTAAATCGGTATATGAAAGAGAAAGAATATCCTGATTTGAACATATATTTATCTGACACCTGACGAAGAAGATTCGAGAGATGCGGAAAATCGGGATGTGTTGTCCTATACGGATATTGAATTAGGCGAAGAGGGCGAATTATATATGGTGCCGATTGAGGGGATATGGTGTTCAAAACTAAAAAAACGGATAAATTTTTGCCTCTATTAGATTAGCCGAAAAGTCTGAAGCAAAGGAAGAAGTAAAACTCGACCTTTCTGGTGCTGCAGAGGGCGCTGCCATCTGCCATAAGTCTTTTGGCGCTGGCACAGTTGTTAATTTGGACAAAGCGGGCAAACATATCCGCGTAAAGTTTGCGGCTGGTGAAAAGACCTTTATTTTCCCAGATGCGTTTAAGAACGGATTTCTTAAGACTGAAAAATAATTAAAAACACTATGGCGACGGAAAGTATAGTTGCCGCAGGAGGTAGGAATGATTGATATTGTAAAATTGAGACCAATACTCGATGGGTATAAGGCATACTTTCCGAGTCATTGGGATAAAGAGAGTTATAAGTGGGAGGCAATTCAGCACTTCCAAAAGCACTGGAATATTGGCGCACCGAACTTTGGAGATATGTTTAAAGAAGCTACAGATAAGACTTTTAATCTGCTGGCTTCAGGCTATGCATATCCGAGAGAAATGATGCTGAATTTTGCAAAAGCTGATGATAATGCTGTCCGGCAGATGTTCCGCGGCCTGTTTGACGAATCCCGCGGCCTCGCCGAACGAGTAGAAGCTTTTCAGGCTGCCTCAGAGAATATCCGCGCAAAGTATGATGACGGCACTTGGCGTAACCATTACCAGAGTACCAATGCCATCAGTACATATCTGTGGCTTAGGTATCCTGATAAGTATTACATCTACAAATATGGAATCTACCGTGATGTTGCTGCTGAGCTTAACTCGGAGTATCGCCCCAAACGCAATGGAGCAGTGTCCAGCCTCGTTGGTGGATTTCAGCTCTATGACGAGCTCTGCAAGGTGATTTCTGATGAAGAATCCATAACAAAGCTGTTGAAGGATGCAATCACGGAAAATTGCTATAGCGACCCTAAGTTTAAGACTTTGACTATGGATGTGGGTTTTTATCTCAGCTGCTATTACCTTGAGGAAAAGAAAGCGGCTCAAGAGGAAGAAGGCTGGTTCCCGAAAGACTACAATCCGGGTATTACGGTGAGCGAATGGGTTGATATGCTTAAAGACAGTTCTGTCTTTACCCAGAACTCACTTCGAATTATGAAGCGCATTAAGGACTATGGCGGTCAGGCTACTTGTACTCAGCTGTCAATCAAATACGGCGAAACAAAGAACTTTTATAACGTTGGCTCGTCATCGTTAGCTCGTAGAGTTGCTGAGAAAACTGGTTGTGAAGTGATGACCGATGACAACGAGAATGCCAAGTGGTGGCCAATCCTGTACATGAGCAAGGACGCAAGTGCAAATGAAGCCGGCTCCTTTGTTTGGAAACTGCGCAGTGAGCTTTCTAATGCACTCGATATGGTGGATTTATCGGATGTGCCATTGTATGCTGACGCAGCTCCGGCAATATGGAAAATAAGCGAGGGCACAGAAAGCACGGGCATTTCCTATGCAAATAAACAAATCTTCCTTGAGCGCAAGGTGGTAGTTGTACATAGCAGTACAAGAGCAAAAGCTACATCTAAAATCTCTCAGGGGCAGGCATTCATGGACAGCATAAGAAAGGGCGACTATTTCTATCTGTGCTATGGAAGCAGTATTCAGCTTCTGGGTCAGTTTACCAGTGATAAACCGGTTGAAAATCCAGAAATGAAAAATGGATGGTATGAGCGCTCCTATCGGGTGATAGTCAAATCCACTGATACTGCTGCATATAACGGTGCCAAGAAGTGGTGGACACCGAATGACAATTCAACATGCATTAAGGTGGATGAGAGTGAGCATTCATTGTTTGAAGAACTGATTTTACAGCCTTACTTTGGAATGTCGATGGAAGACCTGTTCTATGGTGCCGGAGAACCTCGTCGTTACTGGTGGTTGACAGCAAATCCCAAAATCTGGAGCTTTGCTGACCTTAAGGTTGGCGAGGAACAGAGCTATACTTTGTATAATGAAAACGGAAACAAGCGCCGTGTTTTCCGGAATTTTCTGGATGCAAAAGCTGGCGACATTGTAATTGGCTATGAAGCTAACCCAGTGAAAAAGATTGTTTCCCTGTGTGAAATCACTCAGGCAAATGATGGAAACAATATTTATTTTGCTAAGACAGAAGGCCTGTCTGTCCCTATTGAATATGCAACGTTAAAGGCTTATCCGGAACTTGAAAAGATGGAATTCTTTGTTCAGCCTAATGGCAGTTTGTTTAAGCTGACAAAAGACGAATACGAGTTCATTATGGATGTTGTCCGTGAAGAAAACCCTGTAAACCCCATCACTTCATCTACTGTGAAGTATACAAAGTATGACTTCCTGAGCAAGGTATTCATGACAGAGGAGCGCTATGATGTCCTGGAAGCGTTGCTTCGCAATAAGATGAACGTAATTCTTCAGGGGGCTCCGGGCGTTGGTAAAACCTTTGCAGCCAAGAAGCTGGCCTATGCAATGATGGGTGAAGTGGATGATTCTCGTATAGAACTGGTACAGTTCCATCAAAACTACTCTTATGAAGACTTCATTATGGGTTATCGCCCTGATGGTGCAGAGTTTAAGCTGACGGATGGAATATTCTATCGTTTCTGCCAAACGGCGGCTAACCATCCGGACAAGGAATATTTCTTTATCATCGATGAAATTAACCGCGGCAACATGAGTAAAATTTTCGGCGAGCTTATGATGCTGATTGAAAAGGGCTATCGCGGTGCAAAAGTTAAGCTGGTATACAGCGGAATGCCTTTTTCTGTGCCGGAGAACCTTTATATCATTGGTATGATGAACACCGCTGACCGAAGCTTGGCGATGATTGATTATGCCCTTCGCAGAAGATTCAGTTTCTTTGAAATGGAACCGGGCTTCAATTCTGAAGGTTTCCAGAACTATCAAAATGCGTTTGCTAATGAAACCTTCGATGCCCTGATAGAGCAGATAAAGGCACTGAATAAAGAGATTGCAGAAGACCCGTCTTTGGGCCGCGGCTTTAGGATTGGACACAGCTATTTCTGCGGCCGCGAAGAAAACGGATGTACCGCGGACTGGATGCGCTCTGTGGTTGAGTTTGATATTCTTCCGATGTTGGCAGAATACTGGTTCGATGAGCCGACGAAGCTCCAGCGTTGGGAAAATAATCTGCGTGGTGTATTCGATGACGAATGATAAAGGCATTTTAATAAAAAACATATATTATATGCTTTCCTATGCTTTTCAGATCTTAAAGCGCTCGAATTACGAGAGTGTAGCAGCTGAAGAGTTTGATGCGGTTCAGGATTTATTTGCAGCAATCCTTGCAAAGGGTGTGGCTAAGCAACTAAAGCAGGGGCTGTACAAAGAGTATGTGACACAGCATGAGACGCTGTCGGTTATGCGTGGAAAGCTGGATATGCCGGAAACAATACGTAATCGCATACAGCGGAAACAGAAACTGGCCTGCGAGTTTGATGAACTGTCGGAGAATAATCTATTCAACCAGATTTTGAAAACGACTATGCATTACCTCGTTCGAGACAAAGATGTATCCACCGAACATAAAACCGCCCTAAACAAGCTTTTAGTTTTCTTCGATTGTGTGTTTCTTTTGGAACCAGCATCGATTGAATGGGGGCGCTTGCATTACCAGAGAAATAACAAGAATTATGAGATGCTATTAAACATCTGCTATTTTGTTATGGACGGCATGCTTCAGACGACAGATAAGGGCGAATATAAGATGGCGGCATTTTCTGATGAACATATGGCCCGGCTGTATGAAAAATTTATTCTGGAATATTACCGCCATCATCACAGCTATTTGTCTGAGGCGAGAGCTGCACAGGTCAAATGGGATTTAGTTGGCGAAAACGACTATGCTATGATTCGTTTCCTGCCGGTGATGCAAACCGATATATTTCTGCGCCTGAATGAGAAGATTTTAATTCTTGATGCGAAGTATTACGGAAAGACGCTTCAGCGCCAGTATGATAAGTACACCCTTCATTCAGGAAATATGTATCAGATATTTACCTATGTAAAGAATCAAGACAAAGCCAATACAGGAAATGTCGCTGGTATGCTTGTCTATGCTAAAACTCAGGAAGATATTACTCCAGATTGCCTATTTAACATGGGCGGCAATCAAATCGGCGCAACGACGCTGGATTTAAATCGTGACTTCAAATTGATTGCAGCGCAGCTTGATGCAATAGCAGAACAGTTCTTTGGAAAACAGCATATTGCTGGGCAGATGAAGATTTAAAACGTGATTTGAGGCGAATGAATAAATACAGCGATGCTTTTGCAGACAATGCTGGATGTTCTGAAATATGACAGTAAGTTTAAGGACCAAAAAGCAAAGCTGCTTCCGATACTTAGAAGAGCAGCAGTTAATAATCTTCCGCAATGGGAGTTTGCTAAATACAGGCGTTCGGGTCAAAGATATGAGAATATTGAACTGAGTGTTCCTGTCCTGATCCTTGACGAAGCTAATATGGTGCAAGAAGATTTTGGTACACTATGCGTACGAAGAAAGCGATGGCTATGGACTTGGCGGCGCGCGTTTTACTGCCGTATAGCCCGTATGTTTCCAGTCCGGCTTTTGCTTGAAACGCTCGGACGTCCTGTTCGGTTTCCGCACCATACTTTCCGTCCGTGCCGTACTTGGGCAAGCTGTAACCAAGCGCGCTGAGGTTTTCCTGCAAGGCCTTGACCGCGTCGCCCCGGCTGCCTTGGCGCAAAAGCGGTACGAAGCTCTCCTCCGGCTGTCCGTCATGCCGCACATCCTTAAGCTCGCCCCACTCGTCCCAGTGATTGAGTCGGCTGGTTACCACGCCGTACTGCGTGCCTTTCGCTTCAATCACCGTATCGTTCCCGATATATAGGCCAACGTGGCGCCGGTTGCCGTCCTTTACCAGAAAGACCGCCGTCCCCGGACGAATCTTTGTATCGGCGGTCAGCTTGCCTTGAACGCCGCAGTACTTCTGCCAGATGGTGTTGGAACCGTGATAGATCTTCCCGCCCAGTTCCTTGAAAGCCCATGCGAACAAGCCGGAGCAGTCAGCGACTACTCGTAATACTGATCTGATACTGCTTTCCGGCCTTGGAAGAAACTATCTGTTTTCCAAATAAATTTTGAAGAACAGAAAGCTTACAATTCTAACGCAATCTTGCTAATGAAATCACTTAAAACAAAATCAGCCACCTTTATCTTCTTTTGATGATTAGGAGCTTCCTCGGAAGCGACGATTTCTTCGGATTTGGTATCGAAAGAGTACGTTGAGGTTAGCCCTTGAGCCAAATTTACGACTGTGGCCTTAAAAAGATGTATGCCTTCATCAAGTTTTCCGAAAGAAACGCTTTCTACATACCAAGTTGATTCTTCATAGACCAGCGTATATGCATATGAAAAGACAGACTGACTTAGCTTATCATCAGGATAGTAAGTGATATACACTCGTTGATCATCAACAAAGTCTATAAATGGTGTTTCCGTGCTGCTTGCCGGTAATAATGCGGATGTTTCGATGTCCCGTTTCCATACACCGTTGTTATACTTACTCTGAATACAAAACACATCAGTAGCGCCATCGGCTGCAACATAATAGATTCGTTCGATGTTGCCTATATTTAACGTCTTGCTGCTTCGAATTTTTCTTTTATCGTTCATGGATTGAATCATTTCAATATCTTCCTTATTATGAACATCATGTTTAATGTCATATTGTCCAAACACAGCCATTGGAAGAAATAATAAGCAAGCGATCAACGAGAACCATTTTAGTGACTTGAGCGTCATTCACCACCTCCATACTTACCTTAATTGAGCACATGTGTAGAATCGCGTCTTATGAGCCCGCAGGGAATAAGAGTGCCTCTTTTGTTTGACGACCCGCTTTACCATCAACCGTTAATGAATACCGTCTGAATGATCTTTGGAATGCCTCAACTGCGAGTTTTGTATTATTACCATACTTTCCATCGGGTGTACCAGCATTAAAGCCTAAATAGTTTAGTCTTATTTGTATGTTTCTTACTTCGGGACGTACAACAGACGGGGTTTCGTATTTAGAGACAACATCAGCATTAAAGTAAGCATTTGCTGTAGACTCATCTTCGCCATCCGCAAAAACTATATCGTCATACTCATCATAGTACTCATCGCTTAACTTCACCAAAAGAGATACTCTATCTCCAAGAGTACGAGGCTCGTCGCGTTTATCATCCGTATGAGCAAAAACATAAACGCCGCCTGCTGAAGACACATTTCTACTAATCATACATACATGGTTCCTATTCACAGATCCCGGAGTTCCGTCAGACACAGTAAAAACAAGATCACCTTTTTTATGTGGTTGATGTGGCGGGAAAAGTAAGCATAAACCTTGTATTTCCAAATGGTTTTCTTAAAAAAGTTAGCATACTATCCGCACCTCTCCACGGCTTTGGACTAGTACCGTTTATTCAATACCATGTATATCCACCTATAGTTTTAAACTGTAATCCGCCAGCATGGAGACATTGTGAAACGAAGTTGGCACAGTCTCCATTAGAAATTGTATTATATTGTGCAGTGTTGTAGTTATAAGCATATTGCATCCCATATTGATATGCAGCTTCTCGGTTATATTCATGTGCTGTCATCTCATTCGTCTCTTTTCGATTTACATTTTGAACCACTGCTTTTTATAAATTCAGTAGATATCGAGTTAATTCATATAGCATGCCTCCTTTCACTAATAAAACGAAGCATAGCCACTATTTCTTGCATTAGCTGCTAATTTTTTAATGCTTAGGCTGTCGAACTTAAACATAGCGTACAATCTTATGTGTAACCTCGTTGAGGGTAATTAGCAAAAAAGGTCCTTTTCATGTAAAATTTTGTTAGCCTACAAACCACAGAAAAGGAGACCTCTCTATGGACCATTTTAGCACAGTTCTCGCCAAATCGATAGTGGAAGGGGAAGATATCAAAGAAGTTTTTCGCCAGCAGCTTGAAAACGCTTTAAATCAACTATTGAAGTATGAACTTACTGTTTTCTTGGACTACGAACCTTACGACCCCATTGGTTATAATTCCGGTAATTCCAGAAACGGTTACTACCAGCGTCAACTGAAAACGACCTATGGAACATCACCGTTCCCCGAGACCGAATGGGTGAGTTCGTACAGCAGCTTATACCCTCCTACAAACAAACG
>JBMNUE010000047.1:0-12341 GCA_050946095.1 Christensenellales bacterium
GCGCTCAGGGGACGCCTTTGATAGACATACTAAACTATCGCTTTGTGGCAGCTGAAATAATGGTAACCCTCGTAGGATGTTTTGGCCTTATAAGCGCAGCCCCTTTAACAAGCTATATAGCTTCCAGGATTATGATATCGAATTCAAAAAAGATGCTGCAGCTTGCTGATTGAACTCTCGTTTTTGCTTAGAGATAAATCTTTTATTCAAACCGTTCCAAATATTTACGGTTATATATACGCATATGCCGCAGAGAACGGAAAAAACGCTTCAATAAAACTTTTGATTTATCGGACAATCGAACACTCATATGACCTAATCCTAAAGCAATTGCTTGAAAATCACAGCAAAGCGCCTCGCGTGCTATATTTATATATGGCGTATTCGAAGCGGCTTATGAATAAAGCCGTATCGACTAAGCATAAGCTCTATAATAAAATACGCTGCTTTTGCTGCCTTGAATTGGGCTTTACAAGCGCAAGGCATCAAAGACCGATGAGAATTATTTTTGCAATGGACTCCAATAAATAATTTTTATATACGCCTTAATAAATCAAAACAAAAAATTGACATGGCTGCTAAGCTTTGCTATAATACACTTCGCACTATGTGGGAGAGGCTGATAGTTGCGGTCAACGGCTTCGGGTTTCCCCTCGTGTGCATGCACAAGGAGAGATGGCCGAGTGGTTGAAGGCGCTGGTCTTGAAAACCAGTGATGCCGTAAGGCACCGGGGGTTCGAATCCCTCTCTCTCCGCCAAAAATCCATAATTTGGAGAAGTACCCAAGTGGCCGAAGGGGCTCCCCTGCTAAGGGAGTAGTACGGGATAACCGTAGCGAGAGTTCAAATCTCTCCTTCTCCGCCAAATGCCTTGATTTATATGATGAAAGCTGATAACAGTCAAGGCTATTTTTATTTGTAATTTTTGAAAAGTCTTGAAGAGTCTTGAGCAATCCTCTTCTATTATCAACATCACTCTAAACGCCACTATCAGCGTAATATTTACAATTAAATGTGAGAATTAATTATAATTATGTCAATAATATTGTACGCTATGGTGTTAATTAGCAAACAATAAATAAAAAGAATAAGCCTGTAATTTAAGCATATATAATTGGTATAGTGCGCGCCAAGAATAGTTTTACATACCCGTTACTCATAATATGCTATAATTCTATCAAAGCAATAAAAGCTTTTTATCAAAGTAAAGGATGTGTAGTTACTATAATGATAGCATTTCCAAACGCAGTACTGTTAATTCAAGACGATAGCGGCAGGGCTTTTATGGGACGGTTTGAATTATTCAAAGCTTATGTAGGCAGCCGCCATGAAGAGATTTGACAATCCGTAAGACGCAGAATATGCTCTTCATGAAGCGATTCTTCATTTAATGGATAAAATTTCTCTTAAAAAGCAAAAAATAGTTGTACTTTTATCTTATATCTTGTCCATGTAAATAGGAAAAAATTGCTCTTTTAGAAAGGACACAGTTATTCCTTTGTTCATATTACTTTTAAATCAAGAACAACAAAGCTTTATTACGAAGCTTTATTATGATTATCGCAGTTTGATGTATTACACAGCTTATCAGATAATAAATAATCATCATGATGCTGAAGACATAATAAACGACACTTTGTTAAAACTCATGAAAAAAACTTCTGTTTTAATGGGCTTAGACTGTTTTAAATTGCGCTCCTACATCGTCATAAGTATTAGACATACCGCGATTGATTTAATTCGGAAGCGAGGAATAAAGAATGAGCTGCTTTTTGACGATGTGAGTATTGTGGATGATTTAGTATGCGATGAATATTCAGCTGATGATGTGCTAGACAATATAGCAGATTCAGAACAATTACAGAATGCTTTAAGCCAATTAAAGGATAGAGAGCGTGATTTGCTTAATATGAAATACATACTCAATTTAAGCAACGAAGAAATAGCTAAAACTTACGGCCTTAAACCTGGCAGCATAGCTTCAATTCTCAGCCGTGCAAGGAAAAAACTAAGGAAGATAATAAATGAACAAGAAGATAAATGAAAAATTAGATAACACAATCCGTTTTAACGGTAATAAGCAAGTGCATAACAATACAGATGTATTGCTAACAGAAGCGTTATTTAAATATCAGGAAAAGCAGGATAATGCCTGGCAAGCTGAGTATGATGCTTTGCCGACGGATAACCCTAAAAAAATACAAGAAGCAGACTTTTTCAAAGAAACCGAAGCGAACACGTTAAAGCTTATAAAAAAACACGAACGCCGGTACAAAAAAACAAACAAAAATAAGCCCTCTTTTTTGAAGTTTGCCACAGCAGTCTTAGCCACGTTGCTGCTTACAATGGCGACAGCATTAGCCTTTTTTCCCGAATCACGCAAAGTGCTTTTTAAGCTTTTATATAAAACCACTCCACAGTATACGAATTTAGAATTTGTTCCCCAGTTTAACTTAGAAGATGTGCCAAAGGAATGGAAGGGCGATTATTACCCCGCTTATATACCGCAGGAATATTCATTTTATGAAGCGAAAAAGACGGAACATATTTCAAGAATTGTTTTTAAGGCTGACGATGAGCATTATATGAGCTATGGGGAATTTATAGGGTTTGACGATGTAAATGTTGATTCCGAGGGAAAAACTGTTGAAGAAGCAGATATTAACGGCCTTAAAGGGGCAGTATCCTATGGAAGAGGAAACAGCATCGTTGTTTGGAAATCTCTTGATAGAATGTTTATTGTTACGATAAGCGCCGATAAGGACACAGCTTTAGCCATTGCAAGAAGCGTAATCAGAATAAAATAAAAAAATTTTTTAAAAAAGTGTTTTAAATCTCTCTCTACTGACGTCATATATATTAGAAGGACAAAAAGGAGGAGAGAGCTAATGAACAAAAAAATCTTAACAAGCATCTTGATGGTATGTGTATTGCTGTCAAGTGTAGCTTTAGTGCGCGCTGAAATTGTTTATCCAAATTATATTGCTATAAACTATTTTACATGCGCGCTTAATGTTTCCTCTGGCAAAGCTGATTGCATTGTATCTGTAAGTCCCCAAAAGCCAACTTACAGTGTATTTATTTCAGCGAGTCTAAAAAAATCATCAAACGGGCAAAACTGGCAAACTGTTAAAAGCTGGGCGGTTTCTGGTGCGGATTTTTATGAAAGCGTAAGTATCGAAACAGGACATAAATACAAACTTTTTGCGACAGCTACAATAAAAAATGCGTCAGGCAATGTTATAGAAATAGCTAGTAAAAGTTCTGCTATTAAGGAATATTAAGTTGCTTTAGAGTCTCTGAAATTCCCGTAGGGTCTTCTGACTATACTTAAAGTAGAAATTCAATATGAAATTAAACTAAAAAAGTTTCCTGATAACTGCCACATACGCTGAAAGTAACAGTTTTCAATTGGGAATATATCTTCAAGCTGCGGACAGAGATGCGGCGATAAATCCTTTCGGATTATGTACACTAATTTAAGTAAAATTATTATGTGAAAAAGGCGTATTATAAGCCTTTTAAGTAATCGGCCGATTAAAACACAAAAAAAGAGGTGATGGAAAATGGTGCTTTAGTAATTATTAATGCTCACTTGGCTTTAAAAACATTAAAAAAGGGACTTGTAAATGAAATCAAAATTTAAATTCTTATCTGTCTTTCTTATCCTTGCGATTTTTTTAGGTGCAACTGCATCTGCAATGGCGCTTGAGGGCAGGGTGCATGGTGGTAGATTGCGTCTACGCGCAAATCCTATTCCAAGCGGAATATACTATGGATATATTCCAAACCAGACTGTAGTAACTGTTTAAAATAACGGCCAAATGTACTCAGATGATGGCCAACACTGGTTTTATTACATTAACGCATGGAGCTATGACAGCAATAATAAGTACGCTTACCGTACAGGCTACGGCATGGTAGACTATATTACATTATTGTAATAATGCACTGGGGTACCGTTACGGTACGGAACCCCTTTCGACAAATTTAGAAAGGAGCTATATAGGTTTGTGGTACCATAAGCTTATATTTGTTAACTTAACATGAAGAACAACTTGCTTAAAAAACATCTATCTATTTTGTTTTTTATATTGATATCATTTGCTGTATTTGCTAACGCAGTACAGGCGGAAGATATTGATTACTTAAGCTGGGAAGATGTGAAAGAATTAGGTTATACATCGCCTTTGGTTGTAACTGCCGTAGTAGATTCGACCGTTTACGGTTTAATATTAGAAAAAAATACTGTATTTTCTTGGAATATAGGCGAAAAGGGAATTAAGGACTATATGCAGTATAAGCCTATATCTCTAGGCAGAGAAGTGATTCTGTTTAAAGAAAGAAGCCGGAAAGAGCAGGAAGCTCTGTTAAACTATCCGAGTAGTTTTTTTGAAAAAGACAGCGAACTTTGGGCATTTAACCAATATTCCTACAAAATAGGCAAAATAGAACCCAGCGGAATTGAATGGATTATGCAGCTTGATAAAGCCAACACTAATGAAACCTATATATTTGCGAAAGACTTTTTTGCACATGGCTCATACATTTTCGCTAAAATTAAAGATACTAAAAAAGTATATGGCACTTTACAAGTATGGGAACTACCAAGTGGAAAGGGTAAGGAACTTAATGTTCCCGGCATGTATATTGCTTTACCTTATAAAGAAGGACAAGCGCTCGCAATATGCAATATATATACTGAGAAACCCAAGTTTACCGTCGTCGATTTAGCGACGGGTACGATGAATGATCTTCCTGTTAAAATGCCGTTCCCTTGTAAAGACAATTCTTGGGATCCGTTGTGTGAATCCTATCCATTATTGCCATTTGATGGATTTGTATATGACGAAAGCAGTGATACTATTCTTTTTTCCGCGTTTGGAAAGCTTTGGGCAAGCACAAATAACAGCGATTTTCATGAAACTGTAGAAGTATCGCTTAGCGAAACACCGTTTCCCGAAAACGGGTGGATTCTTCCGGACGGAAGATATGCAGCCAGAAGTGGTGCAGGTGTTTGCATAAGAAACTGGAAATAATATTTTCTAATGTTATAAGATATAAGAGAGGTAGATAATATGAATAAACGTGTTATATCTTTGCTGTTTTTAACGTTAATGCTTGCTCCTCTGCTTTCTTTTGCGGAAACAGACCAACGTTCGCTTAAAGTATTAGGGACAATCATCTTGGGTGAACCAGTGGATTTTATGCGCAGCCATCCCGATGTTAAACTTGATTGGAGCACTAACGTTTACACGGCGGAAGAAGTATACAAAAAAATACTCGCAAAAGATAGCAGCATTGATATATATAATGTTGCTGTAAATAATGGCTTTCGTAAACTTGTTGACAAAGGTTTTCTGCCTTCGCTTGATAAATCCCGGCTTATTTCAGATGACGTTAACAGCATGTATCCTAATATTAAAAAAACTCTTATTGACAAGGAAGGAAATATAATAGCGTGGCCTACGAGCTTTTCTGTAGACAAACCGCAAATAAGCTGCGAGCTGTGGAAATTAGCTTTTGGTGAAAGGCCCTACCCTGTTACCTGTTCGGATTTGCTTGATGCAATGATACTTTGGGAACAAGGAATAGCTGAAGACTTAGATGAAATAGAGTTCGACATGAATTTTGACCACGCTTGGTTTGCACAATACATTGTGGACGCCTTTATACAGAGCACCGAAGCGCAGGAAAAGCCTGTAAATTTGCTTGATGAAAGGCTACGTTCTCTTTTAGAAAAGCTTGAAAAAGTACGTTTTTTGAGAGAGCAACGCGGTAAAAACACGGATCGTATTACAGACTATGGTTTTGAACCTAAGCCTTTTATATTTGACCCCGGTTTCTATTCAGCTGTTTTTACAGGTGATGAGCAAAAAGCATTTATAGAATTAAGCCAATTTTTTGTATATGGGGTAAATCCTGGACGTACTGTTTCCATTCCGCTTAAAATAGACGAAGAGGATGAATATTATAGGGGAAGGATGACGGTGTGGATAATCAACCCTTACTCCAAAAACATAGATTTGTCTCTTGAATTTATAGAGCAAGAAATTGATATAAATAAAGCTCCAGAATTATATTATGCACTGCATCCAAACGCTAATAAACCTTATCCTTACAGTCATTTTGAACAAATGATAAAAAACGCAAAAACAAGACAGCACGAAATAGAACAAGCAATTAAAAATGCTGAAGGCGCACAGCTCACCAACCTTCAGGACCAGTTAAAGTATTACAATGAATGGCTTAATAATATTGAAAATGAAAAGTGGCGGATATCCGAAAAAAGCATAAAAGAGTATAGACAAATCGCCGATAAAATATGTTTCTTTGAAAATTCACAACTTTTATATCTTAAAGAATCATCTGTTGATGACACATACAAGCTTATGTTTAAAAGATATGCACAAAAGCAGCTTAGCCTGCAGCAGCTGCTTGAGCAACTAAATGAAAAAGTAAAACTTATGATACTGGAACAGTAAAAAATACTATTAGTAAACAAACCTTTGGATTTTCCGGTGGCTTTTTTGTGTTTGTTTTTTTTGACATACTAAATGCTGTTGTAAATTCTTTTCAGCATAATTTGTTTAATGCTACGCTACAATAAGCCCATTTGTTTCCACCGTCCCAATGGCGACGACAGCCTCGCTTAATTCCCATTCAGTTAATTTAGATAAATTCATATAATTTTTTGATACCATTTTTTAGACGCATAAAATATTTTTTTGAAATTAGAGTTGTATTTTTACCTTCTATTTCGTCTATATAAATAGAACAATATTTGTCCTACTGCAAAAAAATGCAAGGAATTGCTGCTGGCCGATGTTATATATATTAAAAGGACACAAAAAGGAGGAGAGAGCTAATAAACAAAAAATCTTAACAAGCATCTTGATGGTATGTGTATTGCTGTCAAGTGTAGCTTTAGTGCGCGCTGAAATTGTTTATCCAAATTATATTGCTATAAACTACTTTACATGCGCGCTTAATGTTTCCTCTGGCAAAGCTGATTGCATTATATCTGTAAGTCCCCAAAAGCCAACTTACAGTGTATTTATTTCAGCGAGTTTAAAAAAATCATCAAACGGGCAAAACTGGCAAACTGTTAAAAGCTGGGCGGTTTCTAGTGCGGATTTTGATGAAAGCGTAAGTATCGAAACAGGATATAAATATAAACTTTTTGCGACAGCTACAATAAAAAATGCGTCAGGCAATGTTATAGAAACGGCGAGTAAAAGTTCTGCTATTAAGGAATATTAAGTTGCTTTACCGTCTGAATAAATTAATATATCATTATAAATAATAATAAAAATAGTTTAATGATAAATTGCTTAAAGAAGCTATAGCTAAGGGCACTACGCAATCGTATCTATAAGTTTGTATTTAATAGCATAAGAGCTATACAAATTTGTTGCGATAGCAGTAATAAGCAAAGACTCTGCTATTAAGAAATATTGGTTTGCGTGCCGTCATGCTGATTTAAAAAGGGAGGTGATTCCGTTGGGCTTGTAAAAAACACTTTCAACAGTCGCTAAATAAAATTTTTAACTAACTAAGAAATAATTAAAAAGGAGGAAATTATGAAGAAAAAATTAGTAGCTCTGTTATTGCTTACTTTTACATTAATGACTTGCGCAACCGCTCTGGCAATTACTTTTACTCTAAATGCTCAATGTGTAAACACTACTTCCTATGTTCGTTCTTTACCAAGTGACCCCAAACAAGTTTGTGATCACAAGATTATGGTGTATCATAATTCTTTGACAGGTAGCAATGCTTACAACAATCATTTTAGAGGTTATAATTATGAGTCTGATTATTTGATTAATTCTAAATGGGTTACCCCAGGAGGAAGGTATTTTATCGAAGGTACAGGTTTTGCAGAAGATTGGCGATATTATCTTACTATGCGCGGCAACACAAAATATCACGAGAAAGAAGGTCTCGACAATGTTGTGCTACAAGGGTGGTTTTTAGTTCATTAATATATACTAAAGAGGGCAGATAACACCGCCCCCAAAATTAGGTCTTGCATGGCAACCTGAGGGATAAGGGAAAAACCGGCAGTCAGAAAGAAGTAAGATCCGTTTCTGAAGCCATAGCCAATGTGTTGGTTGTTTTTGTTTTATTTTTTAAGCATAGAGCTTATCTGTATAAATTTGGCATATATAGTAGAGATAAGCTATATTTTTTTGCATAACCAATATTCCAACTTTTGGTGATGAGCTAAAAATTATGAAAGGAAAAATATAATGAAAAAGAAACTGCAAGCTACTTTAACTTTATTAATGTGTTTATTAGCATTTTTTTCAGGAGTGCAGGCGGAGTATAAATCCATAGCAGAAATATACAGCAGTACTCCAAAGCGCTGGCAAAATGAATATCAAACCAAGTGGCGTACAGTTAGTATAGACGTCCCTGTCTTTGTTCCTGACGTTAAGATGGTTCCTATTTTTCGAGTGCAAAAAAAGAGTCATCCTGTAATGCAAGATGAACTTACAATGTTTAAAGAAATTCAAATTAACAACGGCTATAATTTTTGGGGCAAAACATACAAAAGCCAAGATGAATCAGGTACGACATATCAATGGCAGAAAAAATTTCTCTTTGAACAGGAGCCTGATATTTTGCCGGAGAACAGTTTGCTTTCCTATCAACAGGCGTTAAAATTCGCGGATGATGAAATCTATCGTTTGTTTGGGTTGGACAAATCAATTGATTATATTTTGGAACATGTGATAGTAACCAGCTGTTTATATAATTATAAAGATGCAAATGGACAACGAACATTTACACAATCTGCAACACCAAAAGGACGTTACCAGTTTGAATTTACACAATGTTTTTCTGGTATTCCTTATTACCCTGCGTCTTATACAACTCTTGAAAAAGGAAAGAATATAATTTATCCTTCAGGGAGAATAGGATTTAAAATCAGCAGCTTAGACGAATATCTGCTTTCGAGTGCTTTGCTTGAAACGGTTGAAGAAATAGTTCCGGATGTTCCTTTGCATTCTTTTGATAATGCAAAAGCCGTTTTTGAACAGGAAATAGCTGCAGGGCGTTTGCGCAGCGTGGACCAAGTATGCCTATGCTATATTCCATATAATGATGCGAAAGATGTGTGGCGGCTTATACCTGCTTGGCGTGTGTACGGCGGATATACGGACGATGCGGCAAGAGAGTTTACCCCTAATTACTATGAAGGTATGTTTATTGACGATGGCATTGAGCGTGCAGAACTAATATATCAAGCCAATACAGGCGGTTTGATTCGCAATCGTAACGATGGAAAGATTGTAACATGGAAAGACATAAAATAATCAATCATATGGAGAGAAAAAAAGAGCCTTCCGCCGTTATTAAAGGCGGAATATTTGCTCTAATAGCTTTGCTTATTTCTTACCTCGGCTTTTCTATTCCTACTTTTGTTGAAAGCCTTAAACAGGATATACAGTGGAGAGCATCGGCATTACAGCTTTCTTTAGAGCCTATACTTTTTGGCGGCGTCGTTTTTATGCCTATTGTTTGCGCATGGGCGTCTTATGTGCCCTACCATGTGGAAGTTATGCGCAGCGGCTTTGTGTCTTTTTGCCTTATAAGATCAGACTGGAGAAAGTATGCGATGCGCCATATAACACGCGCATTTTTTATGGGTGCGGCTGTTGTCGGCGGCAGCTTTTTTCTTCATGCGTTTATTATGAATATTTTAGCAACTCCTTACGATGTGCTTCGTTTTCCTTCTCAGGAACTGCCGTTTATGGAGGGGACATTTGCCTTTAATATGCATAAAGTATGCTATGGCTTGCCATTATATTTAACTATGACGCTGTGCCATGGAGTTTTTGGAGGCGCATGGTGCCTGATCGGCTTAAGCCTAAGCACTTGGATGAAGGACAGCATAATATCTCTTGCGATGATGTTATGTATAAAGGAATTTTGGATAGTTTTTCCGCGAAGAATACTCGGGAAAAGCTTTCCTTCGCCAAGTCTTTTACTGTATGAAGATTTAACATTATATACGCTACTACTATCTTTGGCTGTATATGTAGTAGTTTGTTGCATAGCAGTTGTGCTGTATGTTTGGGGGCTTAAAAGGAGCGTGCGAAATGAATAAAAAAGGCTCTAATAATTACAAATCTTTTGAGATCGCCAAATCAAACTTTACTGTTTGGACTCGCTCTTCCCGAACCATATTTGTGTTTATATTTGCAGCTCTGCTTGTATACAACGGGGCGCTGCAAAATCAAAATTACATGACGGCTGTGGCCGTTCCACTTCATTGGTTGGAAGCCGTGTGTTGGGCGCTTTCAGAGCGACTACCTGTATATACATATGGATTGCTTATGCTTATTATGATTAACGAGCTGCCCTTAAAAACAGGTTTCCACAGCTTTTCTCTTATTAGATCAGATAGACACACTTGGATAAAAGGACAAATTTTCTACTGCTTGTGGATAGTGTCGCTGTATGTAACTTTCCTAATTCTGCTGACAATGTTTATAATGCGTTTTTTGTTTCCTGTAAGTTTCGGGTGGAGCGAACAGAACGCTATTGAAGCTGGTTTGCTTTTTGAAGAAGATGCGTTAATTTCTCCGTTGCTTATGCGGCATTTCACGCCTATAACAGGATTGCTTATATCTATTTTGCCTATATATTCCTTTTATTTCATGATGAGCCTATTGCTGCTTGCTTTTTCAATAAGCGGACATTCTGCTTTGGGTGCGGCGGTTTATATGTTTCTGCTACTTTTTGGGCAGATTTTTTTGCTTGAAATTTTTCCCTTGCATCGCATACCTGTACAATATGCTGTTTTAAACGGAATAACTGGAAAAACGACAGAAGAAATCCCCGCTAAATTAGCGGAAGGTATCGCAGTGCATATAGTTGGTAATATATTGTTATTGTGGGTACTTTTGAGGCGAGCAAAGAATACAGACTTGTGTTTTTAAGGAGAAAAAAGTGATAAAGATTAATAATTTAAACAAAAGTTTCGGGAAAAGAGATGTCCTTGTAAATATTTCTGCGGAATTTTTTGGGGGGCATATCTACGGATTGATTGGCACAAACGGCTGCGGAAAAACAACCCTTATGCGCTGTATCTGCGGTTTTATAAAGGCTGACAGTGGCACAATAAATGTATTGGGAAAAGAAATCGGCAAGGATTGCGACTTTGCTCCATCAACAGGCATAATAATTGAAACACCCGGGTTCTTACCCTATTACAGCGGTAAAAAAAATTTGGAAATTCTAATGAAAATTTCAGGGAAAGCAACGCCGGAAAGAGTTAAGCAAGTAATGGATACAGTAGGCCTTGACTCTGAAGACAAAAAAAATGTAAGCCAATACAGTCTCGGCATGCGGCAAAGGCTTGGTATTGCGCAGGCCTTGATGGAAAAACCTGAAATACTTATTTTAGATGAACCTTTCAACGGTTTGGATGAACAGAGCAAACAGTTAATTCACAGGCTTTTACAGCAATTAAAACAAGAAGGCAAATGTATTATAATTGCAAGCCATAGCCGTGCAGATATTGAAGCCGCCTGCGACATTTGGTGCAGGTTTAAAAACGGTGCTATGTTGATTGAAGAGCAGTAGAAAGTACAAATACATTTGTTTTTATTATAGTAGATTTTAATGAACATAGCGTACAATCTTATGTGTAACCTCGAAAAGAGAGTGATTAGCAAAAGAGGTCCTTTTCATGTAAAATTTTGTTAGCCTACAAACCACAGAAAAGGAGACCTCTCTATGGACCATTTTAGCACAGTTCTCGCCAAATCGATAGTGAAAGGGGAAGATATCAAAGAAGTTTTTCGCCGGCAGCTTGAAAACGCTTTAAATCAACTATTGAAGTATGAACTTACTGTTTTCTTGGACTACGAACCTTACGACCCGATTGGTTATAATTCCGGTAATTCAAGAAACGGTTACTACCAGCGTCAACTGAAAACGACCTATGGAACATCACCGTTCCCCGAGACCGAATGGGTGAGTTCGTACAGCAGCTTATACCCTCCTACAAACAAACGGGAAACGACTTGGAAACCACGGTTGTTCAGCTCTGCAAGAAAGGGATCACGACCAGGAAAGTTGCTGATTTAATCGAGAAAATGTATGGTCATCATTACTCACCGGCTACCATTTCAAATATCACAAAGCTTGTTGACGAAGATGTGAAAGCCTTCCACAATCGTCCTGTTAAAGAGAGGTATGTTGTCATCTATTGTGACGCTACTTTTCTATCGGTTCGGCGCGACAGTGTACAAAAAGAAGCTATGCATACTTTAATCGGCATCGATGAAAAAGGGCACAAGGAAGTATTGGATTATAGCCTTT
>JBMNUE010000048.1:0-12081 GCA_050946095.1 Christensenellales bacterium
TTAAGAACGGCGGCAGAAAGCTCATCGCGCCGCCCGTCTTCGCGCACGAAACGCTCGCCGCTTTTATTTACAAATATAGAGTTGTTGATGCCGGCGGTAAAGCTGTCTCTGCTGGTGGGTATAAGCTGTATCCATTCCATGCCTACAAGGTTTGCGCCTACATCTTCAGCAAGCAGTATGCCATCGCCGGTAGCTGTGGGCACATTGGTGGTAGCTATATTTTCGCCAAGGTCTTCCCAATGCTTGTTGTATTTTTGACGCATTTCAACATTTGCTCCAAAACCTCCGGTTGCAATAAGCACAGCTTTAGATGCCTTATATTCAAACGGAGTGCCGTCGCTCATAGAGCCTTTTACTATAGATACGCGTCCGTTTTCGTCTTTTTCAAGCTTATCAACCTTGTGGTCAAATAATACTTCTCCGCCAAGCTTTTTATAGCCGTTGCTCTGCGGCAGCACGAAAGATGCCCCTGCAGTTCCAAGGTCAAGCGTGGGGTTATGGCTTCTCATCCATGTAGCGCCCACAGCGGTAGTTACGCCGTCTTTCCAAACAGCGCCGTTTTCTTCAAGGTAATTGACGCTTTCGAGCGCCTTTCCGCACAATATTTCGACAAGAGCAGGGTCTGCCACATAGTCGCCGCCTACATATGTTTGAAGCTTATGGAGAGCAGGAGAATCATAGAGATAAGTTTCTCCGTTTGCCTTATACTCTTCCATATCTTTAGCAACCGCATCCTGCCAGGATTTCATAAGTTCGTTCTTAGGCTCAAGGTTTATAAGCTCTTCAATCTTATCTATTTCAGACTGGCCCATAGAATACTTTTTCTGCCTTGCAGGGTCGGCTGCGTTCATCGCAGAGCCTGCTAAAAGAGTGTTTCCGCCTATATGGTCTGTTTTTTCGAGCACTACTACATTTGCTCCCGCTTTCTTGGCTTCAAACGCAGCGCTCATGCCTGCTCCGCCGGCGCCTATTATTATAATATCGTATTCGGCCGTTTTAAGTTCGCCGGCTTCCTTTGCTTCTTTTTCAACGTGGCGCGTTATATATTCTTCAGCGCCGCCTGCTTTAATCAAAGCTTTCTTAACGGCTTCCTTAATAGCGTCAGATGAAAATGTAGCGCCTGACACGCTGTCCACGTTTACTGTTTGCAATTTTACTATTTCTTCCGGAATTTTTTCTATCGCACCGTCAGAAATGCCTGCGCTTTCAGAGTGTTCTGTGATTTCCACCTTAAGTATTTCGCTGTCGCTCACTTCTACATTAGCTACAAGTTCGCCGCCAAAGCCTTCGCCTGTGCCTTCATAAGTGCCGGCTGTAAAATGCTTTTCAGCCAACGTTGATGTAAGCCCCAGCGCTATGCATAGCGTAAGAACGATGGATAAAATTTTTTTCATATAGTTCCTTCCTTTCTTCTTCGTTCCAGATAATATTTTAGCACAAAGCGGCAAAAAGTAAAGATATTTCCCGAAGAAACGGTCGGAATATATACCAATTTATCAATGCATCAAATAGCATAATTTATAAAATATTACAAAAACACACATTATTTTATGCTATTTTGCAGCGTTTTATCAAATAAGCTTATGCCTGCTTTTATAGGCATAAGCTTAGTCAAATACTTTTTTGGTATTAAATTTTAACAGAATGCTTAAATTGCGCTTTAACGCTTTATAAGAAGTACCGTTAGGTCGTTCACATTGGTTCCGGTGGGGCCGGTAAATATAAGAGCGCCTATTGCGCTTAAGGCGCTGTACGAGTCGTTGTTTTTTAAAACTTCAAAGGGGTCTATGCCGTTTAAAAGTAATTTTTTAAAACTAAAATTGTCAACATAAGCGCCGGCTGCGTCTGTTGGACCGTCAGTGCCGTCAGATCCTACGGAAAATATTGCGCTGTCTTTGCATATTGAAAGACCTTGCGCCGAAGAAAGAGCAAGCTCCTGGTTTCTTCCGCCCCTGCCGCTTCCCGATACGCGCACCACGGTTTCTCCGCCTAGAATAAACGCCAAGGATTTTTCTTTTTCCTGGTAGTACTGCGCTATCGAAGCTAAAAAAGAACCTGCTTCCTTAGCTTCGCAGCTTAATGTGGTTGTTAAAACAATGGGCTCATAGCCCAGCTCTTTTGCCGTTTGCTCGGCTGAAACGCACAGCTGTTTTACAGAGCCTGTTACAAAGCTTTTAACATTGTCTAAATTTTTGGGGGTCTCTTTATGCATAAGCTGCAGCGCATTTTTAGACAGATTTAAATTATATTTTTTTATTATATCTATAGCGTCCTGCGCGGTGGAGCTGTCCGGACAGGCAGGGCCCGAAGCTATCATATCCATGGGATCGCCCAGTATATCAGATAGCACTATCGAATACACTTTAGCGGGCTTGCATTTAAGCGCGAACTTGCCGCCTTTAACATCGCTCAGGCGCTTTCTTATGGTGTTTATTTCTTGTATGCTGCAGCCTTTTGCAAGCATTTGATTGGTTATATCTTTAAGCTCTTCAAGGGGTATTAAAGGTTTTTCAAAAAGCGCGCTGCCTCCGCCCGATATTAAAAACAGCACAGCGTCGTTTTCGCCTAAATTTTCAACTAAATCGATTGCTTTTTCTGTTGCTTTTATGCCGTTTTCATCAGGTATGGGATGGCCCGCTTCGCATATTTTTATGTTCGCTAATTTGCCTTTAGAGTGTTCGTATTTGGTAATTACAATGCCGGCGTCTATTCTTTCTCCAAGATAATTTTTTGCGGCATATGCCATCTGCCAAGCGGCTTTTCCTATGGAAATAAGAACTAATTTATTTACGCCCGTTAAATTTATTTCGCTCAAGGCTCTTTTTACAGCTTCATCAGGCGAAGCGCTTGCAATAGCGTTGTTTATTATTTTTTCGGCATCATCTCTAAGCATTTTTCCCTCTCATTGCAATTTATTGATATAAGTTTTTGTTTATATTATTAATTTCATGCTTTAAATCAAACAACTTCTTTTAAACCATAAACATTAGTTTTACAGTGTAAGCGTTAATGCAGGCTTAATAATAAACGGCGCATAAAACGCCATTTATTGTAATTATTCCAAGGAATAATCTTATAAATTTATAAAATTCAAATTTTTATGTTTTGCATCAGTATTCAAAAGCAGCACTTAGTTAAAATCGGCATGCGACAGCGATTAAAAACGCGTTTTATGTGTTATCCCTTAACCGCTCCTGCGGCAACGCCTTTAGTTATGTGGTTTCTAAATACAAAATAGAAAATAAGTATAGGGATAAGCGCTACTGTGAGCGATGTAAAAAGCTTGCCGTAGTCTGAGCCCAAGGCGCCCGCATAGCGGCCTACCATGTAGGGAATGGCCTTGTACGATTCCGAAGATGTCATAAGGCTCATCAGCACAAATTCGTTCCATGTGCCTGTAAATGTGATTATGGCAAGAGTAACTGAAACGGGAGAACATATAGGAAGAATAACTCTTCTAAAAATATGCAGATAGCTTGCTCCGTCAATGCGCGCGGCCTCAATAAGTTCATCCGGTATGCTTTTTTCAAAATCGGTGCAAAGATACACGCCCATAGGAAGCCCTAAGGCTATGTAGGGTATAAGAACGGCAGTGCGCGTGTTGTGTATGCCTGCTGCGTTTACCATTAAAAACAACGGGATAAGCATGGACTGCAAAGTAAGCAGTATGCCTATGATAAACAGCCCGTGCAGAAATTTTGTTATTTTATATTTAAGCTTTGCAAAAGCAAACCCCGCCATGTTGGACATTATCACGACCGCTATTACAGTAACTACGGAATAGATTACGCTGTTTTTAAAGAACATGAAGAAGTTGCCCTGCTTCATTACAAAACTATAGTTTCCAAAGTAAATTGATGTGGGAAGCGCAAGTTTGTTGTGGGTAAGGTAGTCGGTGTTGGTCTTAAAGGACTGCAAAACCAACCATATAATAGGGTAAATGGTCAATACTGTAAAAAATATCATTACTATGTAGACAATAACCTTTGTCACCGGAGATATATTGCGGTTGCCCATTTAAATTTCCTCCTTGTTAAAGGTTTTGCCAAGGCTCATTACAACGACTATGAGTATCATGCTTATAATTACCATAACGGTTGAAATGGCGTTTGCAAGCGGATAGTTAGGTGCGCCCTGGAATGCCGATTGATACATATATAACGATAACACTCTCGTCTGCCCCGCAGGGCCGCCGTTTGTCATGGCGTAGAGCAGGTCGAATGTCTTAAGAGAGCCGGATATAGCCAATATGGCCGTTGTTATAATAACTCCTGAAAGTGCTGGTAAAGTTATGCGCCATAATATATCCGATTCTTTTGCGCCGTCAATGCGGGCGGCTTCTATTACGGAAGGGTCTATGCGCTGCATATTGGCTAAAAATATAATCATGTAAAAACCCATGTACATCCATAGAATAACGAAAAGCACCGGCACCATAGGCTTATCGCTTATGGTATATACGGCGTTCGGGTTAAAAATACGCCTTATATCCATAAGAACCGCGTTGCGGCCGTATATTATGGAGTTAAAAAGCACGCCTATTATTACGGGGGATATTACATTGGGCAGATATATCATGGTTTGGAAAAAGCTGTTTCCGTGCGAAATCAATTTGCGGGACAATATATAAGCGAGTATAAAGCCCAAGGGAATCTGCCCTAAAACCGACACCGCAACAATAAGCATATTGTTTTTAAGCGCGGTGTAAAAATTGCCCGCAGGTTCTGTAAACATCCATACATAGCTTTTTAAGCCGACAAACTGTATGTCCGAACTGCCGAAAATCGGCCCGCCGTTATAGTTTGTCAAGCTAAGCAGTACAGAAAAAATAGTGGGGAAGGTCACAACGGCTAAGTATATAAACACGGCTGGAAATACAAGCAAGGTGTAAGCCATCCTCTTTTCAACTTTAGTTTTCATTGCAACCTCCCCGTTTTTTTTAATTTAATGCGCTGCTATTACTTAGCGGCTTTCCAGGCCTCAAAAGCATCCTGCGTTGCCTTTGCAACATCTTCAGGTGTTTGAGTGCCTAAGCCTAAAGCCTGCAGACCGTCGTTTAACGGTGTGTATACGGGGCCTTCAAATACGCCGTCTATAACCACGGTAGCGATATCGTATTCGTTGGCCAAGTTTGCAATGGCTATTTGCAGCGGTTCAAGGTCGAGGGATTCAAAGTCTATGTCCGTGCGCGCAGGGCTTGGCAGACCGCCTGTTGCTATTCTGTAGGTCAGTACGTCTTTGCCCACTAACCATTTTACGAGCTTCCAAGCAGCTTCGAGCTTGGGAGAGCCGTCTTCCAGGTTGGCGTTTATGCCGTATCCTGTTGCCAAAACTGCGGAATTGGAGCGGTTAAACTTTACGCCTTCCACATCTATTTCGGGGAACACGGTTATTTTGAAGTTATTTTGCCTTTCAGGTTCAATTAAGGCTTCGCCTGTGGTTGAATCTGTAATGAAAGCGCCTACACGCCAGTCGCCGTCTATATAATAGGCGGAAGCGTTGGTGGCAAACATGCTCGGGCCTTCGCCGTAGCCGACTGCCAAAGTGGTTTTATCGATTACGCCGTCTTCATATATTTTTTGTATGAACTTTAATGCGTTTAAAAAGTCGGGATCTGTAAATTTGGCTTCGCCCGAAAGTATTTTCTTCTCCCAGCCTTCGCCGCAGAAACGTCCGGCCACCATGGAGAACAGGCAGCTCTGCATAACCCAGCTGTCCTGGTTTGGCATTAGCACTGTTTCATAGCCTTTTTCCTTAAGCACCGGCACCTGTTCCACTAATTCGGAATATGTTTTGGCGGGCTCAAGGCCGGCATCTTCCAATACTTCCATATTTACGTAGAAAGCATGCGATGCGGTGATGCCCATGGGGAATATGGCCTGGTAACCGCCTGCCTGCTGGCTGCCGTCAAGCGTGAGGGGCAGGTAGTCGTCCTGTATTTTGTCGCGCTCGATAAGGGGCGTTAAATCCTTAAGCAGTTTTTTTGTATGCAAGGTTGTGGAGCGTCCGGACGGCCATGCGTACATTACGTCCGGCAGGCTGCCGGCTGCTGCGTAGGCTTCCGTGGCCTGGTGGAAAGGCTCGTTAAATTCGTCCTGGATTACAAGCTTGATGTCCGGGTTTGCTTTTTGGAAAGCGTCCCACACGACTTCAGTTTCGTCCATGGCGTTGGGGCTTGTCATGTCGCGATAATTGAGCACATGCAGCTCAATAGGCTCTTCTGCAAATGCGGGCGCAATGGCGAGCGACATAAGCATCGCCGCAACGAACACAAACGAGAAGATACGTCTTAGTTTCATATCTGTTCCTCCTAAAATTATCTTAAAGGCATAGCCTTTTATTTCCTATATTTTACCACAATGCACAGTTTTGTCAAACATTTTAGGCATAAGAAAATATAAGCGCTATACAAAATTATTGATACTGTCGGGGATTTAAATTTAAGATATAAGCGCAAAGGATTGATAATATGTCCAAAATACGGTTGACAAATACAAAAACCTGTGTTAAATTGAATATGCAAGATAATAATAATTTCCAAGCCGAATGACTGCAATTTCCGGTTACAACATCAACATTAATTCTCGTATTAAACTTTCATAAACCAAATTCCCGCAGCCGATATTTTTATAAACCGATTTTTCAATCAAATAAAGGAGGAAAAGCTATGAAACTGCAAGAAAAGTACGGACTCTACATCAATGGCGAATGGCGCGATGCCTCTGACGGCGGAACGTTTGAAGCTACAAGCCCGATAGACGGCTCGCATCTGTCCGTCTGCGCGCAGGCAACTAAAAAAGATGTTGACGATGCAGTAAATGCTGCATGGGAAGCCTTTGAAGGCTGGAAGAAAACAACACCCGTTCAAAGAGCGGCTATATTAAACAAAATAGCCGATGTAATCGAAGAAAACAAAGAATGGCTTGCAGAAGTCGAAACAAGGGACAACGGCAAGCCCATCAGAGAAACGCTTGCGATCGATATTCCCTACTCGGTAAGGCATTTCCGTTATTTCGCTGGCTGCATACTGGCGGAAGAAGGGCAGGCCGCTGTGCTGGACGAAACTTTCATGTCTATAATATTAAGAGAACCCATAGGCGTTGTAGGCCAGATTGTGCCTTGGAACTTCCCGTTCCTTATGGCGGCGTGGAAGCTGGCTCCTGTAATAGCCGCGGGCGACTGCACGGTATTCAAGCCTTCAAGCGCAACTTCGCTTTCGGTGCTTGAACTTGCAAGGCTTATAGACGGAATTTTGCCAAAAGGCGTGTTTAATGTAATAACCGGCTCAGGCTCAAAAGCGGGCCAATATATGCTTGAGCACAAGGGCTTTAAAAAGCTTGCCTTTACAGGCTCAACCGAGGTCGGAAGGAATGTTGGCCTTGCGGCTGCAGAAAAAATTATCCCTTCCACGCTGGAGCTTGGCGGAAAGAGCGCCAATATATTCTTTGACGACTGCGACTTTGACCAGGCTATTGACGGAGCGCAGCTTGGCATACTGTTTAACCAGGGCCAGGTTTGCTGCGCCGGAAGCAGAATATTTGTGCAGGATACCTTCTATGACGAATTTGTAGGCGCATTAACAAAAGCGTTTAACGCTATAAATGTAGGGGATCCGCTTAAACCTGAAACCCAGATGGGCTCGCAGATAAACCGCACGCAGCTTAAGAAAATTTTGGACTATATTGAAATAGGCAAGTTAGAAGGCGCTACGGTCGCCTGCGGAGGAGTCCAAATAAAAGAAGGCGGCCTTGAAAAAGGAAGCTTCATGAGACCTACGCTGCTTACAAATGTTACAAACGATATGCGCGTTGCGCAGGAAGAAATATTCGGCCCTGTCGCATGCGTAATAAAATTTAAAACAGAAGACGAAGTAATCAAGATGGCGAACGATTCCGTGTACGGGCTTGGCGGCGCTGTTTGGACAAAGGATATAGCAAAGGCGCTCCATGTCGCGCGCAGCATAGAGACCGGACGCATGTGGGTAAACACTTACAACCAAATTCCCGAACACAGCCCGTTTGGCGGCTACAAGGAATCAGGCATAGGCAGAGAAACGCACAAGATGATACTGGAACACTATACGCAGAAGAAAAACATTATGATAAACCTAAGCTACAGCCCGAGCGGCTTCTATCCTAAAAAATATTAAAATGAAGCTAAAAAGGAAATGCTATAGCTTTAGGTGCGACAGGTATCCTAAATGCGGCAGAGCTGCGGGAAGCTGCTGCGGTATAGAAGAAGATATGTACGAAGACGGAAGTGTCATCAAGGACGAAGAATGCTTTGATAAAGAAAACTATCCTCTCTTTTTGCCAAAAGAAAAATAATGTTTTCCGCTAAGTAAAGTTATTTTTCTTAAAACGCTTGGCGCTTATTAAAAGGAAAACTTTAATAAGCGCTTTTTTTATTAAAAAATTCCGCCATAAGGCAGAATAACAGAGTGCAGGCAAAGCGTTATTTAAGGAGTCTTACAGAAAAAAGCTCAATCAATATAATCAGAAAAAGCTGCAAGCGCTAAAACTGAAAGGCATTGAAAACTGTGCATTTCATGCATTTTGAGTATAGATAAAGTGCTGTTTAGGGAGAGATACGGGGCGAAGCCCCATTAGTGTAATCGTGAAAAGCTTTCGGGGCTTCGGTATCGGGGTATTGAAAGCTGTGCATTTTATGCGTTTTTTGCTTTAAGTAACAGAGCTCTCAAGCGAAAAGACGCACTACAAATCGTCCAAGGACATATTATTGACAGCCTTCATGCATTCCATTTGTTTTGAATTGTTTTATGGCAAACATATCTAAAAGCAAAAATAGCATTAGGCAAACTATCCTCCGCCAATTTGCCGACAGCCTGAAACTCCGCCTTATGGCGAGGTCAGAGATAGATAAAGTATTATTTAGGATAAGGTTCGTGGCGAAGCCTCATGAGTACAATTGTGACCAGCGAACAGCGCTAAGGCGCGGGGCATTGCGTTCCCTGCATTTTCGCTGACCGGGAGAAAAGCTTACAAACGAAAGGACACGCGGCAATATGTCCAAGGACATATTATTGACAGCCTTCATGCATTCCATGCGTTTTGAATTGTTTTATGGCAAACATATCTAAAAGCTAAAATAACATTAGATAAATTATCCGCCGTCAATTTGCCGGCATTATGAAACCCCGCCATATGGCGGGGCAATAGGAATTGTGAATTATTGTTTGTAATTGTTAAATTTTAGTTGGCGAATCCCAAGGCTTCCCAGGTTTTGGGACCTACAACGCCGTCCGCTTTCAAGCCCTTGGATTCCTGGAATTTGCGCACGCATTTAACAGTGTAATATGTGTATTTGCCGGAGATTTTTTCGTATGAGGGATCGAAGAATTTAAGTTCGGTAAGCTTTTCCTGCAGCTTTGTTACATTGCTGTTTTCATCGCCGTAAGATAAGCGTATGGGTTCTTTGGGCTTTGGCTTGTCGGTTGAAACGGGGGGCGCTGAGCCGCCGCCTTCGCCGCCTGCAGCCTTGCCGTCCGCTTTAATGGCGCTATCTGAATAGAGAGCCTTAAGCGTGTTGGCGCCTGCAATACCGTCTGCTTTTAAACCGTTCTTCTTTTGGAAGTTGCGCACAGCTACAACAGTATAGTACGTATACACATTTGAAATTTTTTCATAGTTGGTGTCAAAATATCCAAGCTCTTTAAGGCGGGCTTTAAGCAGGCCTATCTGAGCGTTTTCCTGGTTGTACTGCAGTCTTATGTCGGTTTTGGGTGTTATAGGCGCAGGCGTTGGCGCAGGGCCTGTGGGTATAGGTGTGACAGGCTCTGAAGCTTTCTTGCCGTCCGCCTTTATAGGATCGCCTTTAAATAGCAGGGTAAGGGTATTAGGGCCTGCAATACCGTCTGCCTTTAAACCGTTTTTCTTTTGGAAGTTGCGCACTGCAACAACGGTGTAATATGTGTACAGGTCGGAAATTTTTTCATAGTTGGTGTCGAAATATCCAAGATCGGCAAGCTTTTTCTGAAGCACGCGCACCTGCGGGTCTTCGTAGTTGTACTGTAACCTGCCAGCTGTATTAATCTTTGGCGGATCCGTGGGAAGAACTGGGGGGGTGGTAGTGCTTGGCGGGGGAACAACTGTGCCGCCGGATGATATAGCGCTTGATGAAAACAGCCTGTTCCATGTGTCGTAGCCTACTATTCCGTCGACTTTAAGGCTATTTTTCCTTTGGAAGGCGAGCACGGCATTAAAAGTATCTGCATCGAAAACGGTGTTAGGAGTGCCGCTAAAATAGCCTAAGTCCTTAAGGCGCTGTTCTATTTGGCGCACCTGTTCGCTTGGATTGTTGTGGGTTAGGCTTATATAGTTATAGTAAAGCGGCGTGCCGTTATAGCCGGGCGCTTTTTTAGCTGTAGGGCTGAAAAGAGCGCTCCAGGTTTTGTCCCCTACAATGCCGTCCTTGCGCAGCCCGTTATGCTTTTGGAAGGAAGTAACGGCGGCGTATGTTGTGGTGTCGAAGCTGCCAGAAACGTTGCTTAAATAGCCCAAGTCTTTTAAGCGCGTTTGAAAATCCGTAACCAGATCGCCTTGGCTTCCGAGCGACAGCATTAAAACGCTTTCCTTTGGCTTTGGCTTAGGGGCAATGCCGTCCAAGCTGTTGAGGCGCATAAGCGTTTGCAGGCCTGCAATGCCGTCTACCTGCAGACCGTTTTCCCTTTGGAAGCTTCGCACGGATTTAACAAGCTCATAATCGTATTTATTGGAAAGAGGACCTGTGTAATAGCCCAAGTTTTTAAGCTGAGTTTGCAAGAGGCCGACGCGCGTGCCGGTATCTTCATAGCGGAGCGTATATGCAAGGGCCGGCATAACGCCAAGCAAAAGCGCCGCACAAACAAGCAGTGAAATAATTCGCTTTTTCATATTAAGACCTCCTTAAGATCCTTTAGACGATTATATCAAAAATAAAGATGGCTTACAAGACAATATAGGGCAGAATAAGGGCGATAATTGTAAAATTTTAAGAATAAATTTTAAAATGCAGATTACAGCAGCCTAAATAGCTTGAGAGCTTCATATACGGTTGAAGTAAATATGGGGGTGATGCCGTGAGTGCGCTTTTGCAGGCGGCCTTTCGGGCTTACAATGCGGTTTATGCCAAGGCGTGCGCATTCTGCAAAGCGCCTTTCAGCTTGCGAGGCGCTGCGAAGCTCTCCCGCAAGCCCTACTTCCCCAAAAGCCGCAAGGTCGTTGGGTAAAGGAACATCTCTAAAAGAAGATGCTACCGCAAGGCACACAGCCAAGTCTGAAGCGGGTTCGTTTAAGCGCATGCCGCCGGCCACATTTATATATACATCTTGGTTATAGAGCTTTAAGCCGGCGCGCTTTTCAAGCACCGCGAGCAAAAGCGCCACGCGGCCCTGATCTATGCCGCTTACCGTGCGCTTTGGAGACACATAGAAGGATTGCGTTACAAGCGCCTGCACATCTGCAAGCATTGGCCGCGTGCCTTCCAATGCGCAGTAAACAATGGACCCGCTTACGCCTTTAGCGCGCTGGGAGAGAAGTATTTCGGAAGGGTTTTCTATCCCCACCATGCCGTTTTCCGTCATTTCAAATACTCCCAGTTCATTTACTGAGCCGAAGCGGTTTTTAACGGCGCGCAAAAGCCTGTATTCGCGCCTGCTTTCGCCTTCAAAATACAGCACTACGTCAACCATATGTTCAAGCACGCGGGGGCCTGCTATAGCGCCCTCCTTAGTTACATGCCCTGCTATAAGCACGCTTATGCCTTCCTGCTTTGCAAGCCGCATAAGCATGGCGGCGCATTCTCTTATCTGGCTTACAGAGCCGGGAGCGCTTGCCATTTCAGGGCGGTACATGGTCTGTATGGAGTCTATAATAAGCACATCAGGGTTAAGCGAAAGCGTTTTTTCCATTATATTGTTCATTGCATTTTCGGTTAGCACAAGCATGGAACTATGCGAAGCGCCCAATCTGTTTGCGCGCATTTTAAGCTGGCGGGCGCTTTCTTCGCCGGACACATATAAAACGCTTTTGCCTTCGCTGGATAGCTTTGCGGATGTCTGCATAAGCAGAGTGCTTTTGCCTA
>JBMNUE010000049.1:0-12029 GCA_050946095.1 Christensenellales bacterium
CGATAAAAATGGCTAAAAACAAATTTCCGGGTTTTGGAGGCGGAGCAAACATGCAGCAGCTCATGCGCCAAGCTCAAAAAATGCAGGAGCAATTAGCCAAGGCGCAGGAAAGCCTTGAAGAAAAAACCTATGGATCAAGCGTGGGCGGCGGCGTTGTAAGCTGCAAGGTTTCAGGAAAGGACGAAGTGCTTGAAATTAACATAAAGCCGGAAGCTATAGACCCTGAAGATGCTGAAATGCTCCAGGATTTAGTCATTTCCGCCGTAAACGAAGCCCTGCGCTTAAGCAAGCAGGACAGGGAAAAGACTATGGGCGCTGCAATGCCCGGAGGCTTAAACGGTCTTCTGTAAATGCAAAACCAAACAAACCTTATAGAAGTTATGGCAAACGAGCTTTCAAGGCTGCCCGGAATAGGCAAAAAGAGCGCTCAAAGGCTTGCCTACCATATTGTGTCTATGCCTCTGGAAGATGTAAAAAGACTGGTGGATTCCGTTTGGCAAGGCAGGCAGAATATAAAACTCTGCGAAATATGCGGCAATTATTCTTCAGAGCCCGTTTGCGAAATATGCAGCGACAGCAGACGCAACAAACAAATAATTTGCGTTGTAAAAGAGCCTAAAGATGTAACTGCCATTGAAAGGGTGCACGATTATCGCGGCCTTTACCATGTTCTGCACGGCGTATTGTCGCCCATGGACAATATCGGCCCTAACGACTTAAATATACGCTCTTTGCTAATGCGCTTGGGGGACGGCGAAGTGCAGGAAGTTATAGTTGCTACAAACCCTGATATAGAAGGAGAAGCCACGGCTTCTTATTTAGCGAGGCTTATTAAGCCTATGGGCATCAAGGTTACCCGTATAGCCTACGGCGTGCCTATTGGGAGCGACTTAGAATACGCTGACGAAGTCACTCTTTCAAAGGCGCTTGAAGGCAGGCAGGAAATATAATGCTGCACTTTATGTATGGAGTTATGGGTTCGAGCAAGACGGCGCAGCTTTTAATGCAAAGGTATAATTTGCAGCAGCTGGGGCTGAAGGTCGCCCTTGTAAAACCGGCTGTGGATACAAGGGCGGGCGCGCAGATCGTGTATTCGCGCGTTGGTTTAAGCGCCAAGGCGGAAATAGTGTTGGAACCTCACCACAGCATAAAAGAGCAGCTGCTGTGGTTAGCTGTTCAAAAGGCGCATAAAGGCTTTCAGTTTGTATTGATTGACGAAGCCCAGTTTTTGTCTGAAAGTCAAGTTAAAGAGCTTGCCGATATGTCTGAAATGCTGGAAATATATTGCTACGGCCTGCGTACGGATTTTCAGGGCAATTTCTTTGAAGGCTCCGCAGCGCTGTTTCGTTTGGCGGAAGACATACAGGAAGTGCCGGGAGGGCTTTGCTGGTGCGGGAAAAAGGCGACTATGAACACCCGCGTAGATAAAAATGGCAATGTAATAAAAGAAGGGGAGCAGGTGCTTATAGACAACCAGGCGGAAATAAAATATATTGGCCTGTGCTTTGAACATTGGCGAAAGGGCATATCCCATGCCTGAAATAAACGCTCAAAACATTTTAATTATTGCTGCATTTGCGGTAATTTTTTTGCTGTTTATTTTGCTTTTTAGGCGCGTAAAAAATATTACTGCAGGGGCTGAAAAGCGCACCGAACTCCTTGAAGAAACCGTTGCAGGCTTTACGGATGCTTCAATAAAGGAAAGCGAAAGCAGGATTAACAACAGCATAGCTCATAACCATCTTGCAATACAAAGCCTTATACAGGAAACACAGCGCAGCAATTATGAAAACAGCGAACATCTAAGCAGGCGGATGGATGCGGCGCTTTCAGCGCAGGACGAAAGAATAGAACGCATGCGCGAAACCGTCAGCAAAAGCCTGCTAAATATTCAGCAGGACAACACCGAAAAGCTGGAATCCATGCGAAAAACCGTAGATGAAACGCTAAAACAGACGCTGAGCCGCAGCATAGGCGACAGCTTTTCGCTCGTGAACGAGCGATTGGAACAGGTGTATAAAGGCCTTGGCGAAATGCAGACTTTAGCGCAGAATGTGGGAGATATAAAACGCCTTTTTTCAAATGTTAAAACAAGAGGCACATGGGGAGAAATGCAGCTTGGCGCACTGCTTGAAGATATGCTCACTAAAGAACAGTATGCGATAAATGTTGCCGTTAAGCCAAACTCCCAGGAACGCGTTGAATATGCCATATGCCTTCCAGGGCAGGACGACAAACGCATGTACCTGCCTATAGATGCTAAGTTCCCAGTTGAAGCGTATATACGCTTGCAGGATGCTTTAGAAGCGGGGGACGATGAAAGAGCCGCCAGGGAAAAAACGGAGCTTGGCAAAGCCATCATAAAAGAAGCGGGCAGGATATCCGATAAGTACATAGCTCCGCCGTATACTACGGATTTTGCTATAATGTATCTCCCTATGGAAGCTCTTTATGCATATGTAATGCAGCTTAATGGCGTTGCGCAAACCGTTCAAAGGGAAAAACGCGTTGTTATTTCAGGCCCTTCAACATTAAGCGCGCTGCTTAACAGCCTGCAGATGGGCTTTAGAACCCTTGCGATAGAGCAGAGAAGTTCAGAAATATTTATTTTACTAAAAGATATACAAAAAGAGTTTGAAAGCTTTTCGGAAATCCTAGGGAAAACCCGCATGCGTTTGAGGCAAGCGACAGACAGCATAGATAACGCCGCCAAGAAAACGAGAACCATAGAAAGAAAATTGAGAAGTGTAGAAAATGCGGACGCGGGGGATACGGCCGATAATTTAGAAGAAGGCTGATTAGCAAAACTATTTGCAGGTTCCTAAAGTTATCAGAAAGCGTCCCGGCTGTTATTATGGTACATACAAAAGCTGTTTTAAGGGTTTAGTGTGCTATAAATTGAAACGAGGTTTATTTGAAAAAAGCTGCTTTGCGCTGCATACATTATAAGCTTATATATATGTAAGAAAACTTATTTCTAATATATGATTTTTTGTATGAAATAATATGTTGATTTTTATGCCGGTTTTATTGTTTTTCTCATAAAACTCGACTTTATTATTTTTTTTGATTCACCATATATATGCTTTGTTTTCACATGTTGTTGACATAAATAAAGGTTTTGCATACTTGTCATTTTAATAAAAACATGCTACACTAACATAAGTACTATTTTATTCTAATTGTTTTAAGGCATATGCCTTAAAGTAGTTAGAATAGAAAAAAGGAGGAGACAATTTTTATGAAGAAATTTACTGCATTGCTTGCCGCAATGGTCATGATAGTTTCGATGTTCGGAACCGTTATGGCTGAACCCGTTACTTACGAACGCGGCGATGACGAAGAAATCTACGAAGCAAACCTTGGCGAATTTGCCGAGCTGCTGGCAGCGGCAAAGGCTGCTTCAGAGCCGGACGAACGCTTCGTTCTCTTTGCGAAAGCGGAAGCTGCTCTGCTTGACAGCGCCGTCATGATTCCGACCACGACGCAAAACGGCGCCTACACTATAAGCCGCGTTGCGCCGCGCAGCATTCCCTATGTTATGTGGGGCAATGACGACGACCGCTGGGGCACCATGGTTCTAACTGCTGACGACTTCTTAACGCCTGAAGAGCGCGATGAAATGATGGATATGTGGTCCAAAGCCGTAAAGGGCGAAGGCGAATATGATCCTGCAAAGTATCTGACCGAAAAAGGCCACAAGCTTGCGACGGACTATACAACTACCTTTGCTACTGCTCCGGTTACTATAGACTGGCTTAACACAAGCTCTCAGAGCGACACGGAAATCACCGTGAACACGGTTGACGGTTTGGTGCAGTACGACAATCTTAGCAATATGCAGCCCAAGCTTGCCAAATCCTGGGATATTTCTGAAGATGGCCTCGTATACACCTTCCACCTGCGCGATGATGCAAAGTGGTATACTTCTGAAGGTACGGAATATGCTCCTGTAACAGCTAACGACTTTGTTGCAGGCTTCCACCACATGCTCGACACCCAGGCCGGCCTTGAATGGCTGGTTGAAGGCATTATCAAAGGCGCCTCCGAGTATCTTAAGGGCGGCAGCTTTGACGATGTTGGCTACAAGGCTTTAGACGACTATACACTTGAAGTCACCTTGGAAGCACCTACTTCTTACTTTATGACAATGCTCACCTATTCCTGCTTCCTGCCGATATGCGACAGCTTCTACCAAGCGCATGGCGGCGTTTACGGCATGGATGAATATGCAGCTGCTTCAGCAGACACCAATACCTACACGTTCGGTAAAGCCGAAAACGTGGCATCGCAGGTTTACTGCGGACCTTTCCTGCTTCAGAAGCTGCAGAAAGACTCTGAAATTTATGTAGTAAAGAACGAAAACTACTACGATGCCGATAAGATTACCCTTAACTCCATCAAGTGGGTATACGACAACGGCGAAAACCCGAAAGCCTATTATGCAGATACTGTGAAGGGCACATATGCAGCGGCAGTATTGTCTGAAAGCACCGGCTTGCTAAAGCTTGCCAAGGACGATGGCAACTTTGACAAATACTCCTTCATTTCAGACACCACTTCAACAACATATTTTGGCGGCTTAAACCTTAACCGCGGCACTTTCGCCCTTGAAAGCGGCGCCGTTGCAAGCCCGCAGACTGAACAGCAGAAGATAGATACCCATGCTGCGCTTAACAACAAGAACTTCCGCAAAGCATTGCAGTTTGCCTTCGACAAGGACACATTCAACGCTGTGCGCCGCGGCAAGGATCTGGCAACTCAGAACCTGCGCAACATGTACACGCACCCTGAATTTGTAAAACTTTCTGAAGACACTGCCGATGCAGACGGACATGTATTCCCGGCAGGCACTTTCTACGGCGAAATCGTCCAGTACTACCTGGATCAAATGGGATGCGAAATCGACATCAATGACGGCGTGAACGGCTGGTTCAACCCGGAAAATGCGAAAAAATATCTCGAAATGGCCAAGGAAGAACTGGGAGATACGGTCAGCTATCCTATCAACATTGATGTTGTGTATTACTCCGCAGCCGTCATAGGCACTGCAGAAGCCAATGCCTATAAAAAGGTTATAGAGGATACCTTAGGTGCTGAAAACGTAGTTGTAAACCTGCTTGAAGCCAGCACCTCCGAAGACTTCTATGCCTGCGGCTATCGCGCCTCTAACGGCGAAGCCGGCAACTTTGACATGTTCTACGGCTCCGGCTGGGGCCCAGACTACGGCGATCCTTCCACCTATGTAAACACATTTGAAGGCGAAGGCGTAGGCTACATGACCAAGGTTATAGGCCTGTTCTAAAAAAACTTTGGAGAGGAAAACTCCGCTTTTCCTCTCCAAAATTGCGCTCCTCCCGCTCGAAGAAAGTCCTGGGGCGGGGGAGCTTCTTGTCTTATAAAAGGCATATGCGGGATGCGGAAAGCTAAGCTCTTTTATGGCTTAGCATATTATGCGGCGCTTAAACAATTTATATGATGGAGTTGGCGCTGGTTTTACAAAAAGAATTTAGCTCTCCGCATTCTTTAAGAAACTGTTAATTAAACTAAAGGAGCGAAAAAATGGAAAAAGAAGGGAAAGGGAAAGCGCGCAGCTTTTTCATTGCGGTAAATAAGCTATGAGAAAATACATGTTCAATCGCATCCTGTTCTCAATCTTCTCTCTGTTTGTCGTTGTGATGCTTGTTATGTTCCTTGTCTATACATTGATCGAACGAAGCGTCATATTCCAGACCGACGACATGTGGAACAAGAAGAATCACAATGATCGCGTTTATTACGAGTATACGCAGTACCAGAAGTATGGATACCTTGAGTACACGGATTACACTTCTTTTTTGAAGGATAAGTATACAGAAAAATACGGGGATAGCTATACTTCTGAAAAGGAATACTTGGACGATAAAAACGCAATCAAGAATCCTGAAACATATAGGGATAACGCTTCAGTTAAGGAGTTTCTTGAAAAATATCAAAATGATAAGATCCACTACATGAAGCCTGTTGCGTTTAAATCCGGCAAGCTTAAACCTGGCGGCACGCCTTATCTGCTCGCTGTTCATGAAAAAAGCATAATAGAAAGAATGCTGGATTACTGCCGTAACTTTATAACCGTGGAAACTATATACGATGTTAAAGATCCAGAACTTACAGATCGCTATATCCGCGTTGAAAAGGATCCTTATTCTGGTTTTTATGCGGTGGTCGGCTCAGGCACACATCATAAATACCTGCTTTTTGTAAACAACCGTTTCCCATTCATCCATCAAAACTGGATACATATCAACTTGGGCGTATCCTATACAACGCACCGCGGGCAGGAAATTACCAACGTAATCCATAACCCTACGGGAGAGCTTATAACAAGCCGCCAGCAATATCCTTCGATGATAGGCACCGACGAGTATGTCGATACCGCAATAAATTTCCATACCTTAACATATAATTCCGGCACTATAAGCCCTATGGAGCGCAAGCAGTTCCCGGACAATTACACCGTGTATTCCTACCACCGCGGCGGGCTTAACATGCTTGAAAACTCCTTTGTAATAGGGCTTATAGCTACCTGTATTGCATATCTTGTGGGCCTTCCTTTAGGCATACTTAACGCTCGCCATAAGGACCGCTTTGCGGATAAGCTTGGCAATGCTTACATCATTTTTATTATGTCGGTGCCAAGCCTTGCCTATATCTTTATGTTTGCTGCAATAGGCACGGGAGTTTTCGGACTGCCATATAAATTTGCAAATGCAGATACAAAAATCCTAGCATATATTTTGCCAACCATCTCGCTTTCGCTTCCAAGCATCGGAAGCCTTATGAAATGGATGCGCCGATACATGATAGATCAAATGAACTCGGACTATGTCAAGTTCGCCCGCGCTGAAGGCATGAGCGAAAAGGAAATATATAACATACATATCTCCAAAAACGCTATGATATATTTAGTTCATGGTATACCCGCCAGCATACTGGGCTGCTTAACGGGCGCAATAATTACCGAGCGCGTATACTCTGTGCCGGGCGTTGGCAACTTGCTGACTATTGCGCTAAACACCCACGACAACGGCGTCATAGTGGCCTGCACCGTGTTCTACACCATTTTATCCTTAATTTCTCTAATTTTGGGCGACTTGCTGTTAGCCAAGTACGATCCGCGTATCTCGCTTTCTGCTTCTAAAGGAGGTGGCAGGTGATGGCGGCTAAAAAACCTGTAAACGCAGAAGAAATGTTTAAATTTATCGATAATGATAATATTTCTTCCGAAAAAATCACCGCACCTCGCTATTCTTACTGGCGAAGCGTGTTCCGCGTATTCTTCCGTAAAAAGATGAACATTGTTCTGATTGTGCTTTTCATACTTATACTGATGGGATCATTTATACTGCCCATTTTTTGGCAGTATGATGCTTTTGAAAACATCACCCGCGCAGAAACCTTTAACCTAAGCCCGGGCGAGGCGATTAATATTCTTGGTTCAGACATAAAATGGATTCTTGGCACAGGAGCTACGGGCAATTCCATAATGTACGGCATTTTCTCGTCCGCCCGCACCAGCATACAGCTGGCGGTTATATGCGCCGCAATCAACATGACTATCGGCGTTATTGTAGGCGCAGTTTGGGGCTACTCTAAAAAGGTAGACACTGTTATGCTCGTTGTTTACAATATCATCGCCAATGTGCCTTATATACTGCTTATATCGGTGCTGGTGTACATTATAGGCTCCGGTTTCTGGCCTTTTGTCTTTGCGCTCACAGTTACCGGCTGGCTGGGCATAGCATATTTCTTTAGAACCCAGGTAATGATAATCCGCGACAGGGAATATTCCCTTGCATCAAGGTGTCTTGGCACGCCTATGCATAGGATTGTTAACAAAAATATTCTACCCTTCCTGACAAGCGTTATTGTTACGCTGCTTGCAACGGAGCTGCCAAGCTATATTTCTTATGAAGTGTTCCTTTCCTTTATAGGAATAGGCCTTTCAGCTTCGGTGCCGTCGCTTGGACGGATGATTCAGGAAGCGCAAACTTCGTTTATGACTTTCCCTTGGGCATTCTGGCCGCCTGTCATCATTGCTTCAGCAATCACCATTATTTTATACTTGCTGGGGCAAAACTTGGCTGATGCATCCGACCCAAGGACGCATATGTAAGGAGGAACAGAAATGGAAAACAATCAAAAGAAAGTCCTCCTTTCCCTGCATGATGTTGAAGTTAAGTTCAATGTGCGCGGCAGAATACTAACTGCTATACGCGGCGTATCGCTTGATATATACGAAGACGAAGTGCTGGCCATAGTTGGCGAATCCGGCTCAGGCAAATCAGTGCTTACCAAAACATTTGCCGGTATGCTCGACAGCAACGGCTTCGTATCAAACGGGTCCATCATATTACAAGATGACGAGTTCTCGCAGATGAGCGTATCCTTGACCGGCGAAAACCTAAGGCTTTTTAATCGCGCAAAGGGTATGCTGAACAAACTGTCCAAATTAGAGCGCGGCGCAAAGGAATTTAACGCCATTCAAGAAAAGAAGCGCGAAATTGTACATGCGAAAACCCTTTCCCTTGATGAAGAGGCTGACTTTAAGCATCGCATCAAGGAATTGGACGATAACCGGATCGACCGCACCAACTACCTGTGGACACTCGACAGACACGCCGACCGCGAGGAGTTTGTAAAGGTTGAAGCGGAGATTAAAAAGCTTAAGCAGGAAATAGAGAGCATTAAACAGCAAGAAAAAAAGCTGGCTAAAGGCCGAAGCGAAGCATACAAGAAGGACAAGGAACGCATTCAAAAGGATAAAAAGGAGATTGACGATCTTAGAAAAAAACGCAAGGAAAATATAAAAACTCCCGATAATCCTGAAAACCCTGAAGGTTTGTCCGATGAAACATTAACTCGCAATGAAAATATTGCGCGGGAAATCGTTCTGTCCATAGGGCGCTTCCCAAGAAGACAGAAAATTGCGCATTTGCGCAAGCTTAAAAAAGCTTTCCGGCTTGCTATGTGCATCGGGGAAAACCTGGAAGACGAACAAACGCTCAACAAAATATTTGAAGTATCGGGTTTTAGAGTAGCTTTCCGCAGCTTTGATGAAGCAACTAAAACGCTTCATGGCTATGCAATAATCGACTGCGCTAAAATGCATTACGCCAAGGACTGGGAGAAGATAAGGGGACGCAGGATAGCCACAGTGTTCCAGGATCCTATGACATCCCTTAATCCCGTTATCACTATCGGCAAACAGATAATGACCGTTATATTAAAGCACCAAAAGTGCTCTCCTGCGGAAGCAAAGGCAAGAACGCTTGATATTATGGACAAGGTGGGCATTCCCGAACCGGAAAAACGCTTTGACGATTATCCGTTTGAATATTCAGGCGGAATGCGTCAGCGTATTGTTATCGCGATTGCTTTGTCTTGCCAGCCTAAACTGCTTATCTGCGATGAACCCACCACTGCGCTGGACGTTACAATCCAGGCGCAGATTATACGGCTTATCAGAGATCTTCAAAAAAAGCTCGGCTTTACCACCGTTTATATAACGCACGACTTGGGCGTTGTCGCCAACGTGGCTGACCGCGTGGCTGTGCTATACGGCGGGCAGATTGTCGAAGTAGGCTCGGTAGAAGAAATTTTCTACGAACCGCGCCATCCATATACATGGGCGCTGCTAAGCTCCCTTCCGCAGCTTAGCGAAAAGGGCAAGGAACTTTTCTCCATACCCGGAACTCCGCCTTCTTTATACAACAAGATAGTGGGCGATGCTTTTGCCCCGCGCAACAAGTATGCTCTTGCAATCGACCTTGTTGAAGAACCGCCCATGTTTAAGATAAGCGACACGCATTATGCGAAAACCTGGCTGCTCGACCCTCGTGCGCCGAAAACAGAGCCGCCTGAAAACATACGAAATCTTCATGAGAAGATGCTGAAGACCCATATCGAATTTGATGAATAAGGAGACGGCTATGGAAACAAAAGAGAAAAAAGTTCTGCTATCGATTCAGAACCTTGACGTGGTCTTTGGCCGCGGCAAGAAAGCGTTTAAAGCCGTCGATAATGTCAGCTTTGATATATATAAGGGTGAAACATTGGCCTTGGTGGGCGAATCGGGGTCTGGCAAAACCACAATAGGCCGTGCCATTGTGCGTATTAACCCTTGCTCTGCCGGAGCAATCTACTACGACGGCAAGAAAATTTCAGGCCGCCTCTCGCGCAAAGAAGATAGAGAGGTTATCCGCAAAATTCAGATGATATTCCAAGATCCCGCCGCTTCGCTTAACGAGCGCGCAACCATCGAATACATTATTTCGGAAGGCCTATATAACTTCCATTTGCACAAGAATGAAAAAGACAGAATCGAAAAAATCGAAAAAATCGTTAAAGATGTTGGGCTGCTGCCGGAGCATTTGACACGCTACCCGCACGAATTTTCAGGCGGTCAGCGCCAGCGCGTCGGCTTTGCCCGATCAATTGTTATGGAACCGGAGTTAATCGTTGCCGACGAGCCGATTTCAGCGCTTGATATGTCTATACGCGCGCAGGTTCTTAACCTGATGAAGAAATTCCAAGTAGAACGCGGCATTACCTATTTGTTCATAGCGCATGACTTGTCTATTGTCCGCTTTGTAAGCGACCGCATTGTTGTAATATACAAGGGCAAGGTGATGGAAATTGCCGAAACGGAGGAATTATTCTCATACCCGCTGCATCCCTATACCAAGTCCTTAATTTCTGCCATTCCTATACCCGACCCGCGCATAGAAAAGAACAAAAAGCTTTTCGTATACGACCCGTCAATGCACGATTACAGCGTGGATAAGCCCGAACTTACGGATATAGGCAATGGGCATATGGTCTACGGCAATAAAGCTGAAATCGACCATTATAGGGAGATAAGGGAAGGCAGAGTCTAAAAAAATTGAATTGCATAAAGCAGCGCGCTGATTCAGCGGCTGCTTTTCTTTAGGAGGAATATGAAAAATAAGCAAATGTCCAGCAGTATGAAAACCCTTATAATTGCGCTTTGCTTTATTGTTGGCGCAGGCCTGTTTATCGGCATTCTTAGAAAAATGGGGCATAAAAATCCCGGCTATTATGAAATTTCAGCAAACATTGAAAAAGATAAAATAATTTGGGACAATGGGTTTTCATTGACGCTATATTTGGACGGCAAAAGCAACAATATCCGCCGCGAGTCGGCAAGGGCTCAAGTTGTTTATACAGAAGCTCTAAAAGAAATAAAGCCTCTTTTCGATGCTGAAAAAATAAATGAGAATAAAGACAATATAGCTGCAGCAATAGCAGGGCAAGGGCAGCCTGTAAAAGTACACCCCGTTATCTTTAATGCACTAAGCGATATAGAAAATAGAGGCGGCGATGCAATGCTTTACCTGCGCGAAAGCGCATTCCGCTCTCTTTGGCGGGATCTCCTTTACTTGAACGAGCCGTCTAATTTTGATCCGCTCGTAAATGCGGATACGAGAGAAAGACTAAGCGCGGTGTATAAAGCGCAGAACGAGGAAGATTCTTTAACGCTCAAGCTTGATAGCAGCAATATGAGCGCATCTATTACGCTGTCGCCCGCATATGAAAATATACTTACAAGCTATGAAGTTGATGCGCCGGCGCTTGATTTGGGCTTGCTTGGCGATGCCTATATGCTTGAACAGCTTTCGCAAAGGCTTATAGATGAAGGTTTCAGTAAGGGTTACATTTCGTCAGACAGCGGCATAATTCTTTCTTTGCCGGATACGGCGGATATAAGCCAATCTTTTTACGGCATGTATGAAGGCACGGGGATAAAGGCTGCCGATATTTTGCTTAAAGCAGGCGAAGCTTGCTGCACGCTGTACGCATTTCCCCAAAGTGCAGATACTGGAGGATATTACGCACTTTTAGGGCTTAGAAGGCACCCTTATATAGACAAAGAAGGCGAACCTAATCAGGAGGTTTTAAGCGTTGCTGCAATGTCTGAAAAAGGCGATGCCGCAGGAGCGGCGCTTACAGCGTTAAATCTTTTTAGA
>JBMNUE010000050.1:0-11927 GCA_050946095.1 Christensenellales bacterium
TCCGGGTTTCGCAGCTCGATTTCGCTACCCTTGGAAAGCTGCATGGCGCTTTCTGTAACTCGCAGAGCGAGCAAGCGATGGCTGCCAAGGCGGCGTACGCCCATGCTGGAATTATCATGCAGGTTTATGCAGTCGTCTCCGGCAAATGAAAAATCGCAGCCCTCGATGAGCAAATGCCCTTGCGAATTGCCAACATGCAGGCAATCTACGGAAACTGAAATGCTGCGCGCTGTTCCCGGGCGCGGCATAATGCGGCACCGGTCAAAATGAAGGTGGTGCACACCTCCGCTGCTAAAAAAGCCGCTGCCGGGGCAGCCGTAAATAGTTAAATTTTCCATAGTGATATGGCTGCTGCGCGTTGTGCGCACGGCAACGCCGTCATATTCAAAATGCCTAAAGTTGTAGCATTGCCCTTTTAAAAAGCGCTCAGCGGCCCAAGCGGGGTTTCGCGTATATATTCTTAGTTCGTCTTTATAAAGTTTTTCCATTTGGGGGAGAAGTATGTTGCTCAGCTCGCGTACAAGATGCTGCATTTTTTCATCGCTTTCATTTTCTCCCGCTAAATGTATGTACGTATTGCGATAGGGGCGAAATTCTATGCCGCCTGGGAATCCCGGCGTGTACCTTTTAGGGTCAAAGGGTCCGACTATGCGGATCTCCATATCGCTTGGAACAGTTTCTGCAGACGGAAAAACAACATCAATAAAGCTGCCGTCGCGGGCAACCTGTTTTATAACGCCGACTGTGGCAAGAGGTGCTTCGTCCCATGCCCAATCAAATATCATATTTTTTAAATGTATGCGGTTGCAGTCTGCCAAATCCCAATAGGCAACGGGGGTGTGAAATATAAGTTCGCTCCCGTGCCCGTCTATAAGCGTATCGCTTATATTTTGGAGCGGTATATGAACATTGTCCGGCGCATTGTAGAAATGGTACACGCCTTTTGGGATATCAAGCCTTGTGCCCGGAAGTTTTTGGCAGGCGTCAATGGCTTTGCGAAAAGCCTGAGTATTGCAAATGCCTTTTTCAGCCTTGGCGCCAAAGTCCGCAACACTTATCCTTTTTCCGCTGAGATATGGTTTTTCAATAACAAATGAATCTATTGCATGCTGCATAATCTGTCATCCTTTCACGCCGGAAGCCATGATGCTTTCCTTGAGCTGATTAGAAAATATAAGAGAAATAAGCACGACGGGCAATATAGTTACAAACGCTATGCCCATAAGCGCATTTTGCTTTGTGCTTGTATTGTTTGAAATGTTGAAAAGCGCCACATTAAGAGTCCATAGATCCTGCTTTTCTGTTACCATCCACGCCCAGAAAAAATCATTCCAGTTGCCGAGGAAGGTTTGCAAAGCAATCATCGAGATTATAGGCTTGCTAAGGGGCATGCATATACGGCTGTAAAGGTACAGGTTGGAAGCTCCATCTAACTTTGCCGCTTCAAAGTAAGAACCAGGTATGCGGTCTATAAAGCCTTTAAACAGATAAACATAGAAGCCGTAAGGATATAGAAAGGGCAAAAGCAAAGCCCAGTAGTTATTGTATGCGCCCATCTCGCGATACATGATAAGCTGAGGCAGCATAATGCTTACAAAGGGTATCATCATGGCGCCTAGGAAAAACAGCAGCATCCAGCGCCCGGCGCGCGGGCTTAGCAGGCGGCTTATAACATACCCGCATATAGAGTCGAGCAGAACCTGAGCTATTATGGCAAAGCCTATCACAAGCACGGTGTTGCCAACAAAGCTTAAAAAACCGTAGCGGGCTATAAGTTCGTTGGAACCGTAAATATATTTTGGCAAACGCATATAGTGCACAAAGCTTTCAAACAGGAGCCAGCTGTTGCGCGTCATGCGGCAATATGAAAGATTTCCGTACAGCGGGAACTTTTTCGCAAATACATTGTCAAGCTTTTCCATGATTTCAGCCTGAAGCACCGCAGGATTTTCGTGTCCGGAAAGTCCGCTTGGGTCAAAATCATAGCCTAATATCTGGGATACTCGCTGCGCCCGATCTTTATAGAGAAGCGTTTTTTCGTTTAGCACTGTACCTTTATAAACGCCGTAATCCTTTTCCAGCTGCAGCTGTATTTGGTGCGCGCGGGAATAAAATATAGTCTTCCCATCGCGTACGCCGTAAAACTTTATTTCGAAAATGGACTCGCGGTTTAGTTTGGTATACACGCCGAACATAGCGCTTACAAGATCTCTTTGCAATACGGTTTCAAGTTCATCGTCTGTCCCTGTAAATCCGGTGTAATCTAAAGTTAAGCTAAGCGAGTTAGCGGGATCTGGCAGGATCTTTGGGGGCACGTCATAAATTTTTACATTGTCTTTCATGGCGTTGCTAATAGTGAGCGCAAACGGGAACAAAATCAAAAGCACAGAAAGTACTGTGATTATTATTGCGACAATATGCAGCGACCGTTCGCTTCGCGTTAAACGCATTTTAGTATGGCGCTTTTTCTTCATATCGCTCACTCCTTTTCCGCACGCTCAAAGTGCATTTGTATTGCCGTCATAATAAATACAACAAGCATAAGCACTACTGAAGCGGCAGAGCCGCGCCCGTAATTGAAATCTTTGTTAAAGGCGTTGTATATAAATATTCCTTGTGTGGTAGAAGCGCCGCTCGGCCCGCCTGAAGCGAACATATAAGGTGCGTCCAACAGCTGCATAGCCATTGATACCGCCATAACAAATTGAATAAATATAATAAAGCGAATATTAGGCAGAGTAATATACCATATGCGTTTCCAGCCGGTGCAGCCGTCAAGAGCCGCAGACTCCAGTATGTCCGGCGAAATACCCTGAATTGCGGATAAATACAGCAGAACCGCCACTCCGCCGCCTATTATGCCGGGGAATACTATGCAAAATTTTACCAAAGCAGGGTCGCTAAGCCACATGCGCGGCTCGCCGCCTAAAAATTTGACCAGCTGATTGGCAAGCCCGTAATTTGGATGCCAGACCCAGCGCCATATAATTACGTTTATGGAGGTGGGTATAAGTGCCGGAAGCACATAAATGGTCGATACGGTGTTTTTAGCGCGCTGCAGTTCATTTAAGAACAGCGCCTGGATTATAGGTATAAAAAAGGTCATTGCAAGCTGAATGAGCAGAAAAATAAAGGTATTTTGCCATGCTTCCCAATAATATTTGGTGTTAAACATGTTTATATAGTTTTCAAGCCCAATAAACTGCCCCGGCTGTTTGATAGGATTATAGCGAAATAAGGAAATATACATAGCTTTAAATATGGGATAATATTTAAGCCATAAAGTAAACAGTATTGGCAGCAATAAAATCATCCAAGGGGTGATTTTTTGGCGCAAAAAATAACTTTTGCTCGACCTATTTTTCATGATTTGGAAGCGCTCCTTTCTATTAGCGCTTTTATTGTAGCAAAATTAAGCGCAATACGCAGGTACACAAAATCAACTTTTTGCGTCACTATTTTTATCCAGATAGTCTAAAAAGATGTTTTTAGAATTAAAAGGTCAAAAAATTTGCCCATAAAGTAGAATTTGGTGCATTTACTTTGCGTAAGCGTAACGATACACTAAAGCTAATTGAAAGACGTGTTTTACGCCTATCATATGACTATTTTATAAGGAGGACATTTAGCAATGAAAAAGAATTGGATTGCTATACTTACTTGCATGGTGATGGTGCTTACCATGGTGCTTGGCACTGTGTCGGCTTTGGCAGAACAGCACGAACCGGTAGAATTGACGCTTTGGGTTACCAGCCGCAACCAGGACGAATTTGAGGAAGAGATGGAAGCTGCTTTCCTTGCCGAGCATCCTTGGATAACGCTTAACAAAGTCGTTAAAGAAGGCGACCCCGGCAATGAATTCTACCAAGGCGTAGCCGCAGGGGTTGCGCCGGACTGCGTAAACGGCTCATTCACAATGATGGATCAGTACATCTCCTACGGCATTGTTAAGCCGCTCAATGAGTACCTTGATGCTTGGGAAGACACCCCTAACCTTGATAAAACCTACCTTGATATGTTCACGCGCGACGGCAATATTTACGGGCTTCCAAGCGAAGTAACCCCCATGCTGTTTGGCTACAACAAGGCGCTGCTTAAGGAAGCGGGCTTTGACAAGGCTCCTGCCACATGGGAGGAAGCGCTTGAAATAGCGAAAAAAGTCAACAATCCCGATAACCAGATTGCAGGATATGCCACACTCGCTGCAGAGTGGACTGAATGGTTTTTCCAGTACTATGTATGGCAGGCTGGAGGCGACCTTACCAAAGAAAATGCCGATGGAACAGTAACGCTTACCTTTACTGACCCTGCTGTTATTACTGCTGCCAAGTATTACCAGCAGCTGTCAGCGGAAAAAGTGCTTCAGAGCGACCGCACACTTAAATTTGGCGACCTGACAGAACTTTTTGCCCGCGGGAAAATAGCCATGATGCCCTTTGCGACCGACTGGGTAATGGACGCCGCCAATAAAGGCATGGATTTAGATGATCTTGGCCTGTGCCTGCCGCCTGCAGGTCCCTCTGGAAAGACCGCTACCGCAATCGCCGGTGCATGCTGGGTAATAAACGCCAAGAGCTCGCCTGAAAAGCAAGATGCCGCTTGGGCATACATAAGCTTTAAGATGGGCAAGGAATGGCGCAGCAAGTACTTTGAAAACCTTGCAAGCAAGGGCGCCATCGCTCCTATCACCATACCGCGCACCGATATAAGCATTACCGATTTTTCGGATTTCCCGGAAGAATGGGCGCCGGTGCTTGCAGGAGTTGGCGAAGTAGGCCGCTTGGAATTCTATGGTAAAGCGACATTTGGAAGCTATGTGGACCGCGCTGTCCAGAAAATACTTTCCGATCCTAACGCAGACCCTGAGAAAGAGTTTGCAGACGCTCAAGCCTTAGCTGAAAAAGAAGCGCTGGAGAATTTTAATACTTCAAACAAAAAGTAAATATCATTTTCCTGGCTGCCGCAGACAAATTGCGGCAGCTTTTTTGAATATTTTGTTTGTTACGTTAAGGACGAAATGATATAATGCATTTGAATTTCGATTGCTGAACACCTCTATTCTGAAAGGCAGGCACTCAGATGAAACGCGGAAATATAACTAAAACTATGATTGCCCGTTTGCGGCGGATGAAAATATTTCCGCGCCTGCTAATGGTGTTCTGCGTACTGCTCATTGCATCCATTCTTTTTATCACGCTGTTTAACCAGGCAAGCTATGGTAAAGAATTGGAAAGCAATGTATCGCGATACTTGGGTGTGCTTGCGGAAAACGCCGCCATGAAGCTTGGACAAGAAAAGGACAGATATGAAAATTTTTTATTGAGCGTCACACAGAACGAAGCGCTTTTTAAAATGGTTGCAGAAAATGAAAACTTATTTGCCGAGAAAAATATTAATAATTTAAAAATAAGCAAAAATAGCAAGCATATAGAGAGTACGCTGCTCAATGCTAAAAACCGTATTGAAGGTATAAAGGCGCTTCTATTGGTAACGGATAACACACAGTACCGCATGGCTTCCGGAGTGGACAGCCCGCGCGGAGCCTATGTGCGGGACCTTCCTCTTTTTCGCCGCCACGATATATATACGCTTGCCATAGAGGCAAACGGCTATCCCGTTTGGCGCGATTCTACTGCCGATATTTCCAATCTTATTTACGATGATGAGCAGTACAGGCTGGGAATTGCAGGGTGTATAACGGTATCCTGCCGTGTTTTTAACCCATCAAATAGAGCTCCGCTCGGGGTGCTGGTATGCTGCGTGTATCCCGGGCATTTTACCGGGCTTCTCAGCGAATACGCTAGACAGGACGGCGTAAATACATTTGTTGTCGGCAACAAAGGAATGGTGGAAGGCGTTGCTGCTACGTTGGATGCGCCGCCTTTCCCCAACCAGAGAGAAGGGCTTTTGCAGCGTGTGTTTGCACAGCATAGCGGCAGCATTTCGCTGGAAGCAAGCGGCAATAAGCTGCTGGCAAGTTTTTCCGGCGATGCCAATATGCCTATGCACATAGTGAACCTGATTTACAGGGACTATGCCTTGAGGCAGGTTTCGCACATGGGATGGATAAACCTTGTTGTTGCCTGTATCGTGATTGTTATCGGGAGCTTTGGCTTCTATATTGCAGCCGCAAGCATTTCGCAACCCGTAAATAGGCTGATAAAGGCTATGAAGCATGTTGGCGCGGGCGATTTTTCCGCTGCCTACCGTGCCGAAAGCCATGATGAAATAGGCGTGCTGTGCGATGAATTTGACCGTATGCTGGCTGATATGAAAGATCTTATAGATAGGGTGTATATTTCAGAAATACATGAAAAGGAGCTTGCCTTAAATGAAAAAAGCGCCCAGCTGGACGCACTGCAAATGCAGATTAACCCTCATTTTTTGTACAATACGCTGGACATTATACGCTGGGAATGTATGTATGAAAACGGAGCAGAAAGCCCAGCTTCAGATATGATTGAAAAGTTTTGCGGCCTTATGCGTATGACAATCAAGGCGGATAAAAGCAAAAGCACTGTGTCGGAAAGCTTAAAGCATGCTTCCACATACCTTGATGTTGTTAATTTCCGTCACTCAGGTAAAATTAAACTAGAAACCGACTTGTCATTTGCGCCTGAGCGCTATTTAATTCCAAGGCTTTGCTTGCAGCCTATACTTGAAAATGCCGTCCGCCACGGTTTTTCAGGCGTTAAGCGGGAAGATTGTATAATACGCGTAGAAGGCAGCATAACGCCAGATAACAAGCTATGTATGCGCATTAAAGATAATGGCGCCGGCATGACGCAGGAGCATCTTAAAGCTCTGCGCAGCTGCTTAGACGGTGAAAAAGATATGCAGGATAACAATATCGGCCTGCGCAATATCCATAGACGCTGTCAGCTTTGTTACGGGGAAAGCTACGGCATAGCTATAAAAAGCGAACTTGGAGCGGGAACTACTGTTCTGCTTACAATCCCGGCAGAAAAAGCGCAGGCGGAAGGAGAGGAAGTACATGTATAAGGTGCTGCTTGTCGATGACGAAGAGATTGTAACACAGGGTCTTAATCGTTTTGTGCATTGGGAAAAAGCAGGATATACTGTCGCCGGCACCGCAGAAAGCGTCGAAAGCGCTCTTGAGGTTTTAGAAAACGAACCGGTCGACCTTGTAATTACCGATGTGCTTATGCCGGGAAAAACAGGGCTGGACCTTATAAGCACACTTAATGAACGTTATCCTTCTGTTAAAACGGTTCTTCTTTCCGGCTACAGCGAATTTGCCTATGTGCAGCAGGCCCTGAGGCTGGGAGCGCTGGATTATCTGACTAAGCCTGTCAATTTTTCAACGTTAAAATCCCTTTTACAAAAAATCCGCGAAATACTCGATGAAGAGAAACGGGAAACTGCTGCAGACAAAAGAATGCGCGAAGTGCTTGCTCAAACTCTTATTATGAATTATGCCAACGGCTATCCGTTTGATGAAGAACGCGTATATTCGTACCTTAATGTTGATGTGCCGATTACAGTTGTGCGAATGGCTGCGCGTGAGCGCACACCGCTTGATGAGAGTCTTGCCGTGCGCTTTAATGCTTTTTTTAAGCCATGCCGCACAGTTTTTCCAATGGCGGAAGAAATTATGGCAGTGCTTGAAGGACACCGGGACCAGACTAAGCTTTGTATAAAGCTTAAACAATTTGCTGATAAAGAAAAAACGCTCCCATCGCTTTGTATAGGCGTTTCCGAACAGCAGAGCTGCTATCGCAATTTGCGCACCGCTTCAACGCAGGCCATACGCGCCATGCGCTACCAGAGCGCGCGCAGCGGAAAAGGTGTTATATTATACGAGTGGGTGCGGGAAATGTACCGCGGCTTTGGCAAGGAAACAGACGCTGCCATTTGCAAAATGACCGAGCTGCTTGCAGCGCCTGAAAAACGCCCGCAGCTTAATACGGCATTTGCTTCGTTGTTTTCTTCGCTTGAAACAAGGCCGGATTTTTCGTTTGAGCAGGCGCAGCGTTTCTGTATACAAGTGCTCGTCAAGATGGACGATCCTATTCAGCAGCTTAAATTGCGCGACTACCCGCGCCATGCGCTTTTAAGCGAAGCGCTGATGGACATTATGGGCGCCGAAAATTTGCAGCAGCTTAATGCAACAATGGAACGCTTTTTACAGCAGCTTGCGGAACATATTGACCGCATGGATAAAACAGAGGTTACAGGCGAGCTTATCGACCGAGTAAAAGCATATATTCAGGCGCATTTTGCAGAAAAAATTACGCTCGCTGTACTTTCCGAAACTTTTTATGTAAGCCCTGTCTACTTAAGCCGACTGTTCAAGCGCAAAACAGGCATCAATTTTGTTGATTACCTAACAAGCTTGAGAATAGAAAAAGCCAAGGAATACTTGCGCGATCCAGAGCTTAGGGTCTATCATGTGGCTGAAATGGTAGGCTATGAAAACCCGCGTTATTTTGCCCGTCTGTTTAAGAAAGATACGGGTTTTTCTCCTCAGGAATATAAAGAGCGGCATTGATGGTAAATTTAACAAATATTTTTCAATTAAATCCAATATGATTTTTAATGCACTCATTAAGCTAACATCAAAGCCGATATGAGCAAAGCGTTGGCGGAAAAATCGGATTATATGCAAAGCGCAATTTAAAAATTTGATGTTAAAGTTCCAATAATTTATAAAAAACTTGAAACGTTGCAATGGCGGGTGACAGTGAAGCGTATATATTTATGCTTTTTGATAGCTTGAAGAATACGCTGCCTAAAAAGCGTTTCAGGCATTTTCAGGCAATTTGAAATGTTTGCTTATAATGCTGCGATACTTATTAAAGCAGTTTGTTTGAGCTTGCTAATTCTTCCTATATGGTTTTGTGTTTTAATCCATTCTTTGGTTCTTTAAAGTTGCCTTAATCAAACAATATGAGCCCTTATCTCCAATAACGGTTGCATTTGGCAAAAAACATCGATACCGCTACTACATAATCAAAGACCATCAATTGATATATATAGGTAGTAGCGCTTTATTATAACTGTTGCAATCTGTTCTCACAGTTCTCGGTATATAATTTATCGTTTTATATAATGAAATTTGTTTATTACATAACTGCTTATTATAAGCTAAAATATAATGTTATTAGTATCGTTAATTAAGCTTTTAGTGCAGTATTCATAAAGAATAGCAATTTGTAATGCCCGGCCGTAACATAGCCGTATTTATAAGTCAATTCGTTTTATTAATTTATTTGCCGATATAATTTATAATCGTTTTAAAATATATATTTAATAAACGCCAGTTCATTTAAGCATATTGCAAAAAAAATCAGTCAAAATATGCGTTAAAGTTCTTCTATAATTGCGTCCATAAGCGAAGAAAAACTTTTGTTTACTCGTTTGCCTGTGTCAATAACCTCCTGATGGGATATGGCTTTGCCCGTTACGCCTGCCGCCATATTGGTTATAGCGCTTATGCCAAGCACTTTGATGCCGCAATGTCTTGCAACTATTGTTTCAGGCACTGTGGACATGCCGACGGCGTCTGCGCCTAATATGCGCGCCATGTTAACTTCTGCGGGGCTTTCGTAGGTAGGGCCTGAAAACTGCGCATATATGCCTTCTTTAAGGGGTATGCCAAGTTTTTTTGCTTGCTCCTTTGCTATGTTCCTTAGAGAAATATCGAATGCGTTTGTCATATCCGGGAAGCGCGGGCCGAATTCGTCTGCGTTTTTGCCTATCAATGGGTTATTGCCGCTAAGATTAATATAATCCGTAATAAGCATCAAATCTCCGGGGGAAAAGCTTAGGTTTACTCCGCCCGCCGCATTGCTAAGAAGCAGTGTTTCAACTCCTAAGAGTTTCATAACGCGGACATACATAGTTACTTCTTCAAGAGAGTACCCTTCGTAATAGTGGAAGCGTCCGCATAGTATAATAAGTTTTTTACCTAAATAATTGCCTACGGCAATCTGTCCTTTATGCCCTTCAACAGTGGATACGGGAAACCCGGGTATATCTTTGTAGGGGATAATAACAGGGTTTTCAAGCCTTTTTTCATAGCCGCCCAGTCCGCTTCCAAGAACCAGACCGATTTTAGCTTTTCCCGCTAATTTTTCGATATAATCCGCTGCCTGTTTATATTTTTCTATCATCTAAGCCTCCAATTCTTTAAGGAAAGAAGAAGCGTTAAACCGCTCTTCAATATTAAAATATTCGGCTAAAGTAGCCGCAACATCCGAAAATGTGCTGCGCACGCCCAAATCAACAAGCTTTTCTTTGCCTTTGATTGTTGCAAGCAAAGGCACGTATTCTCTTGTGTGGTCTGTACCGTGGTGGGTGGGGTCGCAGCCATGGTCTGCAGTTATTATAAGCATATCGCCATCATTTAGCATTTTGTAAAGCTCTGGCAGTTCCTTATCGAAATCCAGTAAAGCTTTTGCGTAGCCTTCTACGTTGCGCCTATGGCCATAAAGCATGTCAAAATCCACAAGATTTACAAAACATAGTCCGTCAAAATCTGTCTTAAGGTATTCTTTTGTAGCCTGTATACATTTTTCGTTGCCCGCAGCGTGATTGCTCTTGGTTATGCCTTGGCCTGCGAATATATCAACGATCTTCCCAACAGCAAGCACATCTTTACTGCCGTCCTTAAGATAATCGAGTATGGTTTTTCCAAAAGGCTTTACTGAAAAATCCTTTCTTGCGCCGGTTCTTGTGAATTCGCCTTTTTTGCTGCCTATAAAGGGCCTTGCAATAACGCGCGCAACAGCGTAAGGGCCTGTTAGCAAGCCCCTTGCAGTTTCGCATATCGAGTATAGCTTTTCAACTGGTATAACCTTTTCATTTGCCGCTATCTGAAAAACGGAATCCGCAGAAGTGTACACGATTGGATAGCCCGTTTTTATATGTTCTTCCCCAAGCTCTTCAATAATTGCAGTACCGCTTGCGGCTATGTTCCCAAGCGTTTTTGTGCCTATTGCTTTTTCAAAGTCCGCAATAAGTTCCTTTGGAAAGCCATCGAGAAAGGTGGGGAAGGGTTTTGGCAAATGCAGCCCCGCTATTTCCCAGTGGCCTGTGGTTGTATCTTTTCCCTTAGACTTTTCTGCCATTTTGCCAAAAGCGCCGAATGCATCGCTGCTCTTTTCAAATCCGCTTTCCTTTATATGCCCGAGACCTAATTTTTGAAGGTTTTCGAGTTTAATGTCAGTCTTTTCTTTTATATGCTTTAAGGTATTTGCGCCGGTATCGCCGTAATTTGCAGCATCTTCCAACGCTCCAACGCCAACAGAATCCAACACTATCAACAATGCTCTTTTTTTCATAATAACCTCCTATTTGCATTATAAACAATTTTCTGGAGCTTTAATATATTATACATGATTTTTTGATATTTATATAGTACCCGCGATGATTTATATAATTCTTAAAGAATTAGGATATAAACGGTTTTGCTGGCAAGGTGTCGGCGAAGCAAGATGTTTTTTTAACATATCGTTCGGACTTTTAAAACATAAACACAAAAAAAGCATTGTGATGCACATCAGCTGCCGCGTATTCAACTGGCCGCAATAGCAGTTACGGGTTTATACCTATGTTTTATTTTTAAACGAGGCTTTACCAAAGCTAATGTGTTTTTATGGAATATTTTTGCGTGAAAAAACGGGAAGTCTTAGCATTCCCGTTTTAGAATATTAAATATATAATAAAAATCAAAGTTCGCCGCTTAAAATTGCATCTATTACTACACTTCCGACTTCAAAGTTGTTTTTCATGGCAGTTGCAAATATATCCGCCGCTTCTATGCTGTCTTCAGATGCCAATGTGGTTTCAAATTCAGGGTCCCAAAGGCTTTCAGGGCTTGCGCCGTTCATAAATGCATCCGTGTTTACGGAGTCGCGTATTATTATATAGCGGTCGAGCATACCCAGTCTGTCAAGTGTTAC
>JBMNUE010000051.1:0-11849 GCA_050946095.1 Christensenellales bacterium
CTGATTTTGAAATACCAAAAAAATATGGTTTAAGACAAACAATTGCTGATACTTTAGGGGTTGGTGGCATATTTAGAGCACTGCGTACCATAGCGGTTTTAGAAGATTTTGCAAAAGATATAGAAGAAGTTTGTCCTAACGCATTGTTTTTGAACTACACAAATCCTATGGCAATGCTTACTGGATACATGCTAAATTACACAAAAGTCAATATTGTAGGCTTATGTCATAGCGTACAAGTCTGCGTTCCGCATCTTTTACAAATGCTACAAATGTCAGATAAGTTAGAGGGCGCTACATACAAAATTGGTGGAATAAATCATCAGGCATGGTTACTCGAAATAAAGGATAAGGATGGTGTTGACCTCTATCCGGAAATCAAAAAACGCTCTAAATCGGGTGATTATAGACTAGCAATATACGTTATAATGCCTGATCTTGTAAGACACGATATGATGCATAATTTTGGCTGTTATATAACCGAATCTTCGGAGCATGCATCTGAATATTTGCCATACTACATAAAGAACAGATGCCCAGAGCTCATAGAAGAATTTAAAATACCGCTAGATGAGTATCCAAGAAGATGTCGTTGGCAAATACGACTTTGGAAGTTGCAACGATTCAAGTTAATGTTTAAGAGAAAACAAAAACACAATAAGAGTAAAGAATATGGTTCTAGGATTATTCAAGGAGCTCATACAAATAAAAAATATTCATTTGGTGGAAGTATGCTAAATGATAAAAAGACCATTTCTAACCTACCACCATATGCGTGTATCGAAGTTCCTATGACAGTAGATGCAAACGGGTTTGCTGCCGAAGATTTTGGAAGAATACCAGATGAACAAGCTGCTCTAAATAGAACAAACATAAACCCACAAGAAATGGCAATAAGGGCGGCAAAAGAAAGAAGGATGGATTATGTGTATATGGCAGTAGCCTTAGATCCACATACCTCTTCTGAAATGTTGCTTGAAGATATTATCAAAATGTGTGACGAGCTCTATGACTTCCACCATGGCGATGGCTGGATGCCAGAGTATGTAAAAGCATAGACACTAACCAGATAATGCGGTCAAAACTACACTAAATATAAGTTAATCACAGTTAGTTAAAATCAACATACTATGACCATAAAAACACTTATTTAATTAATAAAGTTGAAAAAGTCAAGGGAACTCTTGGCTTTTTTTGTGTAGAAAACTTAGCATTCATATTATTAGTAGAAAACATTAAGCAAAAAGTCATATAAATATCTCATAAAAAATAGTCCAAAATGATAAGATTAGTGATATTATGTAGTTAATAAATGTGTAGGAGTTTTTCTGTATGAAATCAAAGGCAAATTTCAAAGTAGTCATTAGTTTATTAGTTTTTGCGTGTATAGCACTTTCGGTTATGTTTTTAATAAACGTACCATACCAAGGTGTAGCAAACGCACTTGAACCTGAGCCCACAGTTTCGTGGAATGGAAATCAAATTACTTGGACAGAAGTTCCTGGTGCTACGGAATACTATTTAGAATTTTATAATATTTTATCTGGCCGTCTTCTAAAAGAAGATTATGTGAGCGACAATACTCCTTTTGATTATTCAGCATATCTTTTGCCTGAGAACCAATATTTTGCTAATGTGTGTGCACTAAAAGATGGTGAAATTTGGAGTGACTATGGGCAAAGCGAAATTAAAACTATTGAAGGTACACGTCAGTCCATGACAGCAATAACAATTTCAGGAAATATTGTTTCATGGCAGACCGTTCCAAATGCTAATGGATATGAAGTTCAGCTGAAAAAGAAACTGGACGAATATAATTATAAATATATTAATAAGTTTCCAGTTGCTGATGGAACATCTAAAGATATTTCAGCTTCAGTCAGACAAAATGGTGCAGGTATATACAAAGTTGAATGCTACGCATATAAACATTTTATAGGAAATATGTTAACAAACTGGGGAGATAATTCTGCAAGCTTCTCCGTTTCTCTTGAGTTTGAAGATAGTAATAGTTTTAATATTCCAGAATCGGTTGTGAATAAAGGAATAGATAGTATCGATATTGGTGCATCTGGTGCTGTAAGTGGTGGCTTTGAGCCATATGAGTATAGTGCTATAGGGTTGCCTGACTATAGGGTTGCCTGATGGGATTACAATTAATGCTACTACAGGTGTAATTTCTGGAATACCTTCAACACTATCAGAAGGTGGAACTGCTACAATAACGGTTAAAGATGCTGTAGTTTCTACTAAAAGTATAGAAATTATGTATGGACAAGTTAGGAACCTTCTTGATACAGATATAGATGTAGTTTCAATTGATAATATACAAACTCCATTAATCGATAATCCCGTTATGTTAGATAGTGATGTAAGTTCATACTTCTCTCCAGTTCTAGGGAGTAATAAATATGTATTTTATGCCTTATCTTGGGATGAAGACGGGACTCATATTTGGTATTCAACAAATTTCAATGCAAGTAAGTCTTATAGCGTTTACGTAATGATTCAGGCAAACGAAGGCTATTCTTTTATTGGCATGTCTTCAATAACCGCTAAAATCAACGGAAACGATGCAACCCCTATGGAAAAAGAGGGGGGTATGCTCACGATTAAATATGATTTTGGCATGCCAGTTAATAATCCTGCCCAGTATAGTATTAGTTATGAAAGCGGTGGTGGTAGCGGCTCAATGCCAGAGGCTACTGCATATCAAGAGAGGTTATTTACATTACCTGATTGTACATTTATAGCTCCAGAGCATAAGCAATTTAAGGCATGGAAAATTGGCGATACTGAATATGAGGTAGGAGATAAGTATGTCTTTACAGGCGACGGTGTTATAACTGCTGTTTGGGAGCCTAAAAAATATACAGTTACATTCAATAAAGGGTCAGGTGAGGGCGTTGTTCCTGGAGATGTTAAGACTCACGATATAGATTACACCGTTCCTGATGACAATTATTATTATTTAGGGAAAACGGGATATAAACAATATGGTTGGAAATTAGGTTCTGAAAGTTTAGATGGAACGGGAGCTGTGACTACTATAACTTCAAACGAAGATATAGCGCTATATCCTGTTTGGCGGCCCTTAGTATACAAGATATACTATACTTCTTGTAGTGGCTGGGGGTCCCTTCCACCCGCCGGGGACAAAATTTATGGTAAAGCATATACTGTTTCTACTGATTATAGTTTGGAAATGACAGATTACACTCAAGTTGGCTGGGGCTTTACTGAAAGCTTTGATGGAACGGGTGGGGTTGCTACCATAACTAACAATGAGAATGTATGGTTAAAGCCTATTTGGATAATCACTCCAGCTGTTAAGAGCATTAATATATTCCCAATTATGCCAAATATTCAAAAGGGAACAAGCGAGCAGTTTGATGTGTCAATTGTTGTGGTTGGTGGCGCAAGTGATGCCGTAACATGGAGTGTTCAGGGTGGAGTAAGCGGTACAACGATTTCAAATGCTGGACTTTTATCAATCAGCGCAGATGAAACTGCTAACTATTTAAGAGTGGAAGTTACATCTTCCTTTAATCCCACCAAGATTGCATCTGCAATAGTTACGGTTAAAGATGCTCCTATTGTTAAAAATCTTGTTACTGTTAATAGCGGTTCAGGAGGTGCTAAGTATGAAAAAAGTGCAACGGTTGCGGAGCGTGTGCTAAGGCGTGTCACGAAGGAGCAATAGGTATGATAAACGGCAAAGCCAAGCTATTAAGAGACGACTATTGCGATGGATTGGGTGATTGTTTACCTGTGTGTCCTACAAATGCTATAACTTTTGAAGAGCGGGAGGCAGAGGCGTACAACGTTGAAGCGGTGAAGAACGCTCAAAAGCAGACTCAAGAAAAAAGCGTGTTGCCTTGCGGCTGTCCAGGTACGCAGTCAAGAAAAATCAATAGACATAGCGAAAGCGATTTTTCACCAACCACGGATATAGGTTCGGAGCTGACACAATGGCCCGTGCAAATAAAGCTTTTACCGACAAGCGCACCTTATTTTAATAACGCCAATTTGCTGGTGGCGGCAGACTGCGCGGCTTATGCATACGGCAATTTTCATAAAAAGTTTATGAAGAACAAGACTGTTATTATTGGATGTCCTAAGCTGGACAATGTTGATTATGCCGAAAAGCTTACCAATATAATAAAGAATAACAATATAAAGAGCGTGACGGTAGTAAGAATGGAAGTGCCCTGTTGCGGAGGGCTAGAGAATGCAGTAAAAGCCGCCCTTCAAAACAGTGGCAAATTTCTACCATGGCAGGTAATTACAATATCTACAGACGGGAAAATACTAGATTAATGGAGGTATATTATGATAAAATATTATGTAGATCAAGAGGAATGTATAGGTTGCAGTCTATGCGCTGAGCTTGCGCCTGAAGTTTTCAAGATGGATGGGGATAAGGCAGTAGGTGTTGCGGATGACGGAAACAATGCAGAGGAAGCTTGTGACAGTTGTCCTGTGAACGCTATTCATAAATCGGAGGTGTAGGATGATAGAGACAGAATTCAGATTAACAAAGAGCAATCAAAAAGTTGTGGAAAAGATAATTATTGATGACAATATCCATTACAATCATATGATTATGCCCAAAGGCGAGGGACTGCCCTTGCATAAAACAAATTCCAATGTCTATATGACGGTTTTGAGGGGAATTCTGACAATTTCACTTGGAGAAGAAGCATCCAACGAATATGAAAGCGGAACTATACTCAAGATTCCGAACGGTGTGGAAATGTATGCACGCAACGAAAATGACGAGGTTTTGGAAATTACGGTAATTAAGGCGCCGGCGCCTAAAAATATAAAATAAAGGAGAATATAAAAATGAGTATGTTTTGTTATCAATGTCAGGAAACAGCAAAAAACACCGGTTGCACCGTTAGAGGTGTATGCGGGAAGAGCGAAGAAGTCGCAAAGCTTCAGGATTTAGTTATTTATACTATTCAGGGAATCGCCGATATTATAGTAAAAGGCAGACTAGAATCAGAGAAGTTAACAACCGTTAACGAGAAAATTCTAAACGGTCTTTTTATGACTATTACCAACGCAAATTTTGACGATAAAGCTTTAGAGGCAAAAGTCTTTGAACTGATTACTTTAAGAGATAGCCTGATAAAGGAAGTGAACTTCACTAATTTTCACGATGCATCGGTTTTTAATGTACAAAGCAGAGAAGAAATGCTTGAAAAAGCGTCTTCGGTAGGAGTACTTGCCACAGAAAACGAGGATATACGCTCGTTAAAGCAGATGATTATTTACGGATTAAAAGGAATGGCTGCTTATGCCGAGCACGCGCTAAATTTAGGAATGGAAGATATTTCGATTTATGCCTTTATATATAAGGCGCTTAGCTTAACTCTTGACAAAAACATTGATGCGGCAAATTTGGTTTCATTGACCTTGGAGACAGGCGAATACGGTGTAAAGGCTATGGCACTGTTGGACAAAGCGAATACGACCAAATACGGTAATCCCGAAATAACCAGCGTTAATATAGGTGTTAGAAACAATCCTGCTATACTTATATCGGGTCACGACTTAGTCGATTTGGAACAGCTATTGGAACAGACAAAGGATAGCGGTGTCGATGTATATACTCATGGAGAAATGTTGCCTGCTCATTATTATCCTTTTTTCAGAAAATATAATAATTTTGCGGGAAACTACGGCAATGCTTGGTGGAAGCAGTTAGAAGAATTTGCAACCTTTAATGGTCCTATTCTATTTACTACAAATTGCATAGTTCCGCCGAGAAGCGAAGAAATACAAAAAAGAATTTTCACAACGGGTGCGGCCGGTTATCCTAGTTGCAAACATATAGCCCCTGACGGAAACGGAAAAAAAGATTTTTCAAAGATTATTGAGCTTGCTAAGACTTTGCCTGCGCCTGTAGGAATAGAGAACGGCGTTATTATAGGAGGCTTTGCACACAATCAGGTTATCGCGCTTGCTGACAAAGTGGTGGAAGCCGTTAAAAGCGGCGCCATTAAAAAGTTTTTTGTTATGGCAGGTTGCGACGGCAGAATGAAGTCGAGAGATTACTATACGAAATTCGCTGAAAATCTACCTAAAGATACCGTTATCCTAACAGCAGGTTGCGCTAAGTATCGTTATAATAAGCTAAATTTAGGCGATATTAACGGTATTCCTAGAGTATTGGATGCAGGTCAATGTAACGATTCTTATTCGCTTGCGGTTATTGCTTTAAAGCTTAAAGAGGTATTCGGACTTGACGATATAAACAAGCTTCCTATAGCTTATAATATTGCGTGGTACGAGCAAAAAGCAGTCATTGTATTGTTGGCGCTTCTGTATCTCGGTGTAAAAAATATACATCTCGGTCCCACACTTCCGGGCTTTTTGTCGCCTAATGTAGCTAAAGTATTGGTTGAGAAATTTGGCATTGCAGGTATCGGCACAGTTGAAGAAGACATAACAGATTTTATGAAATAATTTATATGGGGTTGCCTTGTCAAGTACAGGCAACCCTTTTTTCAATTTTAGAAAACAAGCATAATAAAGAAATTAAGGAGCAAAAAAATGAAAAAATATATATGTATACCTTGCGGATATATTTATGATCCAGAGGTAGGCGACCCTGATAGTGGATTAACTGCAGGAACAGCTTTTGAAGATATACCGGACGATTGGCAATGTCCAATCTGCTTTGTCGGCAAAGATGAATTTGAGATTTTAGAAGACTAAAAGAGTCCTAATGTTTGTGTATCCTAATAAATGTTTATACAGACATTTTTACTACCTCATTCTTTCATTTCAAACTTAATTATAATCTTATCTTTATTGCAATCAATAAGATTATCTATTATTAGATGTATGCAAACAGAGGATTATTGTCCCGGAACAACAGATTTTAAGTTTATTCGTGAAAAGAAAGGAGCCTTTGAAAATATCACGGAAGATATTGAAATAATCGGCTTCGTAAATTGTGGAGGCTGTCCGGGGAAGAAGGCAGTTCTTAGAGCAAGAAAGCTTGTTGAGAAAGGAGCAGATACTATTGTATTCGCTTCATGTATAACTAGGGGAAATCCTATAGGTTATCCTTGTCCTTTTGCTAAAAAAATGAAAGAGATTATACAAAAGGATTTGCCTGAAAATATAAGATACATAGATTTTACTCATTAGGCTATTTCAGTAGATTGAGTTTAAAACTTAATGGAGTGGCGAGGGTAAAAACCTTGTCACTCTTTTTTTTATGCCTTATTTATGCCGTTACGTTTAAGAGATACAAAAGATATTCAAAGCACATAGCAGTAGTGTCCATATCGGCTAGAGATGAGTTGGCTGAAAGTTTTATGCCTTTTTTATTCCTTAAGTTAAAAATGGAGTCAAAAAAATGGTGCAATGGCTGAAATACTGTGGTCTAAGGTTTAGGGCTCCAACTGCGCTTTTGCTTGTTTTGGCAAGCCAAAATCTACGCCTTAACGCTTGTCTCGCCCTTATTCCAACCAGTCGCAAAATCACTTCGTGCTTTTGGTCGGACTCTAATATGGATTTTATTTATTTTGTATGCCTTTTTTATGCCATTTTGCTCCGCAAGTGTTCACGATAAAGAAAAGCACCGTAAACAAGCGTTTTCGATGCTTTTTGGAGCTGCTAACCGGATTTGAACCGGTGACCCCGTCCTTACCAAGGTTTACGTCTACGGTATACCCCAATTTTTCTAGTTCTTCTTTTATTTGCATTTCGTAGGCGCCTGCTTCTTTGAGGTTTTTTGGTGTTTTGTGTGTGTTGTGATTATGCTTGTTTTATTTCGAAATCCTGTTTTTTATAGCCTTTTATTATTTTAACGAGTTTTATCACAGTAAAGACACCTATTATATTGAGTCCTACAAAGAGTATTGCGCAAGTAATTGAAAATTGATAGGGACTAAAGTTATATTGCGCATAATCGCCAGCCATACCTTTTACAAATCCTACAATTGTACCGATAAGGGATACCAGTACATATAAATATACTAAGCCGGTGATTATAGTCCAGTTGTTTAGTTCTTTACGCTTGAAGTTTTCATTCTCGCTAGCGGCAAGAACTTCTTTTGCTTCCTCTTTGGTTTTAGTATCTTTAAGTAATGTATAGCTTTTAATGCCAGGCGTGGCGATTTTGCCTTCGGCAATATCTTTAAAGTTGCGATAATCTATCCAAAATACCAAGGTTAACGCGCCTAATCCATTAAGGATATGCCATATAGAATGAGTATGTACGTTGCCTAATAGCAAAGAGTTAATTTGATTGTCGCCAAAAAGGTTGCTTACAAGAAATCCTATTACAAATATAGATATAACAAAGCCGACTAAACCCACTTCTGTTTTGTCCAGTTTTTTTGCATTGATAACAGAAATCGGAACAATAGGTAATGCGGTAAGGAAACAACATATTTCTGCAATAGAAAAGCCGCCTTTTGCGCCGTCCATAGCTGCGCCGCCGCCTAAAATAAATAACGGTCTATCTTTGAAAACAAAAACTTCAATAGTCAATGTTAGAATTACAAGAGTTGTCCATGACGTTATTGCTAACGCAAAGGGTTTTTTGAACTTCTTGTCACAAAATTCAAAAATGAAACAACATACTCCTGACCAGGCAGTGAAGATAGTAAATGACATATCCACATAACTTCCTACAAGTTTTGTGGTGAGAACTCCAGACTCAAATTCACCATAGTTTGCCGTATGCATACCTACAGAAGTAATGGAGACTATTGTAAGTATGGCAAAAAATACGTACCACCACCATTTCTTTATGCGCTTTATGGCAAGTATGCCAATAGCTATAAGACCAGCAATAGTCATAACATAATTGGTTTGCACACAAGCGTATTGAGCCACCCATTCTGATAGGGGCATAGTAACGCCTTGCGCTGTCACATCTATGTTTAGAAAAGAGAACCAATCAATAAAATTGATTGCAGATAAAAATGAAGATAACATAAAAATTTCTCCTAAAACTTATTTTTTATTTAGATTTATTTGCTTTTGAAGATTTTCTCTTTACATACCAATTAATTATTTTTGTTACAAAAGAAGGCATAGAATTTGAGTCAGCGTCATCGCCATCTTCTTCTCCGCCCATTTCCTCGCTTGCATTTTCTAGGTCTAGTTCCTTGGCGTTAAGTCTATAAGAGTTCGCGAACATATTAAGTATTTCTTTTTTTACCATTTTTCGCATAGGTAAATGAGAAGCCATTCCATAAGTTGCGGCAGCGCCTTTATCGGCAAGTTCAGGGTGCGCTTTTGCTGTTTTTACTGCTTCAGCTAAATCTTCAAGATATTTATCTACGATTTCATCAGTATGAGAGGCAGTAACCATAGCGTGTATGCCGTCAGGTCTTTGCAAGCAATCCAAATGCCAACCCTTGTCAAGCATTACTTTGCCAACAACAAAAATATTTATTGCAGGTTCTGTGGAGTGGTAAGCAAGCAAACTAGCTTTTGGGTCGCCATATAGCTTTAATCCCTCAATCTTCTCTATGCCTTTCTTTAGTCGGTTTGTGGCGCGTAAAGTTTTTTTGGCAAGTTCGGTATAGCCTTCAATCCCATTTGCTTGAATAGCCGCCCAAGCAGCTGCGTAAGCGCCACCGGGACGAGTTCCTAGAAAAGCAGGGGAGGCAAATATTCCTCCCGGCCAATCTTGTTGTACAAAAACTTGATGCTTAAAGGTTTGCAAATCTCTATAGAGAATACAGGAAGCGCCTTTTGCGGCATAACCGTATTTGTGGATATCGGCAGTCATAGAGGTTACTCCGGGAACACGAAAATCCCATTTTGGAAGAGATACTCCCAGTTTTTCTAAATAGGGTAGAATATATCCGCCTACACATGCGTCAACATGTAAAGGCACATTATATTTTTGCGCAAGTTCCCCAAGCTCTTCAATGGGATCGATTATGCCATGGGGATATTCAGGTGATGAGCCAAGTATCATCACAGTGTTCTTATTTATCATTTTTTCTACAGCGTTAATATCAACCGCCATATCTTCAGCAAGCGAGGCGCGGCGTATTTTTACATTAAAATATTCTGCGCCCTTATCCCATGCCACATGAGCAGTGTCGGGCAAAATCATCTCTGGTTTTTTAATACCTTTTTTGCGTCCTATGTCACGATAAGTTTTTACTGCAAGCATACAGCTTTCTGTTCCGCAAGAAGTTACCACGCCTGCGGCGTTCTCGTCAACGTGCAAAAGTTCCGCAGTATAGCGTAAAATGTCTTTTTCCAATCTTTTTAAGCTTAAGAATGCTGTTGGATTAAGTCCGTTTGCTGAAAAATATTTGCCGTAAGCGTTTTGCAGAAATTCTGTATATTCTGCGTTTAAATAATAAACAAGACTCCACGTTCTTGCTTCCTTGTAAGAAGGGTCGTCTAAACCAAAAGTTTCAAGGTCAGATAATATTTCATCAAATGGTCTGCCTTTGTCGGGAATATATTTCATCTTTTCCTCCAAAAAAATTTAATCAAATGAACAATGTGTATAAATAATAAATACCTATGCCAATGTAATTACCTATGGCATAACCAATAATTCCAGTGATTAAGCCGGTAATCAAAACATCACGGTTTTTTAATCCGTTTGCGACAACGGGGACAAACGGCGGCGAACATATCGCAGAGGTTGATACAATAATCATTGTATCGGTATCAATTTTTATTAATTTGCATAGTATAGCATGTAATGTAAAACTACCGAAAATAGCAATAGCCACATAAGCGAAAATAATCCAATCAATATTAATAAGAGCGCTAACATCTGCCATTGAGGCAACGGTAAAGCAGAAAACATAAATTATGTACATACCAAGTTGAAAAGTCTTTTTTGTTTCCCTAATTTTTTTGATAAAACTAAACGCAATGCCGCCAGTAGTTATTAATAAAATAGTCACCGCAGTAGCATAACTGCCGAAAAAGTCACCCACCACATAAGCTACTCCTAAAATGGCTGCAGCAAGGACAAAACAACCAATTAGCTGTGGTAGAACATCCTTTTTAAATATGCCGGAATAAGCGTTAATGGATTCATCAAAAGCGCTTTCATCCAAACTATTTGTGGTTTTGTTTTCAGGTGATTTATATGGTCTCATACGGAATACTTTTAATAAAATAGTTCGAGCAATAGAAGTTAAGAAAATAATATACAGAATGGAAAGAACAGTATCGTATGTATTAAAAAGTATGTAGTCATTTGTAGAAACGCCAATACCCTTGTAGATAGCGGCAATATTGGGAGTTCCCCCCGTATAAACACCTGTAGCAAGTCCTGAAAGTTGAGCGGACTTGTCGGACATTCCAAAGATTAGGAATAACACAAAGGTAACGATAACTATTGAAAGTATCGCCATAAGCATACATAACAAGCCTGACTTTGCCATCTTGACCCATTTCTTGACATTAAGCGAAAATAGTAATAGCGGCAGAGCAATACATACGCTTATGTCCTGCATTGTTGATTGTACGCTACCTGTAAAAGCTTCGGGAAGGATCCCTATGTTGCCCACAATAATGCCGCACAAATAACAAAGCAGAACAACGCCGAGTTTGTTCAAAAATTTAATTTTAGAACAAAGATAAATAATTAAAGCAGGGAATAGCAAAAATAGAACAATAATCATAATAATAAGAAAAATATCTAGCTTTGTACCGAAATATAAACCTAGACATAAACCAACAAAAACAATTATTGCCGCTAAAAATATTAGTCCTTTTCTTTTTTTGTTTGATTGGGGTTGTGGTGGTGGTGAAGAAACTTGGTTAGCATTACTTTGTTCACTTTTAAAATATTCATTTGCCATTTTTTCCCTCACAAAAAATATGCCTCC
>JBMNUE010000052.1:0-11736 GCA_050946095.1 Christensenellales bacterium
CATGGCCGCCTTTGGCAAGCACCAGGGTGATTGCCGCTGTAAGCGTTGTCTTGCCGTGGTCAACGTGCCCGATGGTTCCGATGTTTACATGGGGTTTTGTGCGTTCATATTTTGCTTTTGCCATAATCTTTCCTCCAATGAATTATGTTTATAATTATTTGCCTAATAATTTTTCCGCTATGCTTCTTGGCACTTCTTCAAAGTGGTCAAACACCATTGTGAACATGCCTCTGCCCTGGGTTTTAGAGCGCAGGTCTGTCGCATAGCCGAACATGGAGCTGAGCGGCACGAAAGCGTCTATCACTTGGTCGTGCTGTCTTGCTTCCATTCTGTCAATCTTGCCGCGGCGGGAATTGATATCGCCTATTACATCGCCTAAGTACTGATCGGGAACTATTACTTCTACTTTCATCATAGGCTCAAGCAGCACAGACTTGGCTTTTTTAATGGCTTCTTTAAACGCCATGGAGCCTGCTATCTTGTATGCCATTTCCGAAGAGTCTACTTCGTGGTAGGAACCGTCAAGCAGCGTAGCTTTAAAGTCCACAACTTCATAGCCGCCAAGCGGTCCCGACATAGCCGCTTCCCTTATTCCCTGATCCACAGGGGCGATGAATTCCTTGGGTATTACGCCGCCGACGATCTTGTTTTCGAATTGATAGCCCGAACCCGGCTCCGCGGGCTCGATCTCGATAACGCAATGGCCGTACTGTCCGTGGCCGCCCGTCTGGCGCACATAGCGTCCTTCGGCTTTCGCGGCCTGGCGTATGGTTTCTTTGTAGGCAACCTGCGGCTTGCCGACTGTGGCTTCCACCTTAAACTCGCGCATCAGGCGGTCCACTATTATTTCCAAGTGAAGCTCGCCCATGCCGGCTATTATGGTTTGGCCGGTCTGCTCATCCGTATAGGTTTTGAAGGTCGGGTCTTCTTCCGCAAGGCGAGCGAGCGCCATGCTCATTTTTTCTTGGCCGACCTTGGTTTTAGGTTCTATTGCGACGCGTATAACGGGCTCCGGAAACTCCATATTTTCAAGTATTATGGGATTTTTTTCGTCGCACAGCGTATCGCCCGTGGTGGTATCCTTAAGGCCTACCGCGGCGCATATATCGCCCGTGCATACGCCCGCTATATCCTCGCGGTGGTTTGCATGCATGCGCAAAATCCTGCTGAAGCGTTCGCGCTTGCCCTTGGTTGAATTGAGTACGTAGCTGTTTGTTTCAAGCATTCCGGAATACACTCTGAAGAACGCAAGCTTGCCTACGAACGGGTCTACGGCTATCTTAAAAGCAAGAGCCGAGAAAGGTTCGTCGTCCGAAGGACGGCGCTCTAACTGTATTTCGCTGTTTTTTGGGTCTACGCCTTTTACGGCGGCCACATCAAGAGGCGAAGGCATATAATCCGTAATGGCGTCAAGCAGCGGCTGCACTCCCTTGTTGCGGTAGCTTGTTCCGCAAAGAACGGGCGTCATATGGCAGGCCGTTGTCGCCTTGCGTATAGCAGCCTTTATTTCCTGCTGCGTTATTTCTTCGCCTTCCAAGTATTTGTTCATAAGGTCGTCGTCCAGTTCCGCTACGGATTCTATCATGTTGCTGCGGTACTGCTCTGCCAGTTCCCTCATGTTTTCCGGAATTTCTTCCTCGCGGATATCCTTGCCTAAGTCGTCATAGTAGACTTCCGCTTTCATTCGGATAAGGTCCACTATGCCTTTAAAGTCGGCTTCCTTGCCTATAGGCAGCTGTATGGGAACGGCGTTGGCGTGCAGACGGGTTTTCATCATGTCGACTGCGCGGAAAAAGTCCGCCCCTATAATATCCATCTTGTTTACGTAGGCCATGCGCGGCACTTTGTAGGTTGCCGCCTGTTTCCAGACCATCTCGCTTTGCGGTTCAACGCCGCCCTTAGCACAAAAAACTGCAACCGCGCCGTCTAAAACGCGAAGGCTGCGCTCCACTTCCACAGTAAAGTCCACATGGCCCGGGGTATCGATAATATTTATCGTGTGCCCCTTCCACTGGCAGCTTGTTGCGGCGGAAGTAATGGTGATGCCGCGTTCTTTTTCCTGGCTCATCCAGTCCATAGTGGCGGCACCCTCGTGCGTTTCGCCAAGACGGTATACTCTGCCTGTATAGTAAAGAATACGCTCTGTTGTGGTTGTCTTACCTGCATCGATGTGGGCCATTATGCCTATGTTGCGTATTTTATCGAGCGGGTGTTCTCTTACCATGCAGTTTTTCTCCTCCATTGACAGCCTGCTGCTGTCCTAACTTTCTTTTTTATATTACCAGCGGTAATGCGCAAACGCCTTGTTGGCTTCCGCCATACGGTGCATTTCTTCTTTCCTGCGCACTGCGTTGCCGGAATTGTTCGCTGCTTCCATAAGCTCGTTTGCAAGGCGGTCGCTCATAGTGCGCTCAGACCTTGCGCGGCTGAACTGCACTATCCAGCGCAAAGCAAGCGTCTGCTTGCGCTCTTCGCGTATTTCCATAGGCACTTGGTAGGTAGCTCCGCCTACGCGCCTTGCCTTTACTTCAAGCTGAGGCTTTACGTTGTTCATGGCCTCTTGGAATACATCCTGCGGCTCTTTGCCGGTCTTTTCTTTTATAGTGTCAAATGCAGTGTAGCATATTTTCTGCGCCACACCGCGCTTGCCGTCTAACATTATCTGGTTTATTAACTTTGTTACAACTGTGGTGCCGTATAAAGGATCCGGCAGCACTTCTCTTTTTGATACATAGCCTCTGCGGGGCATTACAAATCCTCCTTAATTAAGATTGCAGCTTTTTAGGCTGTGCCAGCAAACGCACAATAAGCCTTTCCCGTTAAGAGCGTTCCTCTCTAATTGTTGGGCAGGCCCTGCCAAAAAGCATGCTCTTATTTCTTGGGGCGCTTTGCGCCGTAGAGTGAACGGCCCTGCATACGCTTGTCGACGCCTGCCGTATCCAGCGCACCGCGTATTACGTGATAGCGAACGCCGGGCAGGTCGCGCACACGGCCGCCGCGTATAAGCACAACGGAGTGCTCCTGCAGGTTATGGCCTATACCGGGTATGTAGCATGTGCCTTCATACTGGTTGGTAAGCCTTATCCTGGCTATTTTACGCAGAGCGGAGTTAGGCTTCTTGGGCGTTGTAGTTTTAACGCTCAAGCAAACGCCGCGTCTTTGCGGACAGCCCTGCAAAATGGGCGCGTCTGACTTCTTTAGTTGTTTTTTCCTTCCCTTGCGTATCAGCTGATTGATCGTGGGCACGGAAACACCTCCTGAAATTTAATCGGAAACCCTTAAAAGCTTCCTCCTATGCCCTTCCCCTTCAACCCATGGGGACGCATAGTAACTGGGCATTGCCAAATTGGGTTAGCCGTACCTTAATAAGCCGGCAAAGTGGCAACCGTCATATGTTATCACATATTAAGCAAGATTGTCAAATGCTTTTAAGGGTTTTGCGCCCGCTTGATTCTAAATTAAATTTATTATAAAAATGCGGCGGAAATAGAAAAACGCAGGTTTTATAAGTTTCTAAACAAAAAACCTGCTATGCTTTTTATTCTATGCATTTTTCCGTATATTTTCTGTGCATTTGGTTGTATATTTAATGTAGGAATGCATTTTCTATGCGCTCAAACAAAAGCTTGATTTGTTATAAAAAAACTTAAATAGTTGGGCTTCCTGCAATATGTCCTGCCGACAAGTTATCCTTGGACGCTTTATCGCACGCCTTTTCGTTTTGAAGCCTTAATTCCTCATATCAAAAATACAGATAATGCGCAGCTTATAAGCCCTGCATTCTTATAACAGAAGGCTTTTTAAAATTGCGGAGGCTTTTTGAAATTGCTCTCATAGCGTTTTCCCCCCGAACCACATAAATAGCACTTTGTCTACACAATAATTTATCTGCGCTCTGTTATATTTTGTCTATTTTTCTTCCTTTTACACTGCGAACTGTTTAAAAGCCTATGCAAAGGGTATGATAGCATTCGAACTCGAAAAACTTGCATTAAGTTTGTGATTTTTGGTATTTTTCTTTGACAAAGCCTGCGATAATTTGTATAATACAGACCGTATCATAAGTATTAAGGAGATTGCATTGACAGCACGTTCAAAGAAGAAATCCATCAAGAAAAACTTTCTTATTCGTTTCGTCAGTGTTTTGCTGGCGGTTGTTATTGTAGGCGGTACCTTGGTATCCATACTCATGAATATTGCATAAATTAAAGGAGGAACAAATAATGGACTTAAAAGGCAGTCAAACAGAGAAAAACTTGCAGGAAGCGTTCGCAGGCGAAAGCAAGGCGCGCAATAAGTACGACTTTTTTGCTTCAGCCGCTAAAAAAGAAGGCTACGAGCAAATAGCAGGCATATTTGCGGAAACCGCACTAAACGAGAAAGAGCACGCCAAGCTCTGGTTTAAGGCTTTAGGCGGTCTTAAAAACGGCAAAACGCCTGGCGATACCATTGAAAACCTCAAAGCCGCGGCGGAAGGCGAACACTACGAGTGGACAGAAATGTACAAGGGCTTTGCCGAAACAGCCGAAAAAGAAGGCTTTAAGGACTTGGCAGAGCAGTTTAGAGAAGTGGCGAAAGTTGAATACCAGCACGAAAAACGCTACAACGCTTTAAGAGAGAACCTTGAAAAAGGCGTAGTCTTCAAGAGCGACAAAAAAGAATATTGGCACTGCCGCAACTGCGGCTACATATTCGAGGGCGAGGAAGCTCCCCAGGTTTGCCCGGCGTGCAAGCACCCGAGAGCCTACTTTGAACTCATGGCCCAAAACTACTGATTTTTCTCCCCTTTCTTTTCCCGCAGATTAGTCTGCGGGTTTTTTTATGCCGTTGCTAATATAACTTAAAAAAGGTATAATAATTTTAATTATTTTGGGAGGTGTGGACATTGGTCAATGCCGACAGGTTTGCAGAAGAACTTAATTTAACCGTACTGTCGCCCTCGACTGTTAAAGAGTGGGACATACAAAGCGCGGAGATCAACCGCCCGGGCCTTGAGCTTGTTGATTTTTACGAGCACTTTGCGTTCAACCGTCCGCAGGTTTTCGGCAATGTGGAGATGGCATACCTTGCTTCCCTTAGCGATAAGGAGCGGGAGTATCGCCTGCGCAAGTTCTTTTCCTACTCGATACCCTGCGTAATAGTATGCCGCGGCTATGCCCCGCCTGAAGATTTTTTGCGCTACGCGAGCGAACGCAACGTGGTGGTTTACGGCTCATCCCAAGCCACCACCAAATTTATAGTTGAGGCCATACTGTATTTAAACAAAGCCTTGGCTCCCCAAATCACCATGCATGCGGTCCTTGTGGATATTTACGGCGTGGGCGTGCTTATAACAGGCGAAAGCGGCGTCGGCAAGTCCGAAAGCGCCTTGGAGCTTGTAACCAGAGGGCACCAGCTTGTAGCGGACGATGTGGTCAACATACGCCGCGTTGCGGACAACCGCCTCATAGGGGAAGCGCCCCCGACGGTCCGCCACTTTATGGAGCTTAGAGGCATCGGCATAATAGATATTCGGCAGATGTTTGGCGTAGGGAGCGTGCTTTTGAACAAGGCGGTAAATATGCAGGTGCACCTTGAAAACTGGGTTGAAAAAAAAGAATACGACCGCTTGGGGCTTGAAAGAGAGTACACGAATATTTTAGGCGTCAAGATACCCCATCTCGTTATACCCGTTCGCCCCGGGCGGAACCTAAGTATCATTATAGAAGTCGCAGCGCGCAACTACAGCCTTAGAAACATGGGCTACTCCGCTGCGCGCGAGCTGGACAAGCGTTTAAACGATATGATGTTGCGCAGCTGCGCAGAAAGGGAAGAGGACGGCATATGAAATATATAGGCATAGATGTAGGCGGCACGCATATGGCGGCGGGCGTTGTAGACGAAAAAGGCGCAATACGCGCAAAGGCGGAAACTGCAACTATGCCGGGCAGGCCCTTTGAAAGCATTATTGCGGATATGGGCGCAATAGCCAGCAAAGCGCTTGATAAAAGCGGCGTGCCGTTAGATGATATAGCGTGCATAGGCATAGGAATCCCGGGGATCGCGGACAACGAAAAAGGCGATGTCATTTTTTGCACCAACCTTTTTTGGAAGGACGAGCCCCTGCGCCGCGAGCTGCAAAAATATATCAATAAACCCGTTTGGATAGAAAACGACGCAACCGTTGCGGGCTTTGCAGAAAATGCCATAGGCGTAAGCCGCGGCTGCAAATCCAGCGTGTTTTTAACCTTAGGCACCGGGGTTGGCGGCGGCATAATAATAGACGGCAAGCCTTGGACCGGCGCGCACGGCGTTGCAAGCGAGCTTGGGCATCTAACCATGGTTATAGACGGGGAACCCTGCACCTGCGGCAAGGAAGGCTGCCTTGAGCGCTACTGCAGCGCCACGGCTCTAATACGCATGGCAAAGGAAATATGCTTAGCCCACCCCGGCTGCGACATAAGCAAAAGGGTGGACGGCAAGCTCGAAATGCTCAACGCAAAAATTATAATAGATTCCGCCAAGGACGGGGACTCGCTTTCGCTCATGCTGTTCAACCGCTACACCAGGTATTTGGCCCTTGCCCTAAACACCGTAGTTTCCTTTTTAGACCCCGAGATGATAGTCTTAGGCGGCGGCGTAAGCCACGCGGGAGAGTTCCTGCTGAATTCCATAACGGAAAAAATACCCCATTACCTTATGTTTAAAGCCATGCCTTTTGCGGAAGTTCGCCTAGCAACGCTCGGCAACGACGCAGGCATTATAGGTTCCGCATTTTTAGCAAGAGATATGATCATTAGATAGGAGAAAATATGCAGATAGCTTCACTTTTTAAATCCCCCCTGAAACCCCAGGAAACGCTTACAGTAAACGGCTGGGTAAAAACAAACCGCGGCTCTAAAAACCTGTGCTTTTTAGAGCTTAACGACGGCTCCTGCTTTGAAAACCTGCAGGTCGTTGCGCCAAGCACGCTCTCCAACTTTGAAGAAGTGGCTAAAATAAGCACCGGCAGCAGCGTGCAGGTTGAAGGCGTTTTTAAGCTGACTCCCGGAATGAAGCAGCCCTTTGAAGTAGAAGCGCAGAAAATAAGCGTATTGGGTTTAGCGGACGGGGATTACCCGCTGCAGAAAAAGCGCCACAGCTTTGAATATCTGCGCACAATACCGCACCTGCGCCCGCGCACCAACACCTTTTATGCGGTTTTCCGCTTGCGTTCCCTTTTAAGCCTTATAATACACCAGTATTTGGGCGAGCGCGGCTTTGTATATGTGCATACGCCGATAATAACCACTTCGGACGCTGAAGGCGCAGGAGAAATGTTTGAAGTAACGACCATGCCCATGGATAATCTGCCTAAAACGGAAGATGGCAAGGTAGACTACGGCAAAGATTTTTTCGGCAAGCGCGCAAACCTTACGGTTTCCGGGCAGTTAAACGTGGAAGCCTTCTGCATGGCTTTTGGAAAAGTATACACCTTTGGACCGACATTCAGGGCGGAGCATTCGAACACGCCGCGCCACGCTGCGGAATTTTGGATGATAGAGCCCGAAATCGCCTTTGCGGACTTAAAAGACGTTATAGATTTGGAAGAAGACATGCTGCGCTATATAATTAAAAAAGCGCTTGAGCTTGGCAAAAGCGAAATGGAGTTTTTGAATAAGTTCGTAGAAAAAGGGCTTATAGAACGCCTTCAAAAAGTGGCGGAGGCCGACTTTATACGCCTTTCCTACACGGACGCCATAGACATATTGACAAAAGCCAGCCAAAAGTTTGACTATCCCGTAAAATGGGGCATAGATCTTCAGACGGAGCATGAGCGCTATCTAACCGAAAAGCATTTTAAGGCTCCCGTGTTTGTATACGATTATCCAAAGGATATAAAAGCCTTCTATATGCGCCAAAACGACGACGGCAAAACCGTCGCTGCGGTGGACCTGCTGGTTCCCGGCATAGGCGAACTTATAGGCGGCAGCCAGCGCGAAGAGCGCATGGATAAGCTTGAGCAGCGCATTAAAGAGCTTAATTTGGACGAGGAAAGCTACAGCTGGTACAACTCCTTAAGGCGCTTTGGCACAGTAAAGCACGGCGGCTTCGGCATAGGCTTTGAGCGCCTTGTTATGTACATAACCGGCATGAGCAATATAAGAGACGTCCTCCCCTACCCCCGCACAGTAGGCAACGCGCAGTTTTAACAAGAAAACATCATAAGTTTTGTTAAAACATTTAATCTAAAAAATTTATTTTGCCCCTGATTTTCGGGGGCTTTGCTTTGCCGCTCTTAAGTAATTTCTTTAATTATTTTTTTACAAATCTTCGCCGCTGTTAAAGAATTCAAAATATCTTTTGCAATAATATTCAAGCAACTATTAAAACTTAAACATTAAGCACGCCGCTTCTGCCCCTCCTTCCTTGTAAAACTCGGCTTATTTTGCTATACTTAACTAAAAATAAAGAGGGAGTGCTTAAAGAAGCTTATGAAAAAGTTTATTGTATTTTTATTATCTGCGCTGTGCCTGGCAAGCGCTGTTTCAGGGTTTGCTAAAGTGCGGGCATTGGTTCAGCTTTCGCCGCAGGAAATAGTGCAGTTTGGCTCCTACCCCCAGGGCGCTGCGGGCGAAGTATTGCCCATACGCTGGAAAGTTTTAGAAGTTAAAGACAATACAGCCTACCTTATGAGCGAGCAGATCCTCTTTGCCGCCCGCGTGCATGGCGACCAGCGCAACTACCCGGGCTTTGCAAAGAGCGAGTTAAACGCTTTGCTAAACGGCGAATTTTTGAACGCGGCTTTTACTGAAAGCGAGCAAAACGCCATGCTTGAAACGGAACTTGGCATGGTGTCCTTGCCATCCGCCGATGATATACGCAACAAGGACTACGGCTTCAAAGATAACGGCGACCGCTGCAAGTTTATAGGCACTGCCTACGCCTTAAACAACGGTTTGTTTAAGTATTCATCAAGGAAATACAGCCCCATATGGACGAGGACCGAATCCTCCAAAAAGCATGCGAACCGCAGCACCAAGGTTGACGGAAGCGTAGGCTTTATAGGCGTAGAATCGCCGGACCTTGGCATAATGCCCGTTATATGGCTTAAATTAGACCGGGTGGAAGCTATATCCGGCAGCGGAAGCTTGGAAAGCCCCGTTAAACTGGAGGCTGTGCAATGAGCGTTTTTCAGGTAATAGGCTCCTTAAACATAGATCTAACAATACTGCTCCCGCGTTTTCATGCGGCGGGCGAAACCATTACAGGCGAAGACTTCAAAACCTATTTAGGCGGCAAGGGCGGCAACCAAGCCGTGGCGCTCGCAAAATTAGGAGCTTCCGTGCAGTTTGTAGGAAAGCTTGGAAACGACAGCTATGCAGACCTGTACCTTAAGACATTTAAAGAGCTGGGCGTTGATACTAAGTTCATAGAAAAGACGGATGAAGCATCAACGGGCGTTGCCATAATAGAAGTAAGCAAGGACGGCGAAAACAGGATAGCTCTGGCGGCAGGCGCCAACGCGCTTTGCGAATACGACTTTATTAACAAAGCGCAGCAGGCAAGCGAAACGCCGGAGTTTACGCTTTTGCAGCTTGAAATACCTTTCTATTCCTGCCAGCAGGCGGCAAAGTACGCAAGCGCTGCAGGCTCAACGGTAATACTGGACCCTGCTCCCGCAGTGCCTTTAAATGACAGCTTTTTAAGCGATATAAGCATTATTACGCCAAACGAAAGCGAGCTGCGCCTGCTCACCGGGCTTCCCATAGGCAGCTTGGCGGACGCGGAAAAGGCCGCAAAGCAGCTTTTAAGCCGCGGTGTAAAGACAGTTGTGGCAAAGCTTGGCTCAAAAGGATGCCTTTATGTTGATTCCATGCACTCTATATACCAGGAAGGCTTTAAAGTAAACGCCGTTGACACAACCGCCGCAGGCGACAGCTTTAACGCAGGGCTTGCCTACGCCATGAGCAAAAAATGGAGCATTGAAAAATGCCTGCGCTTTGCAAACGCAGTAGGCGCTCTTTCCACAACAAAGGCAGGCGCGCAGGGCGCTATGCCCACACTGGAGCAAGCCATGCAGCTGATGAATTAAACGGAGGAGCAAAATATGTACGCAGGCATTGCGGCTTTTGCGCTTATGCTGATTCTTGGCATAAGCTACAAGAAAAAGGATTTGCAAATAAAAAAGCCAACCAAAAAGACCACGCTGTTAAAGGGGGCGACCACCTGTGTTGCGGGCGGGCTCGCCCTATACAGCGCTGTAAAATACGCAGGCGCATATGCATATTTAGTTTGCATTGCGCTGTTTATATGCGCCTTGGCGGATATGCTGCTTGAGCGATATTTTGCTTTAGGCGCTTTTGTATTCACTCTGGGGCATGTTTTTTATATAGCCGCTTTTATAACTAAAGGCTCGCTTAAATGGGCGTCCGTTTTTATCTTTGTGCTGCTAGCTCTGCTTGCCTATGTTTTATTCCTATGGGCAAAAAAGCGCACGGATAAAAACATCGCCCCTATTATGGCGTATACCTTGGTTTTAAATTTCATGCTGTCGCAGGCGCTTTTTACAGAGCCGCTGGCGGCGGCGGGCGCCTTTTTGTTTGCAGTATCAGACAGCCTTATAGGCCTTAGAATAGTGAAAGGAACAGGCAAAACAAACGAAATAGCCTGCATATCGCTTTACTATGCAGCTCAATACCTGCTGGCGCTCAGCACAATAGTTTAGAGAGGTTTAAATGAAAAAAGCTTTAACTTGTTTTATATTGCTGCTTATAATAGCCAATGCCGTCTTTGCGCAGGAAGGCATGCCATACTACGACATCATTAACGCCCCAAAAGAAAATGACGCAAGGGAAATAAGCGACAGCGCCGTGTTCACCCCGGACAGCAACGCTAAAAACCTTTTCAGGCTTTTAGATAGGGACTACGACACGCGCTTTAAAACGCGCGGCTTAAGCATAAGCCTTAAGGAACCCGTTTACGGCATGTATATATGCTTTGACGACGACCCCAAGCAGTGGACGCTTACAGAGTACACCGCCAACTTTGAAACTGAAACGCGCATTGTAGACAGCCGCTACCTGCACCAGTTTATACCGCTTAACGGCGCTACGCAGCTTCGCATAGAACCCGTAAACAATAAAAAAGAATGGTTCGCCATAAAGGAGCTGTTTTTATTTACGCAAGGCGATTTGCCGCGCTATGTGCAGGTTTGGGAAGAGCCCAAGCAAAAGAACGATGTTTTAGCGCTTTTCGCCCACCCGGATGACGAAATGCTGTTTTTAGGGGGAGTTATCCCCACCTTTGCAGGAGAATTGGGCCAGGATGTTGTCGCCGCAGTTATAACGCCGTCAAACAAGCTGAGAAAAAGCGAACTGCTTAATGCGCTTTGGACGGCAGGCCTTAAAACATACCCAGAGTTCGGCCCTTTCCCCGATAAATGGTCCAACAAGCTTAACGACGCCTACAAATATTTCGGCAAAAGCAAGGTGCGCGGCTATGTTGTGGGGCTTTTCCGCAAGTATAAGCCGGACGCCGTTTTCACGCACGACATAAACGGCGAATACGGCCATGGCATGCACAGAATGTGCGCAGATGCGGCTCTTATGGCTTTTGACACGGCTTTAGACCCCGAAAAATATTCCGAGAGCGCAGAACTTTACGGCGCATTCGGCGTTAAAAAGCTGTACCTGCATCTGTACGATGAAAACCCGGTAGAATTCGACTGGGACGAGCCGCTTTCCAATTTCAGCGGTTTAACAGGCTTTGAAGTTG
>JBMNUE010000053.1:0-11670 GCA_050946095.1 Christensenellales bacterium
GGCGCTGTATCAAGACCCGCTAAAGCGTAAAATAGCCACATTAGCCCTAAATAAAGCACTGTATTTGTAAAAGATGCTGCAGGAGCAGCGAAATTTATGCGCTTTTCTTTGCCTCCATAAACCTTCCATGCTACATATGGCACAGCAAAGCGCGGAACATAGCACATAATAATAGCGCCTACAGGCGAACTTGCGAACAAATTTGCAGCTAATGTGCTTGGCGGCGTCATGCCAAGCCCTAACATACTCATAAGGCTTGCGGTTCCGAATAAAAACCCATATAGCATACCGGTTTTTATGCCCATTGCTAATGTGCCTATAATAACGGGCAGGCATAATGTGGTCACATTTATAAAACCAAGCGGTATAAGCCCTACGGGAGTAAGCCCAAAAAGAAGAATAAGCCCGCATATAAGTGCGCTTATAGTTAGTTTACGTGTTTTGTTCATAATTTCCTCCGTTCAAGTTCCTCAGGATACCTGACGACAATTTAAATAAATATAATGTCTGACCCCGAAAGGGTATCAGCGGAGCGATTATAACAAGCTGATGTTTGTTTGTCAAAAGTCCGGCACCATAACAATACTTGCCATTTTATTTCTTCTATCTATTGACATACAGCGCCTATATGATATAATTATATCAAAGGTCAGAGAAGGTCAGTAACTGGCCTTATAAAGGAGGAATTATGAGTAATTTACAATATACACAAAAAAGTTTAGAAGCGCTGCAGAGAGCGCAGAATTTAGCTTCGGAACATGGAAATCAAACATTAGAAAGCTGCCATATTTTAAGTGCTCTGCTTAAAAACAGCGAAGAGCTAATACCGCAGCTGCTCAGAAAAATGGGGAAAAATGCGGAAGGACTTCGCGAAAGCTCCCTTCGCGAAATAGAAAGACTCCCCAAGGTCCGTGTAAGCGCGCAGGAAAAGGACAAAATTTATGTTTCCCAAAACTTAGATAAAGTTTTAAGGGAAGCTCAAAATACCGCACTCCAAATGAAAGACGAATATATTTCGGTTGAACATATTTTCCTGGCTTTGCTGGATTATGCCGATGCGAATGTAAAGTCTTTATTTAACCGGTTTAATATAACAAAGGATGCTTTTTTATCCGCCCTTTCCTCTGTACGCGGGCAGACAAGGGTAACAAGCGACAGCCCTGAAGGCACTTACGATTCTCTTGCCAAATACGGTACGGATTTAACCAAGTTAGCAAAAGAGCAAAAGCTTGATCCCGTTATAGGCAGGGATGATGAAATACGAGATGTAATACGCATACTGAGCAGAAAAACCAAAAACAACCCTGTTTTAATAGGCGAACCGGGTGTTGGCAAAACTGCAATAGCTGAAGGACTTGCGCAGCGTATTGTTCGAGGCGATGTGCCTGAAGCCCTTAAAAATAAGACTATATATTCCTTAGATATGGGGGCTTTAATTGCGGGAGCCAAGTTTAGAGGCGAATTTGAAGAGCGCCTTAAGGCTGTTTTGGCAGAAGTTAAAAACAGCGACGGTCAAATATTGATGTTTATAGATGAGCTTCACACCATAGTAGGTGCTGGCAAAACCGAAGGCAGCATGGATGCAGGCAACCTTTTAAAGCCCATGCTTGCAAGGGGCGAACTGCACTGCATAGGCGCTACAACCTTGAACGAATACCGCCAATACATAGAAAAAGACGCAGCTTTGGAAAGGCGTTTCCAGCCGGTTTTAGTGGACGAACCCACAGTGGAAGACACCATTTCCATACTGCGCGGCATACGCGAACGCTATGAAGTATTCCATGGCGTAAAGATACAGGATAATGCTTTAATAGCCGCTGCAACGCTTTCAAACAGATATATTACGGACCGTTTTTTGCCTGATAAGGCAATAGACTTGGTGGATGAAGCCTGCGCCCTTGTGCGTACGGAGATGGATTCCATGCCAAGCGAGCTTGACAGCGTGCGCCGCAAAATTATGCAGCTTGAAATAGAAGAAGCGGCATTAAAAAAAGAAGAAGATAATTTATCTATGGCACGGCTTAAAGATTTGCAGGAAGAGCTTAGCGGCTTGAAGAGCGAATATAAGCAAATGCGCGCTAAATGGGAAAACGAGAAGCAAGAAATAGGCAAAGTTCAGAAACTGCGCGAAGAAATAGAAAAAGTTAATGCTGAAATTGCTTCCGCCGAAAGAAATTACGACCTTAACAAAGCTGCCGAGCTTAAATACGGTGAACTGCCAAAGCTGAAGCAGGAGCTTGAAAAGCTTGAAGAAGACCCTGCATCACGCGAAAAAACTACATACCTGCGCAACAAAGTAACAGAAGAAGAAATTGCGGGCATAGTCGCAAGATGGACCGGCATACCGGTAGTAAAGCTCGTTGAAAGCGAAAGAGAAAAGCTGTTGGAGCTGCCAAAGCATCTGCACAAGCGTGTAGTTGGCCAGGAAGAAGCGGTTAAGCTTGTATCTGAAGCCATATTGCGTTCAAGAGCCGGTCTTTCTGATGAACATAGGCCCATAGGAAGCTTCATGTTCTTAGGCCCTACCGGCGTAGGCAAAACAGAGCTGGCAAAGACACTGGCGGAATACCTGTTTGATGACGAACACATGATGGTTCGTATTGATATGAGCGAATACATGGAGAAATTCTCTGTAAGCCGCTTAATTGGAGCGCCTCCGGGCTATGTCGGCTATGAAGAAGGCGGCCAGCTTACAGAAGCAGTTAGAAGAAAGCCATATTCTGTGGTGCTCTTTGATGAGATAGAAAAAGCTCACCCCGATGTGTTCAATATACTTTTACAAGTGCTTGACGACGGCCGGATTACAGACAGTCAAGGGCGCACTGTGGACTTTACCAATACCATTCTTATTATGACGAGCAACTTAGGCTCCTCCGATATTTTGGACGGTATTCAATCAGACGGAAGCATTTCGCAGCATGCTAAAGACAGCGTTCAAAGACAGCTGCGCGCAACTTTCCGTCCGGAATTTTTGAACCGTATAGACGATATAGTTTTCTTTACACCTCTGTCCAAAGACAACATACGGCAAATTATTAACCTGCTGCTTGATAAATTAAAGCTGCGTGTTAAAGACAAGGAACTAAACCTTTCAGTTTCCGAAAATGCAATAAACAGGCTTATGGAGCAAGGATATAATGTAAACTACGGTGCCAGGCCTATGAAACGCCTTATACAAAGTGAAATTGAAACTATTATTGCTAGAAAAATAATAGAAGGAAACCTTTCGCCTGGCGACACGCTGTTGATAGATACGGATGATCGCGACGGCTTTACTATAAAGGTACAGCAGCATTAAACTGTTTTTTGCAACCCCGAGGAAATTTCTCGGGGTTTTTATTGTAGTATTAATGTTGCTTGTGGTATAATCCCATGCGGATGGGAGGTATTTATGAAGGACAAGTGGAAAGGGGTAGCAAATGTGCCTAACGCGCTGACTGTACTGCGTTTGCTGCTCATACCGATTGTGTGGCGTTTTTTATATGAGGGCCGCATGATGAATGCTTTGATTGTGTTTTGCATAGCCGGTTTCACAGATATTTTAGACGGCTATCTGGCCCGAAAAAACAACCAGATTACATGGTTTGGCAAGCTTTTAGATCCGCTCGCGGATAAACTTATGACGCTTGTATTGGCGCTTGGCTTTTACGAAAGAGGCATTGTCCCTCCGGCGGCTTTTTTTATACTGCTTATTAAAGAGCTGCTTATGCTTATTGGTGCTCTCTTTCTTCTTAAGCAAAGCAGGGTTGTATACAGCAAGGCTATAGGCAAGGCTGCGCAGTTTACGGTTTTTTCAGCACTTGTGCTGTGCTTTTTTTATGAATACTTTAATAGAATAAATTTCCCATTGCATATAATATTGCTTTGGATAGGCGTTTGTCTTACCTTGGCAGCTTTATTATATTATGCGTACCAGAATATTTATTTGTACTTTAAGGAAAAATAGGAGGTTTAATGCTTAACAAGAATTTACGCGAAGGCCTTACATTTGACGATGTATTGCTTGTGCCGCAAAAAAGCGAAGTGCTGCCCAAAGAAGTCGATATTTCTGTACATCTTACAGAAAAAATAAAACTCAACGTTCCTTTAATGTCAGCGGCTATGGATACCGTTACAGAATCAGAAATGGCTATCGCCATCGCAAGAGAAGGCGGAATAGGCATAATACACAAAAATATGACTATAAAAGAACAGGCTTCTCATGTGGACAAGGTGAAAAGAAGCGAACATGGCGTCATAACAGACCCTTTTTATTTAGCGCCTGAAAACCTTGTGCAGGATGCAAAAGAGCTTATGAGCCGTTACCGCATAAGCGGCGTGCCGATTACGGATAAAGACGGCACTCTTGTAGGCATTATTACAAACCGCGACTTGCGCTTTGAAACGGACGATCTTAAGCGTATAGGCGATGTCATGACAAGCAAAAATCTTGTTACAGCAAAAGAAGGAATAACGCTTGAAAACGCAAAAAAAATACTTGCGGCCCACCGTATAGAAAAGCTTCCTTTGGTCGATGATGATTTTCATCTTCGCGGACTTATTACAATAAAAGACATAGAAAAAACGCGCAAATATCCAAACAGCGCAAAGGACGCAAACGGACGCTTGCTCTGCGGTGCAGCAGTAGGCATAGCTAAAGACACGCTTGAGCGTGTCGAAGCGCTTGTAAATGCCAAAGTGGACCTTATCTGCATAGATACGGCCCACGGGCACAGCGCAGGCGTTTTACATATGGTTGAAAATGTCCGCAAGCTTTATCCTGATTTAACAATAGTAGCCGGCAACGTGGCTACGGCTTCCGCCACTAAAGACCTTGTTTTAGCCGGCGCAGACTGCGTAAAGGTAGGCATAGGCCCGGGTTCCATATGCACCACAAGAGTTGTAGCAGGCATAGGCGTTCCGCAGATAACTGCCATTTCGGACTGCTTTGAAGAAGCTGAAAAGCTTGGCATAAAAATAATAGCTGACGGCGGCATTAAATATTCCGGCGATATTGCAAAGGCAATCGCAGCAGGCGCTTCATCTGTAATGCTTGGCAGCCTTTTTGCAGGCACTCAGGAAAGCCCCGGCGAAACTGAATTATACCAAGGGCGTTCTTTCAAGGTGTACAGAGGCATGGGGTCTATGGCGGCAATGTCCCAGTCAAACGGATCAAGCGACAGATATTTCCAGGAAGGCAAAAAGAAGCTTGTTCCGGAAGGCGTTGAAGGCAGGGTGCCGTACAAGGGCCCGCTTTCTGAAACAGTCTACCAGCTTGTCGGCGGCCTGCGTTCCGCCATGGGATACTGCGGTACAAAAAATTTATATGAGCTTCAAAATAACAGCGAATTTATGCGCATAACCAACGCCGGACTTTTAGAAAGCCATCCGCATGATATATATATTACAAAAGAAGCTCCAAATTATTCTTCAAGAATAGGATAAAATATCTCCTTGCTAAAATGCGGAAATTAGAATGTCGCCAAATAGCCCGTGGACTACTTGGCGACATTTTTTTTGCTTGCATATGCCCTTTCAAACTAAAATAAAAATACTGGCTATGCAATGCACCGTGCGACAGTTGTATAAAAATTTTTCTTAAAACACAATAAAATACTTTTTAACTGCTGCAAATTTGTTCAGATACCTTGGCAGCTCCGACAGCTTTTTTCTTTAGATTTCAACAAGCTTTAATAAATGCCCCAAACATTTTTCGTCTGCAATCTCCTCTTGTGAAGCTGGCAAGTGTTATTTATTTTTTGTTATCGATAATTATAATTCAACGTTTTTAATCAATTTATCGTTTGCCTTCAACATTTTTTTATAGTATTCGTTATATTTTGGGCTGAATCGCCGTATCAAAGGTATAGCAATGTCGTAATACCCGTTTTGCTCCAAATATTTTTTTATTTTTTCCTGTATTTGCATTATAGGGTTATTTTTATATGCTTTGGTCTGCTTGTACTCAATATATTTAGTTATAATTTCTTTGTTGTTTTCAAACCATTTATCATAATTATCAACAGCTTCCATCTTGACAGCGTTTAAATTTTTAAGCGCAGACAAAGAAATATCATTTGCTGTTTGTTCAATGAGTTCTGCTTCTTCTCTTGATATAGGCAGGTCCGGCAGATTATCCAAAAAGTTTATATAATCATTAAAATATTTTTGATGCTCCGGCATTAACTGCTCATTTAAAAAGGGCTTGTAAGCAAGAAAAAAAGACTGCCCCAAATACCCTGGAAATGCTTCGCTGAGCTTTGAAAACATTGTTTCCTGCTTATCTATTAAATCTAACTGCTTTTTTAAGCCTTCTATATTTTCGTCCTTTAATAGAGATTTTAAAATCTGTGTTTTCTGATTTTCCAGTTCATTTTTTATTTCTCTTTTTCTTATAATTGCCCCAAGCTGTGAGTGGTTTTGATCGTCTATTATATTTTTAATTTCTTCTATCGAGCATCCTAATTTTCTATAAAGCGATATTTTATTTAGAATACTAATGTCTTTATCAGAGTAAATTCTGTAATTATTGCTATCCCTTTTAGGGTTTATAAGTCCTTTCGCTTCGTAGTATTCAACCGCTTTTCTGCTCAAACCTGTTTTTTCTCTTACTTCGTTCATCAACATGCTTAACCCTCCTTGTATTAAATATATCAATCACCCTAAGGGGCATGTCAAATATTTTTTAAAAATATTTTATTATAAAATTTGAAGCATTAAAGCATCCTTATATAACCGTCTCCGCCCTCCCAGTTTGTTAAATTAAAATGATTTTCATCGTCCATAGAAAAACCGTATATGGCGGTTCCGCCGTTGTCATAGAGCAAAATAATTGCATAATTTGGGCTGTTCCAATATAGGTTTTCAAAAGGGTTGTGCTCAACGACCGACCAGTTTCCCATTATAAGCTTATCGTGAGGAATATTATCAAAATTAATATGCTGTTTATCTTCAATTTTGCTTAATAAGTTATTAAAAACACTCTCTTCTAAGTTCATTGCACCAAAGTACCAGTCAGGGTAAAATTTTAAGCAGTCAGGCGCTAAAGTGCCGCCCGAATGGAAAAGCCAGCAGTCTTATAAGCCTTGCATGATATTTCCCTGTACTCCCGTATATCCCATTGGTTTGCCTTTGCCAATGAAACGCCCATGCAGCAAATTGCGCAAAACATTAATGCAATAAAAACTTTCATTGATTTTTTCTTAATATAACGATCAACGAAAAGCTAAATAGACTTTGCGGGCTTTGAATTGCTGTATTATTTTAACCCTGCATTCAAACTATATTTTTATGTGTTTCAAGCAGCGCATAGCCTAGGGAATTAACAATATCAAGCGAAGTTGGCGAATATTCGCCCTGCCGCCTCGTTTCATATTTCCCGGCCGCATTAAGCCATGCGGCGGCAGCTTGCATTGCAGGCATTGGTTTAAACTCTTTTTGCTGGGCGCAAACAGCCGCTAAAATGCCTACAAGCGCATCGCCGCTGCCGCCTTTTGCAAGAGCAGGCACACCGCCAGGCTGAATGGCGCATTGTTTTCCATCGTACATAAGCGTGCTGACACCTTTAAGCATTACATTGCAATCGTATTTTAAACTTAAGTCCTTTACTGCAGAAAACATATCCCCTGCGATTTCTTCATTTGTTTTGCCTAAAAGCCTTGCAGCTTCGCCTATATGCGGAGTTATTATTGCATTGCAGCCTAATTTTATAGGCTTTTTTGCAAGGAGATTTAAAGCGCCTGCATCCCATATGGAAGGTATGTTTTTATCAAATAAGTTTAGTATACTAAGCCACGATTTTTCATTCTCATTTATGCCGCAGCCAAAAGCCATTACACTTGTGTTTGCCGGCGCTTTTTCTACACAAATAGCGTTTGGCACGGCAATTTGTAAAATATCAGCTATTCCTTTTTCGCACAGCACATATGTAAGCCCGGCGCCGCTCTTAATTGCCGCCTGAGCTGCCACTACGGCGGCGCCCGCCATGCCAAAGCTTCCGGCATAAAGCAGCACTCTGCCAAAATCTCCTTTATATCCAAATGGTTTTCTTTTTGGCACAAGGAATTTAAGGTCAGTAGTTTCGGTAATAGTAACGGCGTCTGTTGTTTCTATATCTCTTGTAGGCAAATGTTTAGGTAGGCCGATATCTGCCGTTGTTATTTTCCCTGCAGCTCCGTCGGGATTTAAATAAAGACCGTGTTTTGGGCTTCCGAAAGTTATAGTGCTGTCCGCCTTTACAAATATATCTTCAGTTTTGCCCGTAAGCCCTTCAACCCCTGAAGGAATATCCAAAGAAATTATGGGAGCGCCGATTTTATTTATTTTAATTATTGCTTCTGCTGTTTTATCTTTAGGCTTGCCATGAAAACCCGTGCCGAATATAGCATCTACAATTATAGAAAAATGTGACTCCTGCATAGTTTTTTCATCAGGCAGTTCTTCTAATATAGTTGCGCTTGTATTTTTAAGGCGCTCAAAATTATTTTTTGCTTCCCGTGTTTTTGGTTCGCCTGTAATATATACATATGTATTAAATTTTTCCTGCGAAAACAGCCTTGCAAGAGCAAGGCCGTCCCCGCCGTTGTTGCCGGCTCCGCAGACGATTAGTATCTTAGCGTCCGGCATATATTCAGCGTATTCTTTTTTTATGTATTCAAGGCTCGCCCTGGCGGCATTTTCCATAAGCTGCTCGCCTGATTCGCCTTGCCTAAAGGCCTCTTGTTCCATTTTTTTCATGTAATCCGGGCTTACACTTATATACATTTAGTCCTCCAAAATAACAATCGCTACGGCATTATCTTTTTCATGGCTTATGCTTAAAAAAATATTCTTTGCTCCTATATTCTCCAATATTTTTTTAGCATTTCCATGTGTTGCAACAACTGGCTTTCCGCTGTTTTCATGCAAAACTTCCACATCCAAAAAAGAAACTTTGCCTATGCCGGTGCCGACAGCTTTTGAAAACGCTTCTTTTGCAGCAAACATTCCTGCAAGAGAGGAGGCTTTAAACACTCCTCTGTTGCAGGCATATTGCTGTTCTTTTGCTGTGAACACTCTGTCTTTAAAGCGCTGGTTTATGCAAAGCTCTTCCATGCGGCTTATGCTGCAAATATCAACGCCTATGCCTTTAATCAAGGCTTATCCCCGTTTGTTGAGTTTTCTTTAGGCAAATGCTCATTTATCCAATATATAACATCATTTGTTACGCTGTCGCGGTTAAGCTCGTTAAAAAGTTCATGCCTTGCTTCAGCGTATAGTTTAAGCGAAACGTCTTTATAGCCGGCCGAACGAAAATGTTTTGCTGTTTTTTCAACGCCGTTGTTTTTCCCTACCGGGTCTTTGTCGCCCGCTATAAAGAACACAGGCATGTCTGGATTTGCCGGGGCAAGATTTTTTTCCTTAGTCAATATGAGTATTCCTTTAAAGAAATCCCGGTATGCTCCAGCTGTTAATGGAAAACCGCATAATGGGTCTTTTATGTATTTTTCAACTTCTTTGTCATCTCTTGTAAGCCAGTCGAATTCGGTTTTCGCTTGTTTATCCTGCGGGAAAACCATTTTGGAAACAGTTTTCGATGCCTTATTTCTTCTGCCGAACAATCCTAATATTCGAGCCGCAAGCGCAGCTATATACAGCGTTGGAGCGCCAATATTGCCGGTACCGCATAGCACAAGCATGTCGGGCAGAGCATCCGGATATTTTTGTATATAGCATCTCAATATAAAGCTTCCCATGCTGTGCCCAAGCATTATAATCGGAATGCCGGGATATTTTTTTATCAGCAGCGCCCTTGCATTGGCAACATCTTTAAGAATATTGTCCCAGCCGTTTTTTTCGCCGAACATGCCCAAGCGCTCCTTGGGGCATTCTTCGCCGTGGCCTGCCAAATTAAACCCTGCGGTAATAAAGCCTGCTTCTTTAAAGCGTTCCGCAAGGCGTGCGTAACGCTCTATATGCTCCGCCATGCCGTGTATTATAAGCACTATTGCTCGCTTTTCCTGGCTTTCGACTATTTTTAATTGTTTTTTTTCGCCGTTTGTCAGCTCAAAGGCTATGGTTTGTTCCATATTGTTCTCCTTAAGTGTTATTTATACAGATCCATATTTGCTTATGCCTTAGCTTATTTTAAGAGAATGGAATATGATATTTATCGCGCCTATCGGCTTTATGAATTACGCCATTAGCCAAACCGTATATTATTATATATTCATATCTTTCTTTACTTTAGCGAAGCACTCTACAGCAAAGTCCAAATCCTGCTTAGAATGGCCGGCGCTTATCTGCACGCGTATTCTCGCTTTTTCTTTTGGCACAACCGGGAACGAAAAGCTTACTACATACACTCCTTCTTTAAGCATTCTTTCTGCAAATTCCTGTGCTACATGAGCGTCATAGAGCATAACAGCGGTTATAGGGTGTTCGCCAGGAAGCACATCAAAGCCTATTGTGCGCAGCTTTTCTTTGAAATAGTCGGTGTTTTCATGAACCTTATCGCGCAGCGATGTATCTTTTTCAAGTATATCAAGCGTCTTTAAAGATGCTGCGCAAATAGCGGGAGCAAGTGTATTGCTGAATAGATATGGCCTTGATTTTTGCCTTAGCAAATCAACAATAGGCTTGGAAGCCGCAGTAAAACCTCCGGAAGCTCCGCCTAGGGCCTTGCCAAGCGTGCTTGTAATGATATCTACACGCCCCATAACGCCGCAATACTCGTGCGTGCCGCGTCCGTGTTCTCCCATAAAGCCTGTGGCATGGCTGTCGTCCACCATAACAAGGGCATCGTACTTTTCAGCCAAATCGCATATTTCGTTAAGCTTTGCCACATAGCCGTCCATGGAAAAAACGCCGTCTGTCGCTATAAGGCGGATTCTTGCATCCTGCGCCTCTTTAAGCTGCTCTTCAAGCTGGACCATATCGCTGTTTTTATAGCGGAACCGCCTTGCCTTGCAAAGCCTTACGCCATCTATTATAGAGGCGTGGTTAAGCTCGTCTGAAAGTATAGCATCGTCTTTTCCTAAAAGCGTTTCAAAAAGGCCGCCGTTTGCGTCAAAGCAAGAAGAGTAGAGTATAACATCTTCCATTTTTAGGAATTGCGCAAGCCGCTTTTCAAGCTCTTTGTGGATGCTCTGAGTGCCGCAAATAAAGCGAACGCTCGAAAGCCCGAAGCCCCATTTATCGTAACTCGCTTTGGCAGCTTCTATTATTTCCATATTGTCGGACAGCCCCAAGTAGTTATTGGCGCACATATTGAGCACATTTTTTGCCTGCGTGGTATCAATCCTTGCCTGCTGCGGCGTTGTGATTATGCGCTCGTCTTTGCTTGTGCCGGCCTTTTTTATTTCTTCTATTTCTTCATTAAAATATTCAAGTGCTTTTTTCATCCTATTTGCTCCAATCCAAAATTATTTTACCGCTGTTGCCTGTGTTCATTATGTCAAAAGCTTTCTTATAGTCCGTATAATGGAATCTGTGCGTTATTAGCGGGCGCAAGTCAAGGCCTGCTTCTATCATAGCGCCCATCTTGTACCAGGTTTCAAACATGCGCCTGCCGTATATTCCTTTAAGCGTTAGACCTTTTAGTATTATATCATCCATCTCGAGCTGAGGCTGCCTATCACCAAAAAGCCCCAGAAGAGCGATTTTGCCGCCGTTCCGCATATTATCTATCATTTGAACTAACGCAGATGCGGC
>JBMNUE010000054.1:0-11318 GCA_050946095.1 Christensenellales bacterium
AAGAATTGAGCGGCGCCCCGTTAACCGAGGACTTGGCCAATGTTGATTTGAGCGATATTTCAATGCCAGGCGAAGAAGATTACGCCAAAGACCACAAAGAAAAGCAAGGCGGCGACGATTACGATATCTCAGAAGATTTTGACGATGATGATGTTATGGATTTAGACCTTGGTTCTTTCAGCCTAGACGACTTAGGCTTTGAGGAGGACGATGACAGCAATGACGATGAGGACGACAGTCTTTAATTAAGGAGGAAGCAGCATGTTTGAACTTACGAACCTTGATTCCATACAGATTGGCATGGCTTCCCCGGAGCAGATACGCGAGTGGTCTTATGGAGAAGTTACCAAGCCGGAAACGATTAACTACCGCACATTAAAGCCTGAACGCGACGGCTTATTCTGCGAGCGCATATTCGGGCCTACCAAGGACTGGGAATGCTCCTGCGGCAAGTACAAAAGAGTAAAATACCGCGACAAGGAAAAAATATGCGATAAATGCGGCGTGCAGGTAACGAGAGCCAAGGTCCGCCGCGAGCGCATGGGACATATAGAGCTTGCAGCGCCTGTAAGCCATATATGGTATTTTAAAGGCATACCAAGCCGCATAGGCATGCTGCTTGATATTTCGCCTAAAAACCTTGAAAAAGTTTTATATTTTGCATCCTACATAGTAATAGATCCCGGCAATACGGAAAACACTCATGTTGAAAAGGGCTCTCTTATTTCCGATACCGCTTACAGGCAGCTTAAGGCCCTGCCAGAAGAAGTCCGCGGAACATTTAAAGCCGGCATGGGCGCTGAAGCTATAAAAACGCTTTTGCATGAGCTCGACCTTGAAAGCATCAGCGCTGATCTAAAAGCAGAGATAACAGCGCTTGTAGAAAAAGAGCGCGGCAAAACAACTGTCAGCCAAAGGCGCTCAAGAGCTATTAAGCGTCTGGAAGTCGTTGAAGCTTTCCGCTTAAGCGGCAACAAGCCCGAATGGATGATACTTGACTGCATACCGGTCATACCGCCGGATTTAAGGCCTATGGTTCAGCTTGACGGCGGCCGCTTTGCGACCAGCGACCTAAATGACCTTTACCGCCGTGTAATAAACCGAAACAACCGCCTAAAGCGCATGCTTGACATGGGCACACCGGATATTATTATACGAAACGAAAAGCGTATGCTTCAGGAAGCCGTTGACGCCCTTATAGACAACGGCCGCCGCGGAAGAGCTGTAACAGGCCCTGGAAACCGCCCGCTTAAGAGCCTTTCCGACCTGCTGCGCGGCAAGCAGGGACGCTTCCGTCAAAACCTGCTCGGCAAGCGCGTAGACTATTCGGGCCGTTCCGTTATAGTGGTCGGCGCTGAACTTAAGCTGCACCAATGCGGTCTTCCAAAGGAAATGGCGCTCGAGCTCTTCAAGCCTTTTGTAATGGAAAAGCTTGTAACTCAAGGCATATTCAACAATGTTAAAAGCGCTAAGCGCGCAGTTGAAAGAGTGAGCCCTGAAGTGTGGGATATATTAGAATCCGTAATAAAAGACCACCCCGTGCTGTTAAACCGCGCTCCTACGCTGCACCGTCTTGGCATACAGGCATTTGAACCCGTTTTAATAGAAGGTAAGGCAATAATGCTGCACCCCCTTGCCTGTACGGCATACAACGCAGACTTTGACGGCGACCAGATGGCAATACACGTACCCTTGTCTGCAGAAGCGCAGGCCGAAGCAAGATTCCTTATGCTTTGCGCAAACAATATATTAAAGCCTCAGGACGGCAAGCCTGTTATATCCCCCACGCAGGATATGGTTTTAGGCTGCCACTACTTAACCATGGATGATGACAGCTTCAAGCAAAAGTTCCTTGAAGAGAACAAGGGCAAAATTAAAAAAGGCGATGAAGACAATGCGTTTTTACGCAGTCTTAAAAGCTATTCTTCCATGGCTGAAGCCGAAATGGCTTACCATGAAAAGCTTATAAAACTGCAAACTCCTATAAAGGTGCGCTTAAAGCGCAGCTTCGAAGGCGTTACGGAGCACCGCGTTATTATAACTACTCTTGGCAAGCTTATATTTAACGAGGTAATCCCCCAGGATCTTGGGTTTAAACCCCGTAAAAGCTTGGACGACATGTTTGAACTTGAGATAGATCATGAAACCGTTAAAAAAGATTTGGGCCAAATAGTCGACCGCTGCTTCCATTCTCACGGAGCCGCAGTTACAGCGGAAGTGCTTGATAACATTAAGCACTTGGGTTATCAGTATTCTACCAAGGGAGCAATAACCGTTTCCATAAGCGATATAATAATTCCTCCCGAAAAAGAGGAGCTGCTTGAAGAAGCGGACAAACAGGTGGCCCATATACATGCTAATTACCGCCGCGGCCTTATGACTGATGATGAACGCTATTTATCCATCATTGAAGTATGGAACGAAACTACCAACAAGCTTAAAGAGCGCGTTATGAAGGTTCTTAAAAAAGACAACCCGATCTTCATGATGACAAACTCCGGCGCAAGAGGTTCTGTAGGACAGGTTTCGCAGCTTGCCGGCATGCGCGGCCTTATGGCTTCGCCTTCGGGCAAGGCTATTGAGCTGCCGATACGTTCAAACTTTAGGGAAGGCCTTACTGTGCTTGAGTTCTTCATGTCCTCGCACGGAAGCCGTAAGTCCCTTGCGGATACCGCTCTTCGCACGGCGGACTCGGGCTACCTTACAAGGCGTCTTGTGGATGTGGCGCAGGAAGTTATAGTGCGCGAAACAGACTGCTTTGAAGCACGCGGCGAAACCGTACGCGGCATAACAGTAGCCGATCTTAACAATGTTGAAAAACTTAAAGACAGAATAGTCGGCAGAGTTTCGGCGCAGGATGTTTTCCACCCGATTACGGGAGAGCTGCTCTGCCACACCAACCAAAACATAGACGAACAACTCGCGGAAATTATATCCAATGCGGGCGTTAAAGAAATGCAGGTTCGCAGCGTTCTTACATGCAGGTGCCACAACGGCGTATGCGCCAAGTGCTACGGCTCAAACTTAGCCCACGGCGGCGAAGTGGAAATAGGCGAAGCAATAGGAATTATAGCGGCGCAGGCTATAGGCGAACCCGGCACGCAGCTGACCATGCGTACCTTCCATACAGGAGGCGTTGCCGCAGCGGAAGATATTACACAGGGTCTCCCGCGCGTAGAAGAGCTGTTTGAAGCGAGAAAGCCCAAGCGCGAAGCCATACTTGCAGAAATAAGCGGCAAGGTAAGCTTCCAGGAAACAAAAAGACGCAAGGAAATAGTAGTTACTTCCCAGGAAAGCGGCGGGGAAAAGAAAACCTACCCCATACATTACGGTTCCCGCTTGAAAGTCGCAGAAGGCGATATGGTGAATCCCGGTGACGAACTTATAGAAGGCTCTGTAAACCCGCACCAGCTTCTGCGCATACTCGGCATAAAAGCTGTGCAGGAATATCTGCTCTCTGAAGTTTTGAGCGTCTACCATTCGCAGGGTGTCGGCATAGCCGATAAGCATATCGAAGTAATTATCCGCCAGATGCTGCGCAAGGTGCGCATTGAAAACTCAGGCGATACCAACTTGCTCCCAGGCAGTCTTGTAGATCTTTTCACATTTGAAGAAGAAAACAACCGAGTGCTTAATGAAGGAGGCACGCCAGCCGTTGCAAAACGTATTTTACTAGGTATAACTAAAGCCTCGCTTGCAACCGAAAGTTTCCTTTCTGCCGCTTCTTTCCAAGAAACGACAAGGGTGCTTACGGACGCTGCCATAAAAGGCAAGGTAGACCCGCTTATGGGGCTCAAGGAAAACGTAATAATCGGCAAGCTCATTCCCGCAGGGACCGGATTGCGCCGGTATAACGATATCGAGCTGCACGAAGCGTATTAAAAATCTTCCCCCGCAAGCGGGGGAATTTTTACTTGAGCTTGCTTGACATTAATATAAACTTCAAGCATAATTTTTCGGGAGGTATTTATTGCTCACCATAGCCAGCGTGGAACCGGGAAGCATAGCTTATAGGCATTCTCTTAAGCCCATGGACATAATACTTAAAATAAACGGCGAAGATGTAATTGATATTATTGACTACCAGGCACTAACTGCTTCCGATAATATCGTGCTTACCGTTTCAAGAAAAAACAAAGTTTTTGATGTCCATATTAAAAAATCCCCCCATCTAAGCCTTGGCATAGAGCTTACCGCCGATGCTTTCCCCGCCCCTCGCGAATGCGCAAATGACTGCATATTTTGCTTTGTCAAGCAAATGCCTAAAAATATGCGTCCTTCGCTTTATGTGCGCGATGACGATTGGCGCCATTCGCTTGTTATGGGCAACTTTATTACCCTTACAAACGTAGGGCAAAGAGAATTTGACCGTATCATAAGAAGAAAAGCAAGCCCACTTTATATTTCTGTGCAGGCTACGGAACCTGATCTTCGCATTAAGCTTCTAAACAATAAAAACGCCGGCAGCATAATGCAGCGATTAAAAGCGCTTAAAGAAAACGGCATTTCATACCATCTGCAGCTTGTGCTGATGCCTAACATAAACGACGGCGTTCACCTTGAAAAGACCTTGAGCGACCTTTATACCCTGCTCCCCAATGCGCTCTCTGTTGCGCTTGTGCCGGTGGGGCTTACCAAATTTCGCGATAGCCTTTTCCCGCTATCCACATATACCAAGCAGCAGGCAATAGAAGTAATAGAAATTGCGCAGTTTTTTCAGGAAAAAGCGCTCAAAAACTTCAACACTCATTTTGCCTATCCTTCGGACGAGTTTTTCTGCATTGCAGAGCGCCCCATTCCGCATTCGGATTTTTACGAAGGCTTCCCGCAGATAGAAAACGGCGTCGGCATGATACGCCAGTTTGAAGATGAGCTCTATTTAAACCCGCAGCCGCAAAAAAACATCAAAGGCTCTTTTAAAAAAATAATCATACCTTGCGGCACAATGATATACCCTTATCTTAAAAAATGGACGGCTGCTTTTTGCCCAAACAATGTAGATGCTGAAATTGTACCAATAATAAATCGTTTCTTCGGTGAAACGGTAAGAGTAACAGGTCTTATTACCGCAACGGATCTATCTGAGCAGCTAAAAAACAAGCGCGGTGATTTAATACTGCTTGCAGACTCTATGCTCGATTCGCAAAATCAGCTGTTTTTGGACGATATAAGCATAGACGAATTGCGCGAAATGCTGCATATTCCAATACAGGTGACCGATTCATCAGGCTTTGGCTTTTACGACGCACTTAATTCATAGGAGGCACAACATGACAAGCTTACCGATAGTTGCCATAGTCGGCAGGCCCAATGTGGGCAAGTCCACATTTTTTAACGCAATAATAGGCAGGCGTATTTCCATAGTTAAAGATACACCCGGCGTAACGCGCGACAGAATATACGGCGATTCTTCATGGAACGGCAGGTCCTTTACTTTGATAGATACAGGCGGCATAGATACTGTAAGCGAAGACATTATTCTATCTCAAATGCGCGCACAGGCTCAGCTTGCGATAGACATGGCAGATGTGATACTGTTCTTTGTCGACGCTAAAGACGGGCTTTTGAACCAGGATATGGAGATTGCAAATATGCTTAGACTTGCCAAAAAGCCTATAATACTTGTTGTAAACAAGGCAGATCATGAGCGCCTTGCGCAAAACGCATATGAATACTACGCCTTAGGTTTGGGAGATCCAATAGCGATATCCAGCACCAATCTTTTAGGGCTTGGAGATCTGTTGGATGAGATTGTTAACAACCTTCCTGAAATTGACGAGGACAATTTAAATCAGGGCGCTGTGCAGGTAGCCATAGTGGGACGCCCAAACGTTGGAAAATCTTCTCTTGTAAATAAACTGCTTAACCAAAATAGGGTTATGGTGTCTGATATACCGGGAACTACAAGGGATGCAATAGACAGCCTGTTCGTCCATGAAAACGGCACACCGTACAACATTATAGATACAGCTGGCATTAGAAAAAAACGCGCGATAGAGGATGAATCCATAGAGCGTTACAGCGTAATACGCAGCTTTTCTGCTATAAGGCGCGCCGATGTAGTAATGCTTATGATAGACGCGCAGGACGGCGTAACCCAGCAGGACGCTAAGATAGCAGGAATAGCTAAAAACGAAGGCAAGGCAACTATTATTGCCGTAAATAAATGGGATTTAGTAGAAAAGCAAACCGGCACGCTTGAAAAATTTCAAAGAGAAATACTTGAAAAGCTTAATTTTATTTCTTACAGCCCGATTGTATTTATATCCGCTTTAACAGGCCAGCGCACGCATACGCTGTTTGAAACAATAGACAAGGTATATTATGAGGCCGGCAAAATGCTTCCAACAGGGCTTCTTAACGACTGCATAGGCGAAGCGCAGCTTAACCTGCAAACGCCCATTATAGGCGGAAGAAGGCTGCGCATTTACTATGCAACACAGGTAAGCTGCTTTCCCCCGCACTTCCTTTTATTCGTAAACGACGAAACGCTGTTGCATTTTTCATACGAGCGCTACCTTGAAAACCAGCTGCGCAAAACTTTCGGTTTTGAAGGAACGCCTATTCGTTTTTCACTTAGGGAAAGGACAGAAGAAAATGAATGATTTTTTTAGCATTCTGCTTTCTGCCGCAATAGCCTACTTATTGGGCTGTTTTGCAACCGGGCTTTTGCTTTCAAAAAAGTCCGGCGTAGAGATACGGGAAAAAGGCAGCAAAAGCACTGGCGCCACTAATGTTTCGCGCGTGTTGGGTATAAAAAAAGGCCTTATAACATTTATAGGCGACTTTGCCAAGGCGCTTATAGCCGTACTGATAGGTTCATGGCTTGCAGGCAGAAACGGAGCGTTAGCAGCGGGTATCGCTGTTATTATAGGCCACAACTGGCCGGTTTTCTTTAACTTTAAAGGCGGAAAAGGCATATCCAGTTCATGCGCTGTGCTGCTGTATTTGTTTCCTGTTCCTGCCTTAATTTCCTTTGCCGTTGCATTGCTTGTTGTGATAATAACAAAATATGTTTCCTTAGGCAGCCTTACTATACTCACCGTAAGCACCGTTTTAGTGCTTTTTACTAAGCCTTTTTACCCTGATGCCCTATTCTGTATTATAATTCTTGCATTGGGCTTCATTCGCCATAGGGCAAACATAGATAGACTAATGCATGGAAAAGAAAACAAGTTCTCAATAAAAAAATGACTTGGAAAAGTCTCAGCCTGCCGGCAAAGTATACTTGGACTCTCTTGGCATATGTCCTTTCGCTTGGCCGCTTTCGCTCCCGGTCAACGGAAATGTTGGGAATGCACAGTTTTTTAATTCCTTGCACCCTTAACGCTGGGAGCTTTTCACGACTACACTCATGGGGCTTCGCCCCTTTAATTCCCCTAAATAAGGCTTATACACTCTATGACTTATAAAAGTCTTATAGGCGCTTATTAAGCAGACCGCACAGATAATATATGCAAAAAGCGTCTATAGCACTTAATATACAAAGTTTTCCTTTATATTCCTTATCATTTCTTAAAACAACGCTCTTCTAAGCAGGCTTAAACTCTCCCTTAAATATAAAACATCAAAAGGCGCTATCAGATAATTCAGTACATTAATAGAGGTTTTATGACTAAGAATATCAATCCATATATTACGGAAAAAACCGCACGAAAAGAAAAGCGGGGTACAAATAAATTAATTTTGTATGCTTTTCTTATATTTATATTTATAATCACGGTCGTTGATCTTTTAAAAGAAGGGAATTACTTGTCCGCCTTTATAGGGCTTCTTGTTATTATAGGACTCGCTATACCTTTAGCTCGCATTCTTTTGCGGAATTATTACCGCATGACAGCTAAGTCCATAGCGGAAAAACTGCTTCCGCTTAAATACGAGCGTTTGCCATTTGATACACTTCAAACAACGCTGTCCTTAAAAAACCCCCTGCAAAAGCTGTCCGCCCTTATAGGAAAAGGCTATCTGCAAAACATACTTATAGATAAAAAAACGCATTATGTAGTTTTAAATAAACCCATGGGCAAATTGGTTTCGTGGGTTTGTTCAAGCTGCGGCGCTAAAAACAGCGTCAAAACAAACGAACCCATGTACTGTACCTACTGCGGCCAGATTAATACAGAATAATAATTAACAATTCAGTGTGCCAAAAAAAGCGTACGCACATGCTGTCGACAAAGTATACAAGGACGCCTTGTCGTGTGCCTTTTCGCTTGGTCGCTTTTGCTCCCTAAAGCTAAAAATGTAAGGAATGCACAGCTTTTCAATGCATAGTGCCCTTAACGCTGTAAGTTTTTCACAATTACACCCATGGGGCTTAAGCTCTTTAACCTCCCCCCTAAATAATACTTTGTCTATACTCTAAAGCCTTCCTTTTCGGAAGGCTTTATTTTTTATATTAGCATATAGGCTTAAATTAGCACACAATGTCCAATAAATTTATATCGTTTAAGCTGTCTGCTTTATAGTCCGCCAGCGGGCTGCTTTGCGCGCTTCCCACGGCAAGCGTTTTCATATTAGCTTTATGCCCTGCCTCTATGCCGCTTTGCGCGTCTTCCACAACCAGGCATTCTAAAGGATCTATGTTTAATTTTTGAGCGCATTTAACGAATACTTCAGGGTCCGGCTTGCTGTTAGTTATTTGGTTTCCGTCTACAACTGCATCAAAAAGATAGTCTATGCCAAGCCTTTTTAATATTAGCGGAGCATTTTTGCTTGATGAGCCCACAGCAACTTTAATGCCTTTTTCTTTCAAGGCTTGTACGTTTTCTAATGCGCCCGGCAAAATATCTTTTTCAGTAATTTTATGTATTTTTTCAACATAGTACGCGTTCTTGCGCTCGGCAAGCTCTTGCTTTTCTTGGGAACTATAAGTTTTTTCGCTTTTTTCAAGTACAATATCAAGGCTCGCCATACGGCTAACGCCTCTTAAGCGTTCGTTTATAGCCCTGTCAAAATAGATTCCTTCTTCGTCTGCCAACTGTTTCCATGCTTCATAATGAAAATCATCTGTAGAAACCAAAACGCCGTCCAGGTCAAAAATTACTTCTTTAATATTTACTTTCTTCATATTTCAAACCACAGTATTCCGTTTGGCTGCAATTTAAGCTCCTGCGTTTTTCCGCCGTCCAAATGCAGCAAGGTAGTCTGCTCCTCATATGTGTTGTTTACGGCGCAATAAAAACCGTTTTCCGTATAGGCATGCACATCTACATTGTAATTTTCGCTGTACCATTTTTTAAGCCCGTCTTCGTCGTTTGCCGCCCACATAATTGCGCGCAGCAGCAGCCTTGCATTTTGCAGGCTGTATGGCAAACCGCTCATATATACCGCTCTGCCTTTGCCGAACTTATTTACAGCCAGCTGCACGCTTTGGTTGTCTGTGCATATTACCTGCGCGCCTTCAAACGCGTACATGCCTGCCTTGGCTTCGCCAAAATCAAGCTCGCTGTCAACATCTTCTAAAATAAAATGGCTTCTATGCTCTTCCCAGTTGTATTTATCGTACCCTAAGGTAAACCCGGTTTCTTTTTCAATTCCGAAAACGCTCGCAAGCTGTATAAACCTGCCTTGGTATTGATGGCCCGTAGGTTCCCCTACGCCTATTATTCCCCCGCCGCCATCTACAAATTTAAGCAAAGCGCTTATAACTTCGGAGTTTTCAAGCCAGCTGCCTCCAGTATGCGCAGTATCCCCATCGCCTACATTTATTATGACATCTATGTCTTTAAGAATTGAAGGATCGTCCGCTATATCTTCAAAACTTATAAAGCTTACATCAAACGGCGCTCCTGAAAGCACTTCTATTATGCCTGCGTAGCTGTAATTTTCTTTTTTGTAAAGAGCATGGTGGACCATATGGCATCCCCATGAACGCATTTTGCCCCAGCAGTTCAAAACGGCGACTTTCTTTAAGGAATAAGGCTTTGAAGAAGCAATCTTTTCATAAAGCGAACGGAATTCATCCGCAACGTTTTCAACATATTCAACAAATTCAGGAAACTGCAGGGCAAGTTTAAGGTAGCCGCCGTAGCCTATGCGGTCCACAGGTTTGCGCAGTATGGCGCGCCTTGCCGTCACCCAGTTTTCTTTTGCTTCTTTAACGGGATCCCCTCCCTCGTAAAAGGTATCGGGGAAGAAATAAGGAAGCAGCCTTCCCTCTGTATATTTTACATTGGGTATATCGCTTATTAAACGCAGGGTAGAGCCGTTTCCAACGCTTCCCACAACTGCGTCCAAGCCTATTTTAGCAAATTCTTCCATAAAGGGTTCCGTGCCGATAAAATGGTCCCCTAAAAACATCATGGCTTCTTTGCCGTGCTTATGAACAATATCCACAAGCTCTTTTGCAAGGGAAGCAACTTCGCGCATTTGGAAATTCATGAAGTCTTTATACTCCTTGCTCGGAACTCTGTACTGGTTATTGTAGTAGCCTTGGTCTATTATATACTCCGCTCTAAACGGATATCCAACTTCTTTTTCAAATTTTTCTAATATATATGGTGAAACAGATGCGGAATAGCCGTACCAGTCCACATACTTTTCTCTATGCAGCGCATCGAACACTAATGTGAACTGATGGAAAAATGTAGTAAAGCGAACAACATCAACATAGGGGTTTTGCTCTAAAAAGTCGTCCAAGCGCTTAAGGCTGTAAGCATGGGTTTTAGGCTGGCGCACGTCAAAAGTTATCTGCCTTTCAACGCCCTGCCAATCGTTTACTATGGCGTTATACATATGCACCGGATCCCAAATAAGGTATGCAAGAAAGCTAACAGTATATTCGTGGTATGGCTTAGCGTTTGCAATTGTAACTGAGCCGTTTTGATAGTTCCAGTGCTCGGTATTAACAACGGAGCCTTCCGTGCGATCTATAACTTCCCACCAGCGTTTGGGGTTGTCCCGCTCGTTCACTTTCATCATATCTTCGCTTACACCCTGCATAAGCGGTATGCTGAGCGTGTTTCCGCGGGCAACATAGAAACCCGTCATAATATAGCATTGCTGAACTTCTTCCGGGTTTGCCTTAGCCCATGCGTTGTCCTTGCGTGTAGTATAATATGTTTTATATACCTTGGCTCCGGTGTCGCGCAGCTCAATAGGAAATTCTGTGCCGTCGCAGTCCCTTACTGCGTCAGCGCCCCATTTATCCATAAGCTCTAAAGTTTGCGGCACAATGTCTATATCCGTAGGTATAGTTAGACGACCTTTTTTGTTTGTCATACTGCAGCTCCTTGTTTTATAGTAAAGCTTTAATGCTCTCTATAAATTATTATATCCTTTATATTTGCTTTTAACAAGTATATAAACAACGCCCT
>JBMNUE010000055.1:0-11112 GCA_050946095.1 Christensenellales bacterium
TTAAAAAAGCCTACGAAGGAGGCTATGCCATAGGCGCGTTTAATGTAAACAATATGGAGATTATACAGGGCATAGTGGAAGGCGCCGAAATGGAAAAGGCCCCGCTTATTTTGCAGGTGTCCGCAGGCGCGCGCCGCTATGCAAACCATAATTACCTTATGAAGCTGATAGAAGCTGCAACGGAAACAAGCGGCCTTGATATCGTTGTGCATTTAGACCACGGGCCGGATTTTGAAACATGCAAAGCCTGCATAGACGGCGGCTTCACCTCTGTAATGATAGACGGCTCCCATCTCCCGTTTGATGAAAACATAAAGCTTACAAAGCAGGTTGTGGATTACGCGCACGACCGCGGCGTAGTTGTGGAAGGCGAATTGGGCCGTCTTGCTGGCGTTGAGGACGACATTAAAGTTTCTGCGGAAGATTCCAGCTATACCCGCCCTGAAGAAGTGGAAGAATTCGTATCCCGCACGGGCGTTGACAGCCTTGCAATAGCCATAGGCACAAGCCACGGGGCATTTAAATTTAAGGGCGAACCCAAGCTCCGCTTCGACATTTTAGAAGAAATAGGCAAGCGCCTGCCCAATTTCCCCATAGTGCTGCACGGCGCATCAAGCGTTATACCCGAATATGTAGACATGATCAATGAATATGGCGGGCACCTTGAAAACGCAAAGGGCGTTCCGGAAGACATGCTGCGCAAGGCCGCAAGCATGGCGGTGTGCAAAATAAACATAGACTCCGACCTGCGCCTTGCCTTTACCGGCACCATACGCAAGCACTTTGCAGAGCATCCGGAGCATTTCGACCCGCGCCAGTACTTAGGCGAAGCGCGCACGGCTTTGCGCGACATGGTGCGCCATAAGATAGTACATGTGCTGGGCTGCAACAACAAAGCATGATTTAAGTCGTAATAACGGCAGGGTTTTATCCCTGCCCATTTTTTAGGAGGATATAATGAGCAGCGAACTTCATGGCATAGTAGTTGTCGCGCAGGGCGGCGGCCCAACGGCCGTTATTAACCAGAGCTTGGTAGGCGTTGTGCTGGAAAGCCGCAAGTTTCAGCAGATCTCTAAAGTTTACGGCGCGGTGAACGGCGTAAACGGCATTATAAACGAGCGCTTTTTCGATTTAACCCAGGAGACCACCAACAACCTTGAGCGTGTTGCGGTAACTCCTTCAAGCGCCTTAGGCTCAACAAGGGATAAGCCGGACACTAAATACTGCGAAGAAATATTCGAAGTGTTCCGCATGCACAATGTGCGCTACTTTTTTTACATAGGCGGAAACGATTCTGCAGATACGGTGCGCATAGTAAACGAACAGGCGGAAAAATCCCACTACGAATTTAGAGCAATACATATACCAAAGACCATAGACAACGACCTTGTATTAAACGACCACACGCCCGGCTACCCAAGCGCCGCCAAGTTTGTAGCGCAGAGCTTTATAGGCCTTAACTTGGACAACAGGGCGCTGCCCGGCGTGCACGTAGGCGTAGTCATGGGACGGCATGCGGGCTTTTTGACAGCGGCTGCCTCAATAGCGCAAAAATATCCCGACGACGGCCCGCACCTTATATATATGCCGGAGCGTCCTTTCATAATGGAAAAATTTTTGGAAGACGTAAACAATGTTTACAAGCGCCTTGGAAGATGCGTTGTGGCTGTGTCTGAAGGCATACAGGATGAAAACGGCGTGCCGATTTTAACCAAGTATGTTGATTTAGGGTCCGATGCGCATGGAAACGTGCAGCTAAGCGGAACAGGCGCCTTAGGAGAACTTTTAGTGCAGCAGATTAAAGAAAACCTGGAAGTGGGCCGCGTAAGGAGCGACACATTGGGCTACCTGCAGCGTTCTTTCATGGGCTGTGTAAGCGATGTGGACCAAAGGGAAGCAAGAGAAGTCGGCGAAAAATCCGCCCAGTTTGCAATATGGCATGACGCCGACGGCAGCATAACCATAAACCGCACGGGCTATTACTCTGTGGACTACCAGATACAGCCGCTTGAGAGCATAGCCGCAAAGACAAAGTACATGCCCGATGAATTTATAAACGCCCAAGGCAACAACGTAACCCCCGCTTTTAAGTACTACCTGCAGCCGCTTCTTGGCTCCAATATGCCTGAAGCCAGCCGCTTAAGGGTGCCGGTAGCGCCTAAGATAAGGGAAGACGAAGAATAAAAGCTTAACGCTCCGAAAGGGGCGTTTTAAAATGTTCAGAAAATGTACATTAAAACTTTGCCGTGCGTCTTTTCGTTTGGAGCTTTGCTTCCTTAAGCTAAAAATGTAAGAAATACTTAGCTTTCAATGAACTGCCGCCTTAGCACTTGAAGCTTTTCGCGATTACGCTAATGTGGCTTAGTCTACTAAATTCCCTAAACGATGCTTTTATATGTACTATTAACGCTCCGAAAGGGCGCGTTTCAAAAAGCCTAAAAAGTGTGTGTTAACACTTTGCCGTGCGTCTTTTCGCTTGTGAGATTTGCTCCTTAAGCTAAAATGCAGGGAATGCAAAGCTTTCAATGTACCGCGACTTTAGCGCCGGAGGCTTTCAATGAACTGCCGCCTTAGCGCCGGTAGCTTTTCGTGATTACGCTAATGTGGCTTAGTCTACTAAATTCCCTAAACGATGCTTTATCTGCACTTTTAACGCTTCGAAAGAGGTAGGCGTTTTAAAATGTTTAGAAAATGTACGTTAACACTTTGCCGCGCGTCTTTTTGCTTGGAAACTTTGCTTCTTTAAGCAAAAATATAATAAATACTTAGCTTTCAATGAACTGCGACCTTAGCGCCGGAAGCTTTTCGCGATTACGCTAATATGGATTATTTTCCTAAATTCCCTAAACGATGCTTTTATATGCACTATTAACGTTTCGAAAAGGGCACTTTAAATCGCCTAAAAAGTGTGTGTTAACCCTTTACCGCGCGTCTTTTTGCTTGGGAACTTTGCTCTCTTAAGCTAAAATGCAGGGAATGTATAGCTTTCAATATACCGCAACCTTAGCGCTTGAAGCTTTCCGCTATTACGCTAATATGGCTTCGTCTCTTGAAATTCCTAAACAATAACTTTATCCGCGCTATTAACGCTCCGAAAGGGGCGTTTTAAAATGCTTAAAAAGTGTATGTTAACCCTTTGCCGTGCATCTTTTCGTTTGGGAGCTTTGCTCCTTTAAGCAAAAATGTAAGAAATACTTAGCTTTCAATGAACTGCCGCCTTAGCGCTCGAAGCTTTTCGCGATTACGCTAATGTGGCTTAGTTCCCTAAATTCCCTAAACGATGCCTTATCGCACTTTTAACGCTCCGAAAAGGGCGTTTTGTGTTTTTTGCAAGCGATGTGCTTATGAATTTTTAATGCTGCGCGGCTTTTAATGCGCCCAAACAAATAATTTGGCAAAAGGCGCCGCTTTTTGCTATAATGTATTTGTGATACTTTGTCTTTATGATATTTAAGCAGGAGGAACTATGTCTAAAATTGCAGTTTTAACAAGCGGCGGCGACAGCCCCGGCATGAATGCGGCGGTTATGAGCGTTGCAAGAAGCGCTGCACTGCTGGATATGCCCTTGATAGGCATTAAAAGGGGTTTTAACGGTCTTATAGGCAAATACCCGGACCCTGAAGACAATTTTGTAGAGCTTTCGCTTAACCTTTTGCTCGATATAGCGGATTTGCCCGGCACATATCTTCGCACCGCGCGCTGCGTGGAATTTAAGGAAGAAGAATACCAGAAAAAAGGGGCGGATTTTTTACGCTCCCTCGATGTTCAGGGCCTTGTGGTAATAGGCGGGGACGGCTCTCTAAGGGGGGCGCAGGCTTTGTGCAAGCAAGGCATAGCATGCATAGGCATACCCGGCACCATAGACAACGACCTTGGCTATACGGAAATGTCGCTCGGCTTTGACACAGCCGTTAATGTTTGCGTTGAAGCCATACGCGCAATACGCGCTACGAGCCGCTCGCACGACAGGCCGCATGTTGTTGAAGTTATGGGCAGAAACTGCGGGGATATTGCGCTTACCGCGGCGCAGTCCACGGGATGCGAAATAGTAATAGTGCCCGAGGTCAAAAACTGGGAAGTAAGCGATATATCAAGGCGCCTTAACAACCTTATAGAAAAAGGGAATACAAGGGCCACCGTAGTGGTAGCGGAAGGCGCTTGGCGCACCATGGCGGACTTTGACTATGTATCCTTCCTTAAGGACAGAGGGGTAAAAGGCGTGTTTGAAGGCGAGCGCATAAACGCCGTTAACTTTGCAAAGGTGCTGCAAGAGATGGCCTCTGAAAACGGCGCAAACGTGCGCGCAACTGTTGTAGGCTACACCCAAAGGGGGCACGCTCCCACGGCGCGCGACGGCGCTTTTGCGTTTGAGGCGGGCGCCATGGCGGTAAACCTTTTGAAGCACAATATATCAAACCAGGTCATAGGCGTCAGGAACGGCAGAACCTTCCATATGCCGCTTGACACGGCAATAAACGCAAGGCCGCACTTTGACCGCCGCATGTTTAACATGGTAAATGCGCTTTAATTATACGGCTCGTAATACAAACATTTTTGCTTAAAAATTCTTTACTAAGCCGCCGGCATATCCGGCGGTTTTTATTATGGCTAATAACAAAAAAGCCGAGGCTAAAATTCATCTTCGCGCCAGAGTGTCGACAAATTGTCTAAGGACACTTTGCCAAGGGGTATTTTCGCTTAGAAACTTCGTTTCCAGGGCAGCGAAAATGAGAAGAATTACATGCTTGGCAATGCTCTTAGGCCTTGGCACCGGAAGCTTTTCATGATTATATTAATGGTGCCCTGCCCCTGAAACTCCCAAACATTCCTTTGCCTACAGCCTTTCCGAAGCTAAAATTCAGCTTCGGGCTTATTTTAGAAACAGTTTATGATAACTCTACGGTTTCAAAAGATTTCGCATGAATGTGAAACAATAAATCGGGCAGTAAATCTATAAGCAGCTAAACAAATTGGAATTTACTTCTTCAGCACTTTTTTGCACCAAGTGCGCTTGCCGCATTTTGGACACTTTAAATAACGGGTAGTGCCCATATGCATAGCATTAAGCGCCTGCGCATAGGCAGGCACAATCTCGTGGCCGCAATTTCTGCACCTGTAAGCGCCTACATTAACTTCAAGTTTTAATGCATAGAAACACGCTATCAAAAACACAGCGCAAATTCCGAGAATTGCGACAAGCTGCCATGCTCTTTCTTGTATCAAAAATACGGAAACAGCAAGACCGCCAAGTAAAAATATAAAGCTTATACTCAAAATCATCCACATGGACGACCAAATTGTCTTGTCTTTCTTTTCTAATTCTTTCGCCATATCAAGCAAAAGCTGTTCATTTTTCCGATTGTTATTTTCTGCATCGATTTTCTCCCCGCTCAATAATTCATTCACACTGATGCAAAGAATATCGCAGAGTTCCAGCATGATCGAAGTATCGGGCATTGCCATGCCCCGTTCCCACTTGGATATTGCCTTATCGGTGATGCCTAATTTTTCCGCCAGCTGCGCTTGCGTTAAATTCGCCTTTTTTCTGCACTCGGCAATAAATCTGCCGATTTTTATTTGATTCATAGGCAGCCTCCTTGCGCATACAGTGTAACGGCTATTTCGCATTAAGCACACCTACCGTTGGTTTAGTTAGGAAAAGTAAACCAACGGTAGAGTGAAAATTGACCTTAAAATTCAAGTTTGCCGAATTGATTATATCATGCCTTCGTGAAATTTCAAAAGAAAAAGACCGACCATTTCAGATACTTCTCGTATCAAAATGATCGGTTTCATCTGGTGCGGATGACGAGACTTGAACTCGTACGGTAAAAACCACACGCCCCTCAAACGTGCGCGTATGCCGATTCCGCCACATCCGCATGTTTGCGCCCCGCAGTATGCAATAAAGTTATATTGAATCCGACAGCATACTCAGGCCAACAGCGCAGTAGATTATACTTGATTGAAAAAGGCTTGTCAAGCCTTGAAAAGAAGTTTTTTAATATAACAGCGGCTTAAACTTTCTCGATCGATAGATAGTTAGATAATAATATTTTTAAGCTGTTTTAGTATTATGAAACCGCTTTGCATTTAATTCATCGCTTAAACTTAAGGCGAAAGCCGCCTTGCAAAAAAAAGCTTTGAGTGATAAAATGGCGGTCAAGCGCTGAGCTTGCGCTTCCGTAGCTCAGGGGATAGAGCACTCGCCTCCTAAGCGAGGGGTCGCGCGTTCGAATCGCGCCGGGAGTACCAAATGCACCGTAAGAGCGGTGATTCAGGCTGTCGACAAAGTGTCCAAGGACACTTTGTCGTGTGTTTTTTTACTTGGGAGCTTTGCCTCCCGGGCAGCGAAAATTTAAGGAATGCATTGCTTTCAATGCCCCGCTGCCTTAGCCCTGTAAGCTTTTCATGATTAAACTCATGGAGCTTTGCCCCCCTAAATGATACTTTGTCTGCACTCTGATGCACCGTAAGAGCGGTGCTTTTCTATTAAAAATATAGTTAAAAAGCATAGGGCAACAAATAAAATTTCAGGCGGTATAGTATGGATTTATATAAAAAAAGCTTAGATGAAACTAAAATAGAATACAGCAGCAAAGGCTTAAATTTTGACACGGTTAATAGCTTTTACGATTATGTTATAGATTATTTTGACACGGCGGATTATTCTCCCAAGTGGAAAAAGGGCATATACCCGTATGAAAAAATGCTGCGGGACGCAATAGAAAATGAAACTATGCATGTTATGCTCTACAATGGCGAAATAATATCCGCCGGCATTTTAGATAGGCATTATGTTAAAGGCTATGAAGATGTTCCTTGGGATAAAAGCGCTTCGCTTGCTGAATCCCTAATGCTGCACGCTTTTTGCGTAAGCCCGAAATTCATGCGGCAGGGCTTGGCCAAGCGCATGCTTGCTTACTTTGAAAATTATGCAAAGAAACAAGGCTTCCTTGCCCTGCGCCTTGACGTAATAGACGGCAATTTGCCCGCCCTTAAGCTTTACCCTTCCGCAGGTTACAAATATGTATGCAGCTTAGAGCTTTATTATGAAGATACGGGGAAAACGCTATACCATATGTATGAAAAACTGCTGTAAACAATATTTAACATTCTTTAAGGACGCCCGCAAAAGCATGCAGACTGCCGGCGATAGGCTTAAATACTATTATATTGCGCCTTTTCGCTTGGAAGCTTTGCTCCCTCAAGCTAAAAATGCCGGGGATGCACATCTTTTCAAAGCTCTGCAACTTTACGCTGGAAATTTTTCATAATTAAACTTTAGCTTTGTTTCCTTATAACCCCCTAAGCAGTACTTCCTTTGCACTCTAAAACGCCCGCACGGGCGTTTTTTATATAAAAATCTATATTAAAATTTTACATTGCTAAGCTCTTAAATGCTTTACATAAAGATAAATGTGTGCTAAGGTCTATCCGAATTGAACTTCATTAAATTTTAACTGTAATTAAATTTTTTTGTAACATTATAGGCTTTATCAGCCTAAGGCAAGCCCAAACTCCTTCCCCTATGCTATATAGCTAAAAGCAGCGCTTTAACAGCTTTAAAGCTTCGGCATGCTAAATTCAATAATCCTTACCGCAAGACAAAATAAGAAAGAAGGAATAATCATGAAAAAAATCATTGTTATACTGCTTGCATGCGTATTTGCCTTAGGCGCAGCGTTCGGCGCTTTTGCGCAAAGCCTTGGGTTTACGCAGGAACAATTCGAAAAGCTCTTAGGCGGCGATGCTTTAGAGCCTACATTCGAGCATCTTTTCTTTACGGGAAATGCATTTTACAGCCTTGAAGAAGGCGGTAAAATATACAAATGGAACATCGATGAAGACAATATATCCCTGCTTTGCAGCATAGATTTTTTAAGCCAAAACATAAACTATGAACTGCTCCCGCCCGAAGAAAAAGAAGAAGCCGGCAAAGCCGTAACTCATATATTTGAAGGCGAAAACGAGCTTTGGGCGTATAATATTTTCAGCGGAAGCTACGGAACAATAGATGAAACGGGCGTCAACTGGAAAGCGCAAAGCGAAGACGAATCTTTCAGTTCCTTTGAAGCCGGCAATATACAAGGCGGGTTTGCAGAAAAAGGCGCATTGTACTTTGCATATAACGACAGCTTGCACAAGATTTTTACAGACAAAAACGAACACGAAGAATTTTCGCTTCCCAAATATATAATAAAGCTTATACCGTACAAAGAAAACAACGCCATAATTTTGTGCTACGGAAATACTGGATATGATTTTCACAAAATAGATCTGCTTACGGGCAAAACGGAGCTTCTCAAGCTGTCCATACCGGAAGAAAATATTATGGTGCTTAGCTTGGAATATATTAAAGAAAGCGACAGGCTTTTCCTTATGGCTTTGGACACGGGCCAAACCATAAATGTGTACGACTCGGTTAACGGGGAAGACTTTGTGTTTAAGGGCAATTTGTTTGAGCAGGAAAGAATTGTAAATTTAAGCGAAAGCAAATACGCTCTTATTAAGCCAGGCGGCATTGAAATTAAAAATACTGAAGACATGTTTAAAACCGACAAACAGATACTTACCGTGCGCGGCATGATGGGCTTCCCCAGCGCCAAAGAAAATTTCATGCGCGAAAACCCCGATGTTATAGTGCGCGAGCAGTATACAAATTTTTCTCAGGAAGACTTTGTTAAAATAATATCCGGCAGCAGCGACGTCGATATATACTCCATGTTTGCTAACCGCTTGTTTAAAGCGGTAAAAGAAAAAGGCTACGCCGCATCGCTTGATTCAAGCGAAACGCTTAACGGCTTTTTTGACAGGCTTTACCCCATATTTCAAGATACCATAAAGGATAAAAACGGCTCTATTATTGCATGGCCGGACTTTATAACCCTTTACAATGTTATGACAATAAATGAAAAGCTGTGGCAGGACTGCTTTAGCGGCCGTCCCTACCCTGAAACTTTTGCAGAATTGTTTAACGCTATGGCGGAATGGGAAAATGATTTTGCGGAGCAGTACGACAGCGCCATAGTCTATTCCCCCGAACCCATGCATTCTCTGCTCAACCAGATGGTTTTTAAGTATTGCAGCATGTATGAAACAAAGGAAAACCCTGTCGATTTTGACACCGCATCTTTTAGAGACAGCCTTAAAGCCTACCGGAGCATGATTGACTGCATTAATGCAGAACGCCTTAACAGCAGGCTTGAAAACGAGGATGAGCTTAACCCCCTGACGCCCTTGTTCCAATCTTTCGGGCTTTCCACGAGCAATTTTTCCCTTTTTAACCCGCAGTCTCCGGGCGAAGGCAGCATGCGCCTTGCGCCATGGCCCGCATTTGAAAAGGGCGAAACGCAGAGCATAGAAGTTTCCTCCGTGGTTATGTGGATCAACGCGCATTCCAAAAACAAGGATTTGGCATTAAAGTACATAGAATCTTTAACGGAGGACTGCAATGTTACGCCTGTATATAAATACGCAATAGAAAGCGGGCATACTGAGCCCGTTGAAAGGGGAAGCTATAAAACGATAAAGCAGGAGTTAAACAGCCAAAAAGAAGAGCTTGAAAAATCAAAATCCGATGCGGAAGAAGCTGAAAAGTCCGCATTTGATGAAGCGATAGATAATATAAACATACAGCTAAAAGAGCTTGAAAGCACGCGCTATGTAATAACAAATGAAGGCATAGAGCAGTACGCTTCTTGGCTGCCGTATTTTAAATCCACAGCCAATTCAAACTACATTACGCAAAACGAAGAAAACGATGCGTTTTTTGAAGAAGTAAATAAATTAAGCAATATGTTTACCAATAAAGCAATAGACGAAGAGCAGTTTGTTTTAAGGCTTAACCAGGTATCCAAGCTTATATTTGCAGAGCGGCAAAGCGAATGACAGGTAGAATAATCGGCAAAGCGTCCTTTAACGCTTTGCCGCGCGCCTTTTCGCTTGGCAGTTGTTTATTTAAGCTGAATTTCATTAAATGCTCAGCTTTTAAACGACTCGCGCGAAAATTCGCTTAAATATTTGCTGCAGCTCAAGGCGAAAAGCCCTTAAAGCCTTTCTAATTTTCCGCCTCTTAATTTATTCAAAACTACTAATCCCGCTATTGTAAAAATTAAAAGAAAGCTGTATAATAGCAGCGGTTAAAGCCTTGGTCTGTGGTTGAAAGCCGATGCCAGTCGCAGGCGAAGCGGCCCACGTAAGCGGGGGAAATCTCCGTGAGCATGGTGCGGTCTAGGGGTAAGCCCTGCCGAGAAATCGAGAGGAAGGCGTAAAGCGCAAAGCGCTTAGCAAGTTCCCAGCAGGCGGGTGTGGGGTCAAAGACCAGGTCAGCAAGGCAACCAGAATATATTAGGGGGTTTAGTATAAACCATGTTTGAAGACAAAACGCTCGTTTGCTCTGACTGCGGGCAGGAATTTGTATTCACCGCAGGCGAGCAGGAATTCTATGCTGAGAAAGGCTTCCAAAACGAGCCTAAGCGCTGCAAAGAGTGCCGCCAGAACCACAAACGCAGCCGCAACGCGAAGCGCGAAATGCACAAGGCTATTTGCGCCGAATGCGGCTGTGAAACCGAAGTACCTTTTGAACCTAAGGACGGACGTCCGGTTTACTGCAGCGAATGCTTTGCAGCCATAAAGGAAAACGCTTAACAAAGAAAACCGCCTAAGAGCAAGCCGCTTTTAGGCGGTTTTTATTTTAAGGCAAATGTTCTCCTATATTTAATCAATGCCTATGCGTCTTCCCGCTCGAGAGCTTTGTATAAAGCCAACATGCAGCGAATGCGCAGCTTTTAAATGCCCGGCAGCCTTATTCCAGAAGTTTTCCGCGATTACTCTCATTAAGCTTATTCCCCCTTAAATAATACCTTGTAATACCTTATCTTATATACTACGATAGCTTTTTTATACTTTTAAGCCTCAGCGTTTTACGCTTTTATCAACTATGCTAATGCGGCTTTAGCAAGGTTTTGCTTTATGTTTTGCTATAAATAATAATTTGCCGGAAACGCTTTCAGGCGGTTTCTTTTTTTGCAAAGCTTATCAGCGGCATAAATATATGGTATAATCCGCAAAAGGAGGGGATGCCGATGGAATACGCCATAAAAACACAGA
>JBMNUE010000056.1:0-10972 GCA_050946095.1 Christensenellales bacterium
AGCGGAACTTTGCGATCTTTCGGGCGTAGGCAAGGTAAGGCTTAAAACGCTTAACAAGGCAGGCATATTTTCTATAAAGGACCTGCTTTCGACTTACCCCATAAAACATCAGGATACCACGAACATCACCCCTCTTTGCATGCTTAAAGAGGGGAGCTTTGTTTGCGCAGAAGGCGTAATAAAAGCTTCCCCTACCATACAGTACGTTAAGGGCGGGCTTGTTATTGTGCGCGCAAGCCTAACGGACGGCACGGCGGCAGTGCCCCTTATATTTTTTAACCAGCCGTGGATGATGAAAAACTTAAAAATGGGCTCCAAGCAAACCTTCTATGGCGCCGTGCAAAACTATAGGGGCAGGATAGGGTTTTTAAACCCGGAAACCGTGCATGAAAGGAGAATAGTGCCTAAATACAGGGCGCTTGACGGCATAGGCTCTAAAACATTTGAAAAGCTTATAGCCCAGTCGCTTCCATACATAGATGAACTGTTTTTCGATGCGCTTACAGATGATATTAAAGCAAGGTTTAACCTGCTGCCGCTTAATGAAGCCGTATATCAAATACATAGGCCGGAAAATGCTGAAAAGCTGTCCCGGGCTAAAAGACGCTTAGCCTTTGACGATGTGCTGTTTTACCAGATAGCTGTTCTTAATATAAAAATGCATAAAACCCCCGCCGTTAAAATAAAGGCGGATGAAAGCGCAAGGGCGGAATTTGAACGCCTGCTTCCTTTTACGCTAACAAAAGAGCAGCAAAAAGCTATTTGCGATATAGAAAAAGATATGTCAAAAGGCTTTTCTATGAACCGCATTTTGCAAGGAGATGTAGGCTCCGGGAAAACCGCTGTGGCGCTTGCGGCGGCGTATTACGCTTGCTGCGCAGGCTATCAAACCGCCATCATGGCGCCAACTGAAACGCTTGCCATGCAGCATATTAAAACGGCTCAAAAAATATTTGAAAATTCTTCTGTTAATTGCGGATTGCTTTTGGGGAATATGAAAGCGCGCGAAAGGCGCGAAGCGCTTAAAAACATAGAATCCGGCGAATGGGACATAGTTATAGGAACGCATGCGCTTATTTCAGAAGGCGTAAAATATAACAAGCTAGGCCTTGTAGTAACGGACGAGCAGCACCGCTTCGGAGTAAGGCAGAGGAAAAAGCTCAGCGACAAGGGGGATTACCCGCATGTTTTAGTGCTTTCTGCAACGCCCATACCAAGAACGCTCGCATTAGCCATATACGGAGACCTTAAGGTTTCCACCATAAGGTCAAGCCCGCCTGGAAGGATACCCATAAAAACAGGCATAGTTCCTGAAAACAGACGCGGAAAAATGTACGAGTTTATAATAGAATCCGTGCAAAAAGGCGAGCAGGTTTATTACATATGCCCTTTGGTTGAAGAAAGCGAAATGAGCGAAGCGAAGAGCGCGCAGGAAATGTATAAGCGCCTGTCCAAAGGACCGCTTAAAAATTTGTCCATAGGACTAACATTCGGCTCGCAAAACCAGGAAGAAAAAGCTAAGGCCATAAGCGATTTTTCATCGGGGAAAACAGATGTTTTAGTAGCTACCACCGTAGTTGAAGTGGGCATAGACGTTCCAAACGCCAGCATAATAGTAATAGAAGATGCGGAGCGCTTTGGCCTGTCGCAGCTGCATCAACTAAGGGGGCGTGTCGGCAGGGGAACAAGGCAGAGCTGGTGCTTCCTTTTGGGCAAGCCAAACGAGCGCCTTAAAGCCCTTTGCGAAACAAACGACGGCTTTGAGATAGCTAAAAAAGACTTGGAATTAAGGGGCCCGGGGCAATTTTTAGGCACCATGCAGCATGGCAAGGCCGATGCGCATATGTTTTATGATGCTAAGCTTTTGGAAGATGCGCAAAAATGCGCGATGGAAATAATATCCAATAAAACTTTAGAAAACGAAAAAATAATCACTGCCACAATGCAGCGCTTTTCTTGCGCCGCAAGCGATATAGCCCTTAATTAGTTTGACATGAAAGGCAAATGCGGGTAGTATAAACCCGTTCCTTATAAGGAAAGGTAAAAAATCCATTATTTAAGAAAGCGATATGAACAGTATTTATTTGGACAACGCGGCAACAACGCCGCTAAACGAACAAGTTTATAATAAAATGCTCTCCGTAAGCCATATATACGGAAACCCGTCAAGCATATATCAAACGGGCAGGGAAGCGAGGAAGCTTATTGACGAATCCCGCGAAACAGTCGCAAAACTGCTAAATGCAGATGTTTCCGAAATATATTTTACTTCGGGGGGAACGGAAGCCGACAACTGGGCCGTAGCGGGCACTGCATTGCTGCAAAAAAACGGGCATATAATAACTTCTTCAATAGAGCACCATGCCGTGCTTAATACCTGCAAGCAGCTTGAATATTTAGGCTTTGATGCAACATATCTACCTGTCGATAAGTTCGGCATAGTTTCAGCGGACGAACTTAAACAAGCCGTAAGAAAAGACACATGCTTAGCTTCCGTAATGTATGCAAACAACGAGATAGGCACATTGCAGGACATAAGTTTGCTGGCTAAAACGGCCCATGAGCACGGCGTTCTTTTCCATACGGATGCCGTGCAGGCGGCGGGGCATATGCCATTGGATGTAAAGGCATTGGGTGTAGACATGCTGTCAATTTCCGCGCATAAGTTCGGGGGGCCTAAGGGTGTTGGCGCTCTTTACATAAAAAAAGGCATAAAGATACTAAACCTTATATCAGGCGGCGCCCAGGAGAGAGGCAGAAGGGCGGGCACTGAAAACCCGACGGGCATAGCGGGGCTGGCTGAAGCGCTAAAAATAGCAAATAATAGCATAGAGCAGAAGGCTAAAGAATTGGCTGAAAAGCGGGATAGTTTTGAAGAAGATTTGTTTAACTTAATACCAAATATAAAACTGAACGGCTCGAAAGATTCAAGACTTCCCAACATTACAAATATCACTATAAAAGATGCGCCGGCTGAAGCGCTTTTAATGCGGCTTGATAAATGCGGCATAGCAGCTTCGGCAGGCTCTGCATGCACTTCCGGCTCAATAGAGCCTTCGCATGTGCTTATGGCCATAGGCTTAAGCGAAAAGGAAGCCAAGCAGAGCATACGGCTAAGCCTTTCAAACGATACAACTGAAGAGCAGCTTAAAAGCGCTGCCGGGATAATAGCGCAGCAGGTTAAGGAGCTGCGGTCGATAAGGATTAAGCAATGATAAAAATAAACGGCAACACGGACGGCATAAAATCAAGCTTAATGGAAACACTGCAGGGACTTGACGCCTTGGAATACGACAGGGCGGCCTTTGTTCCTAAAGAAATAGCCGAATTAATTTCTGAAATCACCGCCAAAATAAACCGCGAAATATCTGTATATTTAAGCCGGGACGGGCGCATACTCGATATAAGCGTAGGCATAGACAGCTCTGTTTCCTTAAACCGCATAAACCTGCGCCGCAGCGACAGGCGGCTTTCCGCCGTGCGCTGCGTGCATACGCACCCCAATGGAGATTCCCATCTTTCCATGCCTGACTTAACGGCGCTTGAATCCTTAAAGCTTGACGCTATGATAGCCTTAGGCGTGCGAAGCGATGGCAGCATAAGTGATTTTAGCGTTGCGTTTTTAGACTTTTTTTCGCCTGAAAAAAAGTTTAAGCAGTTTCAGAATTTGCCGCGCGAACAGCTGGAATCCCATATTTGGTTTGATTATATTATAGAACCCGACAGGCAGGACGATTTTTTTATAACACAGGAAAGTAAAGAGCGCGCCTATCTTTTAGGCATAGAGAGCGAAGAATCGCTTGAAGAGCTTGCAGCGCTTGCTAAAACAGCAGGCGCTGCGGAAGTCGGGCGCACGCTGCAAAGGCGCTTTAAGCCCGATGCCGCAACTTTTATAGGCACAGGCAAAGCGCAGGAAATTGCGCGCGAAGTGCATGTTAAAGGCGCCGACCTTATTATAGCGGATGATGAACTCAGCAGCGTGCAGATTGAAAACCTGGAAAAGCTCCTGATGGGGCGCGTAATAGACCGCACCACGCTTATTTTGGACATATTCGCAAAACGCGCAACAAGCCGCGAAGGCAAACTGCAGGTTGAGCTGGCGCAGCTTAACTATAAGGCGGGAAAGCTGACGGGCCGCTACGAGCATTTGTCGCGCCTGGCAGGCGGCATAGGCACAAGGGGGCCTGGCGAAAGCAAGCTTGAAAGCGACAGGCGAAAAATACGCGACCGCATAGCATTTTTAAAAGACCAGCTTAATGAGCTTGAAAAACAAAGAACTCTTCAAAGAAAGCAGCGCGAGCAAAACGCCGTACCCGTTGCAGCCCTTGTAGGCTACACAAATGCTGGGAAATCAAGCCTTTTAAACGCCATATCGGGCGCTGATGCATATGTGGAAAACGAGCTTTTTGCCACCCTTGACACTCTTGCAAGAAAGGTTACACTTGAAAGCGGCGATTCTTTTCTGCTTGTGGACTCGGTGGGCTTTATAAGAAAGCTCCCGACAGAGCTTATAGAAGCCTTCCACTCCACATTGGAAGAAGCCGTGCAGGCGGATCTGATTATAATAGTTTTAGACGCAAGCGATCAAAACATTATGGAAAAGCGCGCCGTAGTTGAAGATGTGCTGTCTCAAATAGGCGCTTCAAACCAAAAGCGCATAGAAGTTGTAAACAAGTGCGACCTGCTTGAAAGCAGCCTTAATATACCAGATGCCATAATGGTTTCTGCAAAGACTGGAGACGGCATAGATGAACTTCTTTATGCGGTTCAAAAACATATTATAGGCAGCCAAAAGAAATACGATATATTTATTCCTTACAGCGAATATGATATCATAAGCAGCGTGCGGGAAGCGGGAACCGTAATAAGCGAAACGCATAAGGACAGCGGCACCGTGCTTACGGTAAGGCTAAGCAGCAGGCAGCTTAACCGGCTTTTGGCCGAGGTTCCGCATATGGAGTATAAAATATCGAAAGGAGCATAGATGTTTTCAAAGCTATTGGCGTTTATATGCATGTCGCTTGCTTTGGGCAATTTTTCCTGGCAGGCGGCAAGCTCCGACATAAGTTTAGGAGGCAATCTGTTTTTGGTGAACAGAACATATACGCTGGATTCAGCATATGTGCCCGATGACTTGGTAAAGCCTTCCGTGCTTTTAACAAACGAAGATATAAAAATGAAAAAAGAAGCGGCTGAAGCCTTAAAGGAGCTGTTTGACGCGGCAGAAAATGAACAGGGCTATATTCTGCACGCTGTATCAGGCTACCGCTCCTATTACACGCAAAAAGCCATATTCAATAGAAAAATAGACAGAGTGGGAAGCGCGGCGAGAGCGCAAAAATACGTTGCGCCCCCTGGCACGAGCGAGCACCAGCTGGGGCTTGCTATGGATATAGGCACTCCCAAAAAGGCCGGGCTTACGAGCGCTTTTGGCGATACGGACGAAGGCAAATGGGTTAACGAAAACGCCCACCGCTTTGGATATATCATACGCTATAAAAAAGGCTGGGAGGATATTACGGGCTACAGCTATGAGCCTTGGCATATACGCTATGTTGGCAAGGAACACGCGCAGAATATATTCGAGCGCGATATACCGCTTGAATACTATATAGAAGAACTGACGAGAGAAAAATTGAGCTCTTCTCCTAAGCTGCTGGAGGTGCTTGCGCAATGAAAAAAAATTTTATGCTGCTTTTAACGCTTATTTTATTGCTTTTATGCTTTGCAAGCTTGGCTCAAAGCTTTCCCGCTTGGGATTTTCCGCTCGATGCAAGGATAGTTGAAGATAGAAAAGGGCTTTTGGTTTTGACAAACAGAAAATCCCTTATAGATTCGGACTATGTTCCAGCGCCCCTTGTAAATTTAAAGGTAAAAACCACAAACCGCGGAATGCAGCTAAGAAAAGACGCCGCGGAAGCGCTTGAAAAAATGTTTAGCAAAGCGGAGCAGGAAGGCATAACATTGTATGCAAAAAGCGCGTACCGCAGCTATAAGACGCAGAGCACTATGTATTACAATAGGCTTGAAAAATATAATAAAGATGACGGCGTGGTTGCATACCCCGGCTCGTCAGACCACCAAACTGGCTTAGCCTGCGATATTTTAAACTACGAATGGACAAGGCAGGAAGGCATGCGGCCGGAGTTTTCGTTAACAAATGAAGCGCAGTGGCTTAAGGACAACTGTGCGGAGTTCGGCTTTATTTTACGCTACCCTGATGGCAAGCAGGACATAACCGGCATAATATTTGAGCCGTGGCATTTCCGCTTTGTCGGCTTGGAAGCTGCTCAATACATTATGCAAAACGAGCTGACGCTTGAAGAACTTCACGAGCAGATGGAAGAAGCCAAAAACCAGTTTGAGCAAAAAGGCGGCGACTTTAGCGCCTACTGCGATGCGCTGCGCGCGCTCCCGCCGCCCATAGAGCTTGACGAAGGGGAAGACGGGGACAGCGAAGTATCCTTGTTCTATACGGCATCGTGATGAGAAAATACATTTTTTTAATTTTTTTAGCGGTTTGCTTTAGCGTGTCGGCAGGCGAAGCGCCTTCTCCTACGCCCGCTCCCCCCAATCACCCGGAGATAGAGAGCGATATTATATACCTTGTAAATATGGATAATCCGCTTCCTGCGGGCTTTGAGCCGTCGGACTTGGTGCTGCCCGATGTGCCTACAAGAAAAAAATCCTTGGAAGATAAAATATATATGCGAAAAGAAGCTGCTGAAGCGCTTGAAAATATGTTCCGCGCGGCAAGCACAGAAAAAGGCTATACTTTATACGGAGTATCCGGCTACCGCAGCTACGGCATACAGCAGATAAACTTTAACTCCAAGGTAAAGGCCGTAGGCAGCAAGGAAAAAGCCAGCCAAAGCGTTATGCCGCCGGGTTCAAGCGAGCACCAGCTGGGGCTCACTATGGATATACAGTCCAGCAACTTTAAAAACTTAAACGGCAACTTCGCCAAGACAGATGAAGGGCAGTGGCTTGCGGAAAACGCACACCGCTTCGGCTTCATAATGCGCTATAAGACAGAGTGGTACAATGCAACCCGTGTGCGCTTTGAGCCGTGGCACTACCGCTATGTGGGGCTTGCGCATGCAGCAGCCATATATTGGCTTGATATTCCGCTTGAAGAATATGTAAAATATATGGAGCAGCTGCCGCAATATGTGGTTCATGGCGGCTGCGACTATCTTCTGTACGGCCTTGTTAAATCCATGATGGCGGGCGATTTTTCAAAGGTAAACGAATTAAAAACGGTGCCTCAAGCGAGCCAGGATGCTGCCATGAAGGCTGCCGCGCAGGAATATCTCCCAAGCCAAGTAAGCTATGAGCAGGCGCTTTGGCGCTGTTACCCAACGCCCCTGCCTACTATGGCGCCCCGCATAGATACTGATACTGATATATCTTTGTTTAGCAGTATGGACTAAATTATGAAAGGTGAACACAATGGGATTTATGGATGCGTTTAAGGTGCGCAAGGCTTTGCTAAAACACCAGAGAAACGAGATTGGCGAAGCCGAAAAATCTTATGAAGAACTCTATAAAGACGGCGTAATACGCGCTGCATATATATTGCCGTATTCAACCTTGCTTTTAAGGTCGGGCGAAACTGAAAAAGTGCAGAAAGCAAAAGAAATGCTTGTAAAAGCGCAGAAAGCTCCGGACTACAATGAGGACAGGCGCCAGACGCTTCTGGTTAACTACTCCATAGCCTGCTTTCTATTAGGCGATAAAGACAAGGCGATTTCAACGCTTGAAGCGGCAGACAAAAAATACCCCTGCGGGCTAATATACCAAACCTTAGGCTACCTTTATGTCGAGTGCGGCGAAAAAGAAAAGGCCACGGAGTACAACAAGATAGCCTTGGAATACGACGATGAAGACCCGATCGTTTTAGACAACATAGGACAAATGTATTACAGGCTGTATAAGGACAAGCAGAAGGCGGAGCCGTATTTTAAAAAGGCAAACAAGATAAGGCCAAGCCAAATAGATACGCTGTATTTTTTGTCGCGGTATGATTTGGAAAAAGAAAATAAAAAAGCCGCTGTGGAAAAGCTTGAGTATGCTTTGGACAGCACGTTTTCGCCGCTCAACTATAAAAGCGCGGACGAAATAAAAAAAGAGATAGCTTCTCTTAAAACCCCTTAAGGAGTAAACCTATGTTGGACTGGCTGCAGAGCGACCCATGGGGTTTCCTGCTTTTCATGCTTTACAGGGCGCCCGCCGTGCTGTTTGCAATTGCCATGCACGAGTTCGCCCACGGGTACGCTGCATACAGAGCGGGCGACCCTACGGCGAAGCTGTACGGCAGGCTTACTATTAACCCTATAAAGCATTTGGACGCGCTGGGAACTATATTTTTGTTTTTATTCGGTTTCGGCTGGGCTAAGCCTGTTCCCGTAAACCCAAACAACTTCAAGAACCCCAAAAAAGACGATATAGTTGTTTCGCTTGCGGGCGTTACGGTTAATTTTATATTGTTTTTAATCTCTATGCTGCTGTCCGTGCTCGTAGGGCGGTTTTTATACGAAAACCCGTTTAACAGCATAAAGGTATACGATTTTTTCTTAAACGCGCAGAGCAACGGTTTTTTTGTGCAGCTTCTTCCGGACTACGGGGGAAACTTAGCGCCCTTTTTAAAAGCGTCGTGGCTGCTGCATATTCAGAGAATTTTGCTGCACTCCGTGCTTATAAACATAGGCCTTTGCCTGTTTAACCTTTTGCCCCTGCCGCCGCTTGACGGCTTCCATGTGTTAAACCAGCTTGTGTTTAAAGGCAAGATATTTTTGGGCGGAAAGGTATTCAGAATACTTCAGGGCGCGCTCCTTGCCGTTATGTTTTTTACGGATTTTATTTCAAAATGGGTAGGCGATGCCATGTACTTCGTTCAGGGCAATGTGCTTTTTGCAATGCTTAAAATATTCGGTATGTAGCATATGGATAAAGTGTTTCACCTAAGCCAGTTCGAAGGCCCGCTCGATATGCTTTTGTTTTTAATAGGCAAGGCTAAAATAGATATTAAAGATATTTTCATATCGGATATTACGGAGCAATATATAGCTTCCGTAAGGGAAGCGAACGACCTGGACATGGAAGAAGCGAGCGCATTTATACAGATGGCAGCGACTCTGCTGCTTATAAAAAGCCGCTCCCTTTTGCCAAAGCCGGAGCCGGAACCCGAAGAAGACCCCGAAACGCAGCTTATACGCCAGCTAAGAGAATACGCATCGCTTAAAAAAGCGGCGCAGGAAATGCAGGTGTTTGAAAAGAACGCCGCCAAGATGTACGAAAAACTGCCGGAGGAATTCCCGCTTCCGCCGCCCACGCTTGAAATTACTGGCTTAAGCCTATCCGGCTTAGCCGAGGCCTTTGCTATAGTGCTTGCAAGAAAGCCGAAAGAAGAGGAAACAGAAACTACTATCCACCGCATAGCAAAGGATACGCATACTATAAAGGAATGTATGCAGAGCATAATAAGCTACTGCAAAGAAGGCAACAGCAGCTTTAATGATTTGCTAAGCGAAAGCCAAAGCCGCGAAGAAGTGGTTACCGTGTTTCTTGCGCTGCTTGAACTGCTAAAGCTCGGCAAAATAAATTGCCGACAGGCTGATGTTTACGGGGATATATATATTAAACTCATCGGAAGGAAATAAAGTTTGTCTGAAAATTTTTTAAAGCAGATAATAGAAGCTGTGCTTTTTGTTACCGGAGAACCGGTAAACATAAAGGATATAGCAAAAAATTTAGATTTTTTAGAGCTCGATGTTCTGCACGCCGTTGAAAGCCTGGCTGCGGAGTACGAATCCCAAAAGCGCGGGCTTGTGCTTAAAAAATTCGGGGACCATATACAGCTTAGAACAAGGCGTATGTACGCTCCCTATGTTGAAAAAATGCTTCAGCCGGTGCAGCGCCAGTCGCTTTCAAGCGCCGCGCTTGAAACGCTTGCCGTGGTTGCCTACAAGCAGCCGGTAACAAGGCTCGATGTGGAAATGGTGCGCGGCGTTAAATGCGATTATTCGCTTCAGTCTTTAGTAAATAAAGAGCTTATAGAAGTTTGCGGAAGAAAGGACACCATAGGCAGGCCGTTCCTGTACCGCACGACGGATAAATTTTTGTCCCACTTTGGCATTTCTTCTTTGGATGAGCTTCCTAAGCCTGAAATTATTAAAAACGACGAAGATGATTTGTCTAAGCTTTCGGAAGATTATGAAAACACGGAGCAGGCTGAAAATGTGCTGCAGCAGGGCGATGCTTCCAATCCTGAAAATGCGCTGCAGCAGGGCGATGCTTCCAATCCTGAAAATGCGCTGCAGCAGGGTAATGCTTTTAATCCTGATAATGAGCCGCAGCAGAGCAATGCCTCTAATACTGAAAATGCGCCGCGGCAGGGCGATGCCTTTAATACTGAAAATACGCCACAGCAGGGCGATGCTTCCAATCCTGATAATGCGCCCTTGGAACATCCCATCAATAAACAAACTAAAGAAAAAGTAAAAATCCAACAGGAGCCGACAGAATCCGATTAAAACGCCAAGGCGCCGCAAAGCGAAGCGCAAGCCTTATATGTTAGCAAAAGCATGAACCGGCAAGATTAACAGCCGGAAAAGCTTTTAAAAGCAGATAATAACAAAGCTAAAAAACGCCCGCTGGATCCTTCCGGCGGGCCAAAGTTTAGACAAAGCATTGCATAGGGGGGGGATGTGGCAAAGCCCCATTAGCGCAACCGTGAAAAGCTTCGAGCGCTAAAGCCGCGGGGCGTTTAAGAGCTGCTTATTCCCTGCGTTTTTGCTATGAAGCAGGCAAAGCTTTAAAGCGAAAAGACATACGACAAAGTGCGCAGGAATACTTTGTTGAAAGGCTAAGCCCGCTGATCTTTACCAGCGGGCTTGTTTTATGCGTAATGCGGAGTTTTACTGCAGCACTTTAAGCGTGCTTCTTATGCGGGAATATACTCCCATGTAGT
>JBMNUE010000057.1:0-10844 GCA_050946095.1 Christensenellales bacterium
CGTACATAACGCATACTATGGGCATAAGCACAAAAAACAGGTTTGTCGCAAAGGGCAGTTTTGCAAGCATTTCAAAGCTTATAAAGCTGCGAAGCCGCGCACGCATGTTTTCGGGCGGGGTAAAATTACTAACCCCCGGCGCTTCCGCAATATCCCTTATTTTTTGCATTTCCTTTTGGGAGCTGCCGTTTATGCCTTCAATCATAAAGGTCATTTCGGTTACGTCGCCTCTGTTTGAAAGCGTGCGCATGGAAAAAGCCGCTATAAGCACAATGGCCATTATTATCAGTATGTTGGCGTAAAGGCTGCGCGTCCTAAAAAGCCTTCTTATATCCGCCTTATACATAGGTATCACAGCTTTTCACCCCCCGTAAGATTCATAAAATACTCCTCGAGCGACATATGGTCCGCCCGGAATTCTTCCAGATATATGTCTTTTTCGTACAGAAGGCGGCTGATTTCCCTGTGCTTTTTGGCGCCGTCTTTAATTATCAAGGTGTTTTCGTTAATTAAATTTTCAGGGCCTAATTTGTATGGCTCTTTCAGGCAATCGTACACTTCTTTTATACGGGGGGATTTTATGGTAACGGATGAAAAATTCTCGCTTTCAAGGTTTTCGCGCGTAAACTCCGTTATAAGCTCGCCGTCCTTTATTATGCCGTACCTTGTAGCGAACTTGGCAAGCTCGTCCAGTATATGGCTTGAAATAATAACCGTGGTTTTAAAATTGCGGTTTATGTTCACTATGGTTTTTCTTATATCCGCAATGCCTTGTGGGTCCATGCCGTTTATAGGTTCGTCAAGCATTAGTATTTTGGGCATGGATACCATGGCAAGCGCCAAGCCTAACCGCTGCTTCATGCCGAGCGAATACTGCTTTGCCTTTTTATTGCCGGCGCTTTTTAGCTCCACCAGTTCAAGCAGGGTGTTTATATGGCGCTTTTTGTCCTGCACGTTTAAGGCTATGCACTTGTACATAAGGTTTTCGTAGGCGCTGCAGTCGTCATACAGGCTTGGGGATTCTACGAGCGAGCCTATTCTTATATCCTTTTGCGCCTTATAAGGCTTTCCGTCTATAAATATCTCGCCTTCGGTAGGGATTATCTGCCCGTTTATGCACTTCATAAAGGTAGTCTTGCCCGCGCCGTTTCTGCCTATAAGGCCGTATATTTCGCCCTGTTTAATGTGAATATTCACATTTTTTAAAGCGAATTTTCTTCCGTATTTTTTGCTTAAACCCTTGGTTTGCACTAAGTCGTTTTGCATACAGTCCCCCTTTCAGAAGAGCATTATATCACAGTTTTATTAGAATAAAGTTAAAATATGTGCAAAATTGCTGTAAATTTTAGAATAGATTTTGGAATAGATTTTAGAATGTGGCAAAGCGTTGCGGATGTTTTTTTCTGAGGATGCTTTTCTTCTGCAAATGCTTTTTTGCAGATGCTTTGTTTAAAGAAGTTTTGAATTAAACTTTTGTGTATTAAAGTTAAGATGTTTGAAATGCAGTTAAAATGCAGAGAATATAAAGCTTTTCAGCGAAAAACTTTTTCCGGATATGAAGATTTTATCATGGGTGAAAATTTTATTGTGTATGAAAATTTTATTGTGTATGAAAATTTCGCACAATAAAGTTAAAAAATGCAGAGAGTGCTTAGCTTTTTAGAGCGAAAATTTCGCTGGGTATGAAAATTTCATCGCATGAGAAGTTTTTTCAATATAAATTGATTGCATTAATGATGTTGCTTCCCTTAAAAGCCTAAGTATTCGGCAGGGCAACATTGGAATATAGTTAAAAATCAGGAAAATTTGATGTGAATTTTGAGCGGGCAAAGTGGGGTTTGAGTGTATGTTTTATATGGTTTTACTTGTTATAGTGGTTCTATATCCTCTTTTATCAGCATATTTACGTTATAAGTGGTGTTTATCCTCTTTTTTGCTGTTTATTTTCTTGCGAGTGGGGATTCAAGTTTTTAGGTTGTCTTAAATTCTTATTTGAGTTTTAATATCAGCAGCTTATCAGGGCAAATTAATGCAGAATTTACTGCTCAAATTGTAGACAATATGTCAAAAGATGTTTGTCATGCGTTTTTTTCGTTTTAAGCTTTGCCCACTTAATCCAAAAATGCAGGGAATGCGCAGATTTCTTTCAAGGACCCGCAGCTTTAGCGCCGAAGCTTTTCGCAATTAGACTTAGTCTCTCTGAAATCTCCTAAATAATACTTTGTATATACTATACGCAGTATTTAACGCCCGCAGGTTGCCGACAATATGTCCATGAATACTTTGTCATGCGTCTTTTCGCTTGAAACTTTGCTCGCTTATGCCAAGAATGCATATAATACGCAGATTTTCAATGCTCCGCGACTTTAGCGCCGGAGCTTTTCGCAATTACACTGATGGGGCTTAGTCCCTTAAAATTTCCTAAACAATACTCTGTATATATACTATGCGCAGTATTTAACGCCCGCAGGTTGCCGACAATATGTCCATGAATACCTTGTCATGCGTCTTTTCGTTTGAAAGCTTTGCTCGCTTATGCCAAGAATGCATATAATACGCAAATTTTCAATGCTCCGCGACTTTAGCGCTGGGGCTTTTCGCGATTACACTCATGGGATTTAGTCCCCTAAACAATACTTTGTCTACACTATACGCAGTGTATAATGCTCACAGGTTGCCGAAAATATGTCCATAAATGCCTTGTCATGCGTCTTTTCATTTGAAAGTTTTACTCCCTCAAGCCAAGAACGCAGGGAATTCGCAGATTTTCTTTCAAGGACCAGCAGCTTTAGCGCCGAAGCTTTTCGCAATTACACTGATGGAGCTTAGTCCCTTAAAATTCCTTAAACAATACTCTGTATATATATTATGCGCGGTATTTAATACTTGCTTTTTAAAAGCGGGTATCCTTAGATTTATCAGATTTTTTAATCAAGGTTTTTGATGTTTGAAAATATTTCCGCTTGAAAATCCTTTTTGAGCTCATTTTGTCTTCTCTTTTTCATGTTTTTTGGTTCCGGTATTTTCACAAAATATTTTTTGCCTTTAAGTTTTTTTGTTCTTCGCGAAACATTTCGTAACAGCTATTTAATCTTTCCTAAAAACTTCTTGTCCCGGGAAAGATGTCACATATTGTCCAATTTATGTGGATAAGTTGTGGAGCTTGTGAATAACTTTTCTAATAAAAGCCTTTTCGTCAGATTTATCCACAAAAAATATGGACATCCTTTTTTGTTTTTTACTGCAATTTTGAAAATAATACGGGGTTGCGCCCGAAGTTTTTATGTTTTGTTTTTCCACAATGCGATACCCTAACCCGTAGAATTTTTTGTTTCACGTGGAACATCGCTGTTTAATGCTAAAAAATATTTTCCGAATATGTTTTTTCGCAATAATATGCGTTTAATGCTGAATACCTTAATTTTAATAAAGCTTTTTGTGAAAAATGTTTCACGTGGAACATTTTTCACATTTAACGACTTTTTAGCAATGCCTAATTAATTTTCTTATGAAACAGAACCTTTCGCATAAAGCATTATGACTAAAATATTATGACCATATGCAGAGCAATATCTAAGCTATTTTAAGTAACGAAGCTCCGCAGTTAAAGCTGAAAAACTAAGCGCATAGTTGCCGCAGGGCGTTAAAAGCTTCGTATTATTTGCATTTTTGATGGAAATAATTTAATCTGCAAAAAGAAAACAGCTATGCCCTGCATTTTCTAAGAAGAAAATTAAAAAACAAACAGACAGAAAGCAACACAGCAATATTTCAGCTGGCGCTGCCTAACGCTTTATCGATTCTTCTAATGTTTCACGTGAAACATTTCCGTATTTAACAATCTGCATGTTTTTAATATTGTTTTTTTAAGCTCCGTTTTTTGGAGCAAAGCTAACTTGTTTAACGTGAAACAATTTGCACATTTAATAGCTTTTTAGCAATCCATAATTAACCTTCTTATTGAAACAGAGCTTTTCGCATGAAATATTATGACCGCAAGCAAAAAAATATCCAAGCAGTTTTAAGAAACAATACTCCATAGTTAAACCAAAAAAGATAGACGCATATTTGCTGCAGTGTGCTAAATCTTTGTACGCTTGCATTATGTTTAAAAAATCCAAGCAGCACTAAAAAAACCGCAACAATATCTATTTGTATGGAGTAAATATTTAAAAAAATTACATATGGCAATCTCTCCGCCAACGCTGTCAAACGCTTTATCAATTCTTCTAATGTTTCACGTGAAACATTTCCGTGTTTAACAATCCGCGTATTTTTAATGTTTTTTTAAGCTCCGTTTTTTAGGAGCAAAGCTAAATTGTTTCACGTGGAACATTTCAGGCTGCCGGAATACCCAATGACATGTTATCGTGTATCTTTTTGCTTTGAAGCTTTGCTCCCTCAATTCAAAACTTTAAGGAACGCGCGGCTTTTTAGCTCCGCAACCGAAACCGCCGAAACTTTTCACGATTATACTTTTTTCACGATTATACTTATTGGACTTTACTCCCTGAACCCGCTATATAGCACTTTGCCTGCGCTCTGTGTTTTTTATTGGAGTAGAATCCGCTCGATATATTTTAAATATATCGCGAAGCTTAGCCAATCATTTTCAAAAAGATTAACGCAGGCTTCATCCGCTACGTTTTTAGCTGTTGATGCAGAATTCATCTTGCGTATTTCAAAAATATTATTAAAAGCTTAGCCATTCATCCCAAAAATATTAATGCAGGCTTCATCCACTACGTTTTTAGCTGTTGATGCAGAATTCATCTTGCCTATTCCAAAAATATTGTTAAAAGCTTAGCCATTCATCCCAAAAATATTAACGCAGGCTTCATCCGCTACGTTTTTAGCTGTTGATGCAGAATTTATTTTGTGTATTTTAATAATACTTCCGCAAGCTTAGCCAATCATTGTCAAAAAGATTAACGCAGGCTTCATTCTATATATTTTGGCTGTTGACTCATAATTCATTTTGCCTATTTCAAGAATACTTCCCCAAACTTATCCTTTTTATTTTAAATATATTGGCGCAAGCTTATTGCATCGTGTATAATAGCTTTACAGGAGGGCAATATGCAGAATACAGCAAAAAAATGGACGGTTGAACAGCTTCAGGCTATAAATGCCGACAACGAGAACATACTCGTTTCGGCAGCTGCGGGGAGCGGCAAGACCAGCGTTATGATAGAGCGGGTTATACGCCTTATAAAAGACGGGGCAAGCCTTGACCGCATGCTCATAGTAACCTTTACGCGCGCAGCGGCTTCAGATATGAAGAGCCGCCTTGCGGAATCCCTCATACTAAGTTCGGATGCGGATCCGCGCTTTGCGGAAGAATACCACAAGCTGAACCGCTCCCACATAAGCACTTTGCACACCTTCTGCCGCGATCTGTTAAAAGAGCATTTTGAAGAAGCGGGGCTTGACCCTCTTGCAAAAATAGGCGATCCGAACCTGCTTTCGGCGCTAAAAATCCGCGCATTCGATGAAGCCATGGACGAGCTTTACGCAAGGCAGGACGAAAACTCCAAGGCATTCATCAGCGCCTTTTCGGAAGAAGAAATACTCGATTTTTTAAATGCGCTTTATTATTTCATACTTTCGCAGCCCAATCCTTTTGAATGGCTTGACAGTACTATTAAAATTGGCAGCACGGGGAAAAGCCTAAAGGAAAACCCGCTGTACGCCCTTTTAAAAGACGAGGCGCTTATAAAGCTGTACGGAGCGCTGCAGCTTGCAGATATATGCGAAAGCATAGTTTTAAACCCTAACGGCCCTGCAAGGTATATGGAAAACGCAAAGTATGACCGCAAAATAGTGCTTGAATGCATAGACAAGGTAGAAAAAACTTCTTTTGCGCCCTATAAAAACCTAAGCTTCAGCAGGCTTAGCAACAGAAAGGCGCCCGATGAAGAGGATGTAAGCCTGCGCGAGCTTTACAAGACATACAGAAACCGGCTTAAAAAATGCGTGGAAGAAGCAAACGCCCTGCTCCCGCGCGATGATGATGAGTTAAACGAATATGCCGAAATAATTAAAAAAACGCTGCCCTTTAAAAAAGCTCTTGTGTTCCTTACAAAGACGGCGCACGAAAAATTTATTTTTTATAAGAATAAAAACGCCGTGCTGGATTTTAACGACCTTGAGCACATGTCCCTTGAAGCTTTAAGCCATGAAGATGTGCAAAAAAGCGTTGCGGAAAGCTTCGACTATATATTTGTAGACGAATACCAGGACATTTCCCGCATACAGGAAAGCATTATAAATAAAATACATTCGGGCAATAAGCTGTTTATGGTGGGCGATGTAAGGCAGAGCATATACCGCTTCCGTTTGGCAGACCCTAGCCTTTTCCTGCACAAGTATTCAACTTTTGACGAAGACGAAGAATCTTTTGAGCATCTTGTGCTTTTGAACACCAACTTCCGCTCGACAAAAAACATACTTAGAAGCGTGAACGAGGTTTTTTCAAACGCCATGCGGGAAAGGGTTACGGAGCTTGACTACGACAGCAAGGCGCGCCTTAACGCTAAAGAAGACCAGTTAGACGGCGACCCGGCGGAGCTGCATATTGTTATTAAAAATTCAAAAGACGGCGATGACGAAGAATTATCCGCATATAAAAGGCCTATTGAGCTTGAAGCGGAGCTTATATCCGAAGAAATATTAAGCATAGTTGGAAAACCGCTGTTCAACTTAAACCGCAACGTTATGTACAAAGACATAGTTATTCTTTTGCGCACCGCATCAAACAAGGCGGATTTTATTAAGCGCGCGCTTGAAGATAAAGGAATACCCGTTTTTAACGACACGGACAAGCAGTATTACGACAGCCCCGAAATTGCAGACACCATAAACATATTGAAAATCCTGGATAATCCTTACCAGGACGTGGCGCTGCTTTCCGCCCTTGCAAGCCCGGCGTTTGAATTTACTTTTGAAGAGCTTGCGGATATACGCATACAGTCAAACGAATACAGCAAGCCGTTTTACTACTGTTTTTTTAATTCAAAAGAAAACCCCAAAATAGCTTCCGCCATAGAAAAAATGGAGCGCTGGCGGCTGCTTTCAAAAAACCTGCCCTTCGATGTTTTTATAAGGCGGCTTTTGGAAGAAACAAACATATACGCCTGCTGCGGCGCAGTTTTAGGCGCCGAACAGCGCCAGGCCAATTTGCGCCTGCTTTGCGAAAATGCAAGCAGGGAAAACAGGATATTCGACCTTAAAAGCTTTTTATTAAGCATAAAGGAAGCGAGAAAAGCCATGAAGGACAGCGCAGTTTCTTTGTCCTCCGGGGACAATGCTGTCCGCATAATGACGGTGCATAAGTCAAAAGGGCTTGAATTTCCCATAGTTTTTTTAGCCAACACCTGTCACCGCTTCCGCTTTGACGGGGGCGACCCTGTTAAAATGCACATAGACGCAGGCTTTACGCTTCCCTATGTAGATATTAGCCGTTCGACCATTGCAAAAACATATCTGGACAAGGCTATAAAAATAAAGAGCGAAAGGGATATACGCAGCGAAGAAGCGCGGCTTTTGTATGTAGCCATGACGCGCGCAAAAAACAAGCTGTACATATACGCAACGCCCGGAAGCATAGACTCTTCCATGCAGAATTGGTCCATGCCGAGCGGAGATTATTCCGTTGCAAATGCAAAATCCATGGCGGATTTTTTAGCCCCCGCCGTTTACCCGGCGCTTGAAAAAAGAACCGATACCATGTTTACGGGCGAAAGTGGAGCCGAATGGAAAATTTGCTGGCACTATCAAAAAGATGAACAGAACCTCGAAAAGAAAAATAAGCATAAAAAACTGCCCGAGCTAAAGACGCCCGATGAAAATACAGCGGCAAAGCTTTTAGATATTGAACGGAGCGATTTTCAGCTTAAAACATCCGTAACGGCGCTTCTTAAAAGAAGGCGCTGGAAAATGCAGAACTTCGATGAAGAAACGGAGCAGCTAAAGCGCAAGCCTTTTATAGAGGAAAGGCCCTCTTTTGGCGTATCAAGCATTGCATCGGCAGGATTAAGCCCGCAGGAAAGGGGGACTGCTGCGCATAAGTTCCTTTCTTCCGTCGATTTGGATAAAATAAAAAGCAGCCTTGAAATGCATGAAAATGAAAAGGCTGATAGTAATCAGCAAAAACAATATGCCGGCAAGCAAAAAATATTAAGCATAAAACATATATTACTTGAAGAAAAGAAAAGGCTTGTAAAGCTTGGCATACTGAGCAAAAACGAAGCCGATTCAATAGATATAGACAAAATATCCATGTTTTTTGAAACGCCCTTAGCCCGCCGCATGCTTAAATCCCATAAAATACAAAGAGAGCTTCCGTTCGTAGTTAAATTGGAGCAAGGCACCCTGCTGCAGGGCGTTATAGACTGCTGCTTTTTAGACGATGACAAAAAAATAGTAGTCGTAGACTACAAGACCGACCGCAATATTTCCATAATGCTTGATACATACAAAGAGCAGATGCTCTATTACGTTAAAGCCCTAAACGCCCTTACAAGATACGAAGTTAAGGAAGCGGCGCTTTACGCCATACAGGAAAACCGCTTTTACAATGTGGATATAGCAAAGGACATTGACTAAAAATAGTTATTTTAATAAGTAAAAATATTTAACATTAAATCATCGCGTTAATACTGCGGAGCGTCCGCAAAGCGCTGCTCATGCAGCTTCGGCGGAAAGGCTTTTTTGTATAATCAAAAAAACTTACAGCGTTTCGGCAGCGCAAAAAGCATCTGCTTTGCGCCTTTTATATTTATTAGCAAAATTTAAAAATAAAACCTGCATACGTCTTTCCGTATAAGCCTATCTATCTTTTAGCATATTTCCGTGCGCCTTAAAGCTTTGAAAATAAGATAATGCTTGCTATATACGCGATTGCTTTGAAAGTTTCATATGCGCGATTGCTTTGAAAATAATACAATATTTGCTATATGCGTAATAGTTTTGAAAATAAGACAATGCTGCTGTATGCGTGATAGTTTTGAAAATAAGACAATGCTGCTGTATGCGCGATAGTTTTGCATATTAGGTAATGTTTTTCATATGAGAGATGGCTTTGAAAATAAGACAATGCTTGCCATATGCGCGATAGCTTTGCATATAAGGTAATGTTTTTCATATAAGAGATGGCTTTGAAAATAAGACAATGCTTGTCATATGCGCGATAGTTTTTTCATATACGCGATAGCTTTGCATATAAGATAATGCTTCAGGCTGTCTACAAAGTCCTATGGATTTTTTTCGTGTGTTTTTTGCTTGGAGGCGTTGCATATCTCAAACTAAAAATTTAGGGAATACGTAGCTTTTAAGCTCTTTTATTTTAGCGCTGCAAAATTTTCACAATTGCGATTATAAAGCTTCGCCCATGAAATCACATAAATAATACTTTTTCTAAACTCTTGAACTCTTTTTTTTATATTTTTGTCAATAAAATACTCATATTAAAAACAATATGCTTCAGGCTGTCGACGAAATTCCATGGACTTTTTGTCGTGTGTATTTTTTGCTTGGAGGCGTTGCATATCTCAAACTAAAAATTTAGGGAATACGTATCTTTTAAATTCTTTAATTTTAGCGCTGCAAACTTTTTACAATTGCGCTTATAAAGCTTTGTTCCTGAAACTCACTAAATAATACTTTTCTAAACTCTTGAACTCTTTTTTTATATTTTTGTCAATAAAATACTCATATTAAAAACAATATGCTTCAGGCTGTCGACGAAATTCCATGGACTTTTTGTCGTGTGTATTCCCGCTTGGAAACTTTGCCTCACTCTATCAAAAAACGTAGGGAATGCAATGCTTTTAAGCTCAATCATTTTAGCGCTGCAATCTCTTTAATATTTTAAATATTGCGCTTATAGGGCTTTGCTCCTGAAACCCACTAAATAATACTTTAACTAAACTCTTGAGTATTTTTTATATTTTTTGTAAATAAAATATTATTATAAAAAACATGCTAGGCTATCTACAAAGTCCTATGGATTTTTTGCCGTGTGTTTTTTTGTTTTGAAATTTTATTTTCTTAAACTAAGAATGTAGGAAATGTTCAACTTTCAATCTGAGCGACCGAAGCTCCCTAAGCTTTTCGCTATTGCAATAGAGCTTCGTCCCATGAAACCCAAAATTTGCCTACACTCCTATGCTTGCCATACGCTTAATAAATTTGAAGATAACATAATTTTTTCTCATGTGAACATCGGTAATATTAGAATACAACATGCTGCTATCGTACAAAAATACATATTTTAAGCGCAATCTTAAAGCGGGATTACATCGCACGCCATTTATAGTTTGCAGATGCAGCAAAAATGAGTTTACAGACGCAATATGAATAAGTTTGCAGATGCAGTATGAGTGAGTTGGCAGCTGAATCAAAAGAGAGTTTAAAGACGGTATGATTAAGTTTGTAACTGCGTCAAAAGCGATTTTGTAAACTTAGGATTTTATAGAAATAGTATGAGTAAATTTACAGATGCAACAAAAGCAATTTTAAAAACGCGATATGAGTAAGTTTGCAGCTACGGTAAAAGCGAGTTTGTAAACATAGGATTTTATAGAAATAGTATGACTAAATTTGCAGATGCATCAAAAGCAAGTATATAGACGCAATATGAATTCAATTTGCAGCTTCAGCAAGAGTTATTTTGCGGATGCTGCAAAAGCTCAAAAAGCCTATTATACAATGACTCCATTTTCCATTTGCAGCACGGTGTCGCAGGCGCGGTGTATGTCTTCTGCGCTGTGGCTGGCTATAATTATAGTTTTGCCGGCTTGGCGTAGCTTTGCAACCAAGCCGTGAACTTCTTCCATGGATTT
>JBMNUE010000058.1:0-10671 GCA_050946095.1 Christensenellales bacterium
GACTGCCTTATTGCCATAAGCTTTCCGCGCTATTCCACAAGGACGCTGGAATCCATGCGCTTGGCTAAAAGCCGGGGCGCCAAGGTGATAGGCATTACGGACGGCGCGTTAAGCCCTTTGCATGAAGTGAGCGATCTTTGCTTGGATGCTCCCACAAAAATCTCTTCTTTTGTGGATTCTATGGCGGCGCCTTTAGCGCTTGTAAATGCGCTTCTTACGGAAATAGGAAAGCGCAACGAGGATGTTTTAAGAAAAAATCTGTCGGATTTGGAAGTACTGTGGCAGGAAAACAAGGTATTTGAAGGAAATGAATAATGTTATTATAATAGGCGGTGGTCCTGCCGGCATGATGGCGGCGCTTTTTGCTCTGCGCGGCGGAGCGAAGGTTGCTTTGCTCGAAAAAAACGAAAAATTAGGCAAAAAACTGTATATTACAGGCAAAGGCCGCTGCAATATGACAAACGAATGCGATATAAACACATTTTTAGAGCATGTGCCAAGGAACGGCAAGTTCATGTATTCTGCGATAAACTTTTTAGGCCCTAAAAAGCTGCGCGAACTATTTGAATATTTAGGCTGCCCTACAGTACTGCAGCGGGGGAGCAGGGTGTACCCGGAATCCGAAAAAGCTTCGGATGTAACGCGCGCTTTAAGCCGCGGCATAGAAAAAGCTGATATAGTTTTAAATACCGAAGTAAAAAGCATAGCTGTTGATAACGGAACAGTAAAAGGCGTTGAAATTGCCGGCGGCGATTTTTTGCCCTGCGATGCTCTTATAATAGCGACAGGAGGCTTAAGCTATCCTTCAACCGGTTCTACGGGCGATGGCTACACATTTGCAAAAAGCGCAGGCATAGATACTTTAAAAGCGTTTCCATCGCTTGTACCCTTAAACCTTGACGATGAATGGATAAAATCGCTCTCGGGGCTTACGCTAAAGCAGGTTGGCATTACAGCATATAAAAACGGCAGGCAGATATATTTTAGGCAGGGAGAGCTGCTTTTTACGCATTTTGGCATATCAGGCCCCATAGCTATATCCCTAAGCTCGCAAATTGCAGAAGAGGACCCCAAAGAAATAAGCTTGGAGCTTGATATGAAACCGGCATTGTCTGAAGAAACCATTATAAGAAGGCTTGACAGAGAATGCGATGAAAACGGCTCTTTAATGCTTAAAACAAACATAAAAGGCTATCTGCCGCAAAACATGGCGGAGCCGTTTTTAAAGCTTGCAGGAATCGAACCTGAAAAGAAGCTTGCGCATTTAAGCAATGAAGAAAGAAAAATTATAGCAAATAAAATGAAGCATATACCCATGCATTTTAATTCCCTGCGCTCTTTCAGCGAAGCTATAGTTACAAGGGGAGGGGTCTGCACCGATGAAATTAACCCAAAAACCATGCAGGCAAAAAAAATAAGCGGGATTTACTTTGCGGGGGAAGTGCTGGATGTTGACGGTTTGACTGGCGGCTTTAACCTGCAGATAGCGTTTTCCACGGGAGCGCTTGCGGGCAAAAGCGCTGCGGAATTTGTGTTGGAAGGTAATAAATAATATTGCAATATATAATAATGGATTTAGAATGGAATCAGCCCATAAGCCTTTATTCAAGCGTTTATAAAAGAGTGGGCGACATTCTGCAGTTTGAGCTTATACAGATAGGCGCATATAAATTGGATGAAAACAGAAGGCTTAAGGCTTCGTTTTGCACAAACATAAAACCTACATGCTATAAAAAACTGCACCCGCGTATTAAGCGCATAACAGGCATTAGGCAGGAGGGCCTGGAGCTTGCCCCGGATTTTGCTGAAGCAATGAAGAATTTTTTAGACTGGTGCGGCGAAGATTTCATGCTTTTCACCTGGGGAGATGACGATATTTCAATATTAGCGCAAAACTTAAACTTTTATAAGTTTGACACTAAAAAAATGCCGCCCATATACGACTTGCAGCGGCTTTTTGGAAGCATTAACGGGAACAATAAAAACAGGCTCGGCTTGCGCAAGGCGATGGATATGTATAATATAAAGCCCAGCATTGACCACCCGTTTCACTGCGCTGTGGACGATTCATACTATACTGCGCTTATATTTCAGCAAATGCCAGAAGACCTTGACTATGCCGCCTGCCAAACGCGGCCTAAGCAGCTGGGCAAAAAAACGAACCATGAAAACGCAAGCCGCAAAAGGACGCAGGTGCGCAGCATAAACAGCGTTTTGAGAAGCAGGGAAGCGCTTAACCCCCTGTGTCCTGCCTGCGGGCGCAAAACAAAGGTCAAGGAAGGCTACCTGCCTCAAGGCGACGAATTAAACTTCGCGGCCCTTTCGGATTGCAATAAGCATGGGCTTATATACACCCATCTGCAGTTTACCAAAAGAACCGCGGGATATGCGCTTTACCAATATTCCACATTGTCCGATGAACAGCACCCGGCATATGTGAAGACCAAACACCTGCAATGGAAGAACAAAATTGCAAATCTTAAAGCGAAGGAAAGTAAATGAAGATATCATTAGACGGCAAGACAAAAGAATACGCTGCACCGCTGAGCGCAGCGCAGATTATAGAGGACATGGCGCCCGAAAAAAGCCGTATCGCTATGGGCTTAAGAGAAGGCGGCAGAATAAGGGAGCTGGATGAAACAATAAGCAGGGACTCCGAGCTTTTCGTGCTTACATATCAAGATGAAGAAGGCAGGAGGATATACGAGCGCTCTTTGCGTTTTGTGCTGATGATTGCAGCAAAAAGAGCTTTCCCGCACGCTAATATCAGGATAGAGCATTCGGTAGGCGAAGGCGTTTACATAGTGTTTGAAAATTGGCGCCTTTACCCAAACGATGTAAAGCATTTGGAAGACGTGATGCGGGATGTAGTAGAAGAAAATCTGCCTTTTACAAAGCGCCGCTTAACTAAAAGAGAAGCCATAGAGCATTTTTCCGCTGCCGGAGATAAAAAAAAGACAAGGCTTTTAAGTTATAGACCCTTTGAACATTTTAATGTTTATGAATGCGGCGGCGTAACGGAATATTTTTACGGCGCAATGCTGCCTACAACTGGAAGGGTGCCTGTATTTGCGCTTAGGCATTTTTCCCCGGGCTTTGTAATGCTTTTGCCTTCATTAAAAAACCCGAATGTTCCAGCCACCTTTGTAAGCTACCCAAAGCAAATGGCTACATTTGCGCAAAGCAACTACTGGTGCCGCGTGCTTGAGTGTTCCGACGCAGCAGACCTTAACGACCTTATCCGTGCAAACAAGCTTAACGATTTTATAAGAGTCAACGAGGCCCTGCACGATAAGTTTATAGCGGATATTGCGCAGGACATAGTTTCGCGCGGCGCAAGGGCGATATTTGTTTCAGGGCCATCATCGAGCGGCAAAACCACCTTTGCCAATAGACTGCAGATACATTTAAGGGTATTGGGCCTTAAACCTATTATAATCTCCCTTGACGATTTTTACCGCAACAGGAGCGAACTGCCCTTGGAAGAAGACGGGCAGCCGGACTTGGAAGCGCTTACCGCCTTGGATGTGCAGCTTTTAAGAGATTGTGTGGATTCGCTTCTTTCAGGCAGAGAAACGCATATGCCGCGCTTTGATTTTGTAACGCAAAGACAGAATAGGAAAGCTTACAGCTTAAAAATAAGAGCCGACCAGCCCATAATAGTTGAAGGCATACATGCGCTCAACCCGCATATGCACATAGGCTTTGACGAGAACCTTGTATTTAAAATATATATAAGCCAGCTTACCTGCCTTAACCTTGACGCGCATAACCGCATACGCACAACCGATGCAAGGCTTTTAAGAAGAATAGTAAGGGATCAAAACTTTAGAAACACGCCTCCCCTAAAGACGCTTGAAATGTGGGACAAGGTGCGCAGAGGGGAAGAAAAATGGGTGTTTCCTTTCCAGGAAAAAGCCGATGTAATATTCAACTCCGCCCTGCATTACGAGCTTGCGGTGCTTAAACGCTATTCTTACGATATAATACGCAGCATACCTAAGGAAAACCCGCAATACTTAAAGGTAAACAGGATTGTTAAAATACTTCATTACATTCTTCCCGCTCCCGATGAAAGCCTTAGGGATATACCGCCGCTTTCAATTTTGCGTGAATTTATAGGCGGAAACACGCTCTACATAAATGAAGACTGATAAGGATTTATTATTTATTCGAAATGCCTACCTTGATACGGCGCCTTTTAGGTTTATAGAAGAACAGATTGCTTTAGAAGCTAAGAAACAAGGGCTCTCAATCGAGCTTAAAACAAACGAAGATTTTATTATCCCTCAGGATTTTGAAGGACTTCCCAAAATATGTGTTTTTTGGGATAAAGATATAAATCTTGCGGTTTCATTGAAGCAAAAAGGCTTGCGGCTCATGAATAAGCCTGAAACCATAGCGCTTTGCGATGACAAAACCAAAACCTTTCTTTTTTTAAACAAAAAGGCGCCGCAGCCTGAAACGCTTTTATGCCCCAAAAGCTTTAAAACTGTAGGCTACAATAATATGCATTTTTTAGATAAAACAATAAAATATCTGGGGCTTCCATTCGTGCTTAAAGAAGGCTGCGGCTCTTACGGCGAGCAGGTTTACCTTGTTCAAAACAAAGAACAGGCGGAAGAACTCATATTAAAAAATGCGGGCAAGCCCATGCTTTTTCAAAAGTTCATTAAAGAAAGCGCCGGAAAGGATATCAGGGTTTATGTTGTGAACGGCAAAGCCATAGGCGCTATGAAAAGGCGCAATACCGCGGGTGATTTTAGATCCAACAGAAAGGGCGAAAGCGTGTCGCTTCCGCATAATCTAACACAGGAAGAAAAAATTATTGCGGAAAAAACATGCAATCTATTAGAAGCGGATTTTGCGGGCGTCGACCTGCTTATTTCAAATAGCGGCCCGCTTGTGTGCGAGGTTAATTCCAACGCCCATTTCAGCGTGCTTTTAGACAAAACAGGCGTAAACCCCGCCAGGCATATAATTAAGCTTGCAAAGGAGCTTCTATGAACGCGTGGCTTGTATACGAAGAAGGCAACACAAAGCGAAACTATAAATTCATACGCCATTGGATAAAGCTTGGGAAAGAAAAAGGCATTAAGTTTAAGCTTGTGCTGCGTCAGCAGCTATTTTACGGCGTTAAAAACGACAAGCTCGCATTAAAAATAAAGGGCGAAGATGTGCGTCCGGACTTTGCGCTTATGCGCCTTAACGCTCCGCTGCTTTCACAACACATGGAAGCAATGGGCATTCCTGTATTCAACAATGCGCATGTTGCGCGCATATGCAACGACAAGCGCTTGACGCACGATTTTCTCGCAGGGCAAGTGCCCATGATGGATACAGCCTTTGTGGATATTTCAAGTGAAAATGCGCCTTTTGACTACCCTGTTGTAGTAAAAGCTTCAAACAGCTGCGGAGGGAGAAAGGTTTTTCTGTGCCGCGGTAATGAAGAATATAAAAAAGCCCTGCAAAACTGTTTTCCCGATACTGCCGTTGTGCAGCCGCTGTCTGACACTATTGGAAAAGACGTTCGCGTGTACGTTTTAGGAAACAAAATTTTGCAACCCATGATGCGCTTTAGCACAAACGGGGATTTTAGAAGCAATATAGGGCAGGGCGGTGACGCTGCGCCGTACGAGCTTGACAGCGAAACAAAAAAACATGTCAATAAAATAATATCGAACTTTGAATTTTCTTTTGTAGGCATAGATTTTATATTTAACAGCGGCAAGCTTGTTTTTAACGAAATAGAGGACGCCGTTGGGACCAGAATGCTTTTTGCGCATACCAGCATAGACCCCGTTGCAGAATATCTTAACTATATAATAAAGTATCTCTCTTAAGTTGTTACGAGTTTGTTGCAAACAGGTTGAATATTTTTGCTGCATTGGGTATAATGTGCTGCACGGAGGTGTGGCTTATGGATATTGATTTGCACGGTAAAAACCTTTATCAGGCGCGCATAGCCGTAAGCTCGGCTCTTAAGCATGCTACAAATGCAGATTACCGCATACGTATTATACACGGATATAAAAGCGGAACTGCTATAAAAGATATGATTTTAGAAGAATTTTCAAACCATCCCCGTGTGATACGCATTGAAAAAAGCTTTAACCCGGGGGAAACTATTCTTGTGCTAAGGGAATACATATAAGGAGTTATTATGCAGAGAAAGCGTGAACAGTCCAACTTAAAAAAACACACACCTGCAAACAATAGGCTATGGCTTTTAATAATTTGTGTTTTGCTGTTAGCGGTGTTTCTTATATTAGGCCCCAAGGAGCCTTTTAATAAGGCGCTTAATGTGGACTCTGAAGGAAATATAACGCACGAATACGAAGGGCTTGTAATAAGCGAAGTAATGTCGGACAACGCTTCCGCCTTTCCCGATGAAAACGGTAAATTCAGCGACTGGGTGGAAATTTGGAACAGCAGCGACAGGCAGATTAATATTGAAGGCGTTGCCTTGTCCGACCGCTCTGACAAGGCTAAGTTCGTTTTCCCAAGAACAATAATGGACCCTGACGAACGCATAATAGTATTTTTGGATAAAAGAAATCAAAACGACGAAGGCAGGCCCTTCCATGCAAAGTTTGCCTTAAGCTCAATAGGCGAACCGATTTTTATGTTCGACCCTTCTGGATATGAAATTTCTTCCTGCTTTGTGCCTACATTAAATACAAACGAAACCTATTATCTAACGGAGGACGGGGAATATGCAAAAGGAGAGAATATGTATTCCCCAGGTTTTGAAAACACAAAGGAAGGCCACGAAAAGTATATGAGCAGCTACCGCTTGGACAGCGGCACGCTTGTGATAAACGAAATCATGGCGGCGCCTAGGACGGGCATACGCGACGAGGATGGAGAACTTCAAGACTGGATAGAACTAAAAAACCGCGGCACGGAGATGATAAAGCTTAAACACTATGCGCTTTCCGATAACACGGACAGACCAATTAAGTGGGTATTTCCCGAGACAGCCGTAATACCGCCCGGCGGCTATTATTTAGTATTTTGTTCCGGCAAAAACAGAGAAAACCCCGGCGGCTACCCGCACACTAATTTTAAAATTGCGGCAGAAGGCGAAACAATAACTCTGTCCACAAGGCAGGGCGACATTGTAGACAGAATAGTATTTGAAACTCTTCCGGCAGACGCAAGCTTTGGAAGAGAAAATGACGGCGACAGCTGGAAGGTATTTATGCTCGCAACACCCGGCGCCCCAAACAACGAGGAAGGCGCCAAAATAGCTGATGACTACTTGCGCTCGCTTAACCATACGGGCGTATATATAAGCGAAGCCATGAGCAGCAATACAAGCACGTCTTTAGGAGAAGGCCTTCCATTTGCCGACTGGGCGGAGATTTACAACAGCACGGATAAGCCTGTGGATATTTCAAACTGGGGGTTAAGCGACAACATAAATTGGCCGAGAAGGTGGCGCTTCCCGCAGGGCACTTTGATAATGCCCGGGGAATACAAAGTGATAATACTCGATAAAAGCAAAGACCCGGGTACAGACGCCTCTTTTTTGAGGGGAAGCTATGCTTTAAAACGAATGGGAGGCGAAACCGTTACGCTCTCCGATCCCGATGGCTTAGTGCTTGATAAACTGGCGCTTCCCGCCATACCGGCCGATTATTCTTACGGGAGAAGCGCCTCAAGCAAAGGCTTTTTTTATTTTGATGCGGCAACGCCGGGTGCCAAAAATGCAACGGGTTTCCCCGGCTTTTCAGAAAAACCCGTTTTGTCGCATCCGGGGGGGCTGTATAAAGAAGATATAGTATTAGCCATCAGCACCACGGATAATTCTGAAATACGCTATACTACGGACGGTTCAACGCCTACCATAGAAAACAGTACGCTTTATACGGGCCCCGTTAAAATAACCGATACCTGTGTTTTGCGCGTGCGTTCCTTTAAGCATGGGCTTCAGCCTTCTGCCACGGTTACCGCAAATTATGTTATGAAAACCTACTACACCATGCCCGTTGTATGCCTTACAACAGACCCGGATAACCTTTGGAACCCTGAAACGGGCATATACGCGGCAGGCGAAGGCGTGGACCTTGAAAGCTATAAATACATACCGTTTAAAAATCCTACGCCTACATACAGAATACACGGGAAAAAATTCAGGCAGGGATACGGCGAAATGTTTGATTCCGATACTAATAAAGTATATTTCAGCCAAGGCGTAGAGTTTGCCCTGATAGGGCAGTACTCTTTGGACATGCCGCAAAAATCCTTTAAGGTAAAGGCCAAGGCTTCGCTTGGGGACAGGTATTTTAACGTTAAGCTGTTTGAAGACAGACCTTTTGAACAGTATAAATCCATAGTGCTAAGGGTTTCAGGCAACGACTGCGTTTGGACCAGAATGGTAGACGGCGTGCAGTCAAGGCTTATAGACCAGGTTAAAGATACGACTGTAATAAACCAAGCTTGGCGCCCTGTTATAGTATATTTAAACGGAGAATATTGGGGGCACTACAACCTGCGCGAAAGGGTCAGCCGCTATTTTGTGGCGCAGCATGAAGGCATACCGCTTGAAAAAGCGGACGATATGGACATGATAGAAGGCGAGTCCAAGACTTATTACGGCAGCAATAAAGAATATGTTGCCATGATTAAAAAAATACGCGAAAGCTCACCAGGCACAAATCCTGAAGATTTGCAGTACATAATGGATAATATAGATGTGGACAACCTTTTTGACTACATTATATTTGAAATGTTTTTTGCCAATACGGATTCCGGCAACATACGCTGCTACAGGGTGCCCGGAGGCAAATGGCGCTGGATAATATACGATATGGACTACGGTCTTTTTAGAGCAGCGAACAACGGCGTAAGAAATATGCTTAATCCAAAAGGGCACGGGGCAAACAACGATCTTGACAATAGCCTATGGCTTAAAATATTAGAAAACGAAGAAATGCTCGATAAGTTTTTAACGCGTTTTGGCGAAATATTCAGATTTTTCACAACTGAGCGAATGCTTGAGCAAATAGACGAATGCTATTCTATACTTGAACCTGAAATGAATATGCACTTTGAAAGATGGGCATCATACAACCTTAAAAATATATCTTTAGAGCAGCCCAAAACCGTTGACGGTTGCATGCGCTACTGGAACTCAAGGGTGGACAGGCTCAAAAATGTTGTGCGCAAGCGCCCAAGGCATTGCTATGTTCAGGTTCAAGAATGGTTTGAGCTTTCAAATGAGCAAATGATGCACTACTTCGGCCCTAAGCCTGAATTTCCTAAAGAAGCTATATTAGACAAATACGACGAAATTTAATTTAGCTTGCAGCGCTGCTTTAATAAATGTATAAATTTTACTTTGAGCTTATAGATAAAATACTGTTTCTTAAGCTAAAATAGCAAAATGCAATTGAAAAACTATTAGCTATAAGGCAGCGGGGCGCTTAAAAATACAGGTATTCTTTGTATTTAGGCTTTTAAGGTTAAAAGCCGCCAATTGAAAAGCCGCACGGCCAAGCGACTGGCCGCGCGGCTGATTTTATTATTATTCCGCTTGCTTTATTTCATCTATTATTTGCCCGTCCCTATGTTCAACCTTAGCTATGCAGCGGCCGTTTGGTCGGTAGTCGTCCGGTACTCCGGTATATTTTTCTGCAAGCGCTTTAAGGTCATGTATATCAAAAATAGGCAGACCGCTTTTTTTAATATTTTCATATATATCCTGCCTTAAGGGGTTTACCGCTATACCCCTTTGCGTTACAAGCACATCTACATTTTTTCCTGGCGTGCTTACAGTTATGGCTTTATCTACTATTATAGGAAGCCTTGCCCTAAAAAGAGGCGCTACTATAATGGACAGCTTGCTTTCTTCGGCCGTGTCGCTGTGCCCGCCGGAGCCTCCCGTTATAAAGCCTGAAGAATCCGTGTGCACATTTACGTTAAAGTTTGTATCTATTTGCGTTGCCCCTAACACCACCGCGTCCAAAGAAGACGCAGCGCAGGATTTTGCCGCAGGGCTTGCGTAATCCGTTGCTGAAATTTCAATGTGGTTCGGGTTTTCTTTTATGGATTCGACAGCGCCAAGGTCAAAGCACTGCACATCCTGCAAGGCCTCAAAGCAGCCGGATTTAAGCATATCCACAAGGTATGAAGTTATGCCGCCAAGGCCAAAGCTTCCATGTATGCTGTTTTTAAGCATTATAGGTTTTAAGTATTTTGTAACGGCAAGGGAAGCGCCGCCTGCGCCGGTCTGAAACGAAAAGCCGTCTTTAAGAAGGCCTGAAAACTGTATTACTTTTGCGGCGTACTCCGCTATTTTAAGCGATACCGGATCCCTCGTTATTTTAGTGGTGCCGGATACTATGCCGGAAGCCTCGCCTATTTTATCTACATTGACTACAAAGTCGACATCGCTTTCTTTTATGCTGGCAGGGTAAAGGGGGTAAGGCATAAGATTATCCGTAATAACAACCACCTTGTCTGCAAAGCGGCTGTCCGGTATGGCATATCCCATAGAGCCGCAGGCGGAGGCTCCTAACCTGCCGTTTGCGTTGCCCATATTGTCTGCAGCAGGAGCTGCAATAAAGGCTATGTCTATATGCACCTTCCCGCTTTCAATAGCTGCAGGGCGTCCGCCGTGGCTTCTAAAAATAACGGGTTCTTTAAGAAGGCCCAAAGAAATTT
>JBMNUE010000059.1:0-10570 GCA_050946095.1 Christensenellales bacterium
ACGCGCAGGGCTTCCTGCCCTGCCATAAATGGGCTGTGCCCGTGCGCTACATCAAGCTCGGCATGTCTCATACGGCGCCTGTAGTGGATGTCAAGCGTAGGCGAACCCGCCTTGTACTGCTTTATTTTCGGCACCTTAATAGAAGTAAAATCTATTAAATCAAACGGAAGCCCGCCTCTGTTGCCAAAGTGGTTTAAGGGGGCGCTCACAACCACCTTCGCATTAAGCTTAGGCAGGTTTTCTGCATATGCGAGCACCACCCGCCCCACGCCGTCCACTACCGGAAGAAGAGTATCCGTAAACAAACCGATTTCCATTCGCACCACTCCTTTAAGCAATTATAGCTTGATATAAAAAAGTGCGCAAGCCTGGGGAATTAAAATTGCTTTATAAAAAGCAATATAAAAAAGCTTCGATTGAATTTTACATATACTATTTTTGCGGTTTTCATCCGCCGGTTTTCCGTAATAACCTAAAATAGGTTGGATTTTTTCAGTATTTTGATAGATATTTTTGATCGCGCTTAACAGTAGAATGCCTGTATATAATTAACAAAATGATGAATTTTATTGATTTGCGGCGTACTGCAAAAGCGTATGCATACGCAGAAACTACTAAACAAAAGCGCGGTTGTTTAGCAAAAAATATGAAAATTTATTTAAAACCCGTTGACATGATGTAATATGAGGGCTATAATTCGCCTTATAAGAAGCATGTTGTTTATTTTTATTAAACAAAGTTAACGATTTTATCAGACTGTTATATACGGTTTACTGAGAGCGTTTTATTAACTTGGCAATAAGCATTTTAAAGGTTTAATAAACTCGCGGCTAAAATGATTGTCAAAACCATGTTGGCATAAAATGCTTGCACTCGCTTATCTATAAAGGTTTAATACAAATACCTTTTTGCGTATTAAACCCATTCAAAAGACTGCTGTTTTATGGAAAAGGGCTTTAAAATAAAATTCCCAAGGCTAATCGTTCGGTAAAACTTTTATTGGTTTTAATACTTTACTAAAGCAGCTTAAAATGCGCTATAAAACACGATGATTAAATAAATCAGGGGGTGATTCATTTAAAACGCGGCTGTGCGTTAAACAGCTTTTAGCCTGCTGCGGCTGAAAAAACAGCAGCAAAAAAACAAAAGGAGAATCATCATGAAAAAATTTGTTGCGATTTTATTGGTGCTGGGAATGGTAATGTCATTTGCAGCTGTGGGCTTTGCCGAAGAAGCGAAGAACCCTGTGGAAGGCAAGCGCGTTGCGTATGTAATGCTGCTGCCTTCAGCCACTATATTCCAGATGTGGAAGGATTCCTGCGCGGACCTGTGCTCGGCGCTTGGCGTTGAGTTTGAGTTCTTCTTCTGCGATGGAGACTTTAACCGCTGGCAGGATACTATACGTACATGCGCTTCTTCAGGATATGACGGACTGCTTTTGAGCCACGGCAACCAGGACGGCTCATATGTATTCTTAAAGGAAATACGCGAGCAGTATCCCGATATGAAGATAGTAACATTCGATACGCAGTTCTATACAGACGGCGAATACCAGAAGCTTGAAGGCGTTACACAGATGTTCCAGCAGGACAAGAGCTTGATAACCGTTCTTTTAGATGAAATGATTGAGAAGTTCGGCGAAGGCGTAAGGCTTATAAAAGTATGGCGCGGCCCGAACTTTAATAGCCCGTTTGACAGACGCCAGGTAGGCTGGAAAGAATACGAAGATGCAGGCAAGATAGTTACAGTTGGCGAAGTGCAGCCGCTTACAGACTCCATGGATTCTGCAAACTCTGTTACGGCGGCATATTTGCAGTCCATTAAACGCGAAGATGTTGACGGCATAATCGCATACTACGACTTGTACGGCCAAGGCGTGTACAACGCAATAGTCGAAAACGACAACTACAACGGCAAAGCGGGCGAAGTGCTTCCCATGTGCTCGGTCGATATAGACCCAGTTGACATAACAAACATGAAAACCAACCCCGATATTTGGTACGCCGCAGGCACTACCGACTGGACCTTAAACGGCGAAATAGGCATGCGCCTGCTGCTGCTTCAGATGGCCGACGAATACGACAAGATTTACGACCCGGCCACCGGCGAATACGGCGTTGATTATGTGGAAGTACCCGGCTCTGCAATACTTGCTTCCAGCCTGAAAGAAGATTCAACAGTTGAAAACCTTGCAAATGTTGCGCCTGACACATATGGAAAGCTTGAATATCTGTCAGTAGCGGACTGGATGCCGGCGGACTTGATTCACAAATAATCGAACCAATAGTCAAAAACAATCTAAAGGGGCGCCATGCGCTGGCGCCCCTTGTCTTTAAGGGTGAGAAAATGCAAAAAATAACCTTAGGAACTAAAGGGGTTTCCATAGAGTTTCCGGGTGTAAAAGCGCTTGACGATGTGGATTTTGAAGTTTCCACCGGAGAAATAAGGGCTGTTGTCGGAGCGAACGGCGCAGGCAAGTCAACGCTTATGAAGGTGCTTTCGGGCGCCAACCCAAGCTATACGGGTACAGTTTATTTAAACGGAAAACCGATAGAATTAAGAAATACTCTTACAGCCAAAAGGCTTGGCATACAGATAGTTTATCAAGAGGTGGATACGGCGCTCATACCAACTTTTTCCGTTGCGGAAAATGTAATGCTAAACGAAACGGTTTTAAACAACAAATATTTTATGGACTGGCCAAAGCTTCATTCGGATGCGCAGGAAGTGCTTGACCGCCTGCATATAAATGTAAACACGAAGACGCTTGTTAAGAACCTGTCTTTAGCACAAAAGCAGATGGTGCTTATTGCAAGGGCAATACAGTCCGAATGCAATTTTTTAATACTGGATGAGCCCACCGCCCCTTTAAGCGAAAACGAAACAAAAGATTTATTTAAACTGGTTAAGCATCTAAGGGATACAGAAAACATTGCGATTATATTTATATCCCACAGAATAAACGAAGTTATACAGATATGCGACCGCTATACAGTCATGAAAAACGGACGCATAATAGATACTGCTGATGTAACGGAAAAAACAACGAGTTCTGAAATAGTAGAAAAAATGCTTGGCAGAAGCATAGAAGAAAACGTGGGGAAAAAGCAGGTGCCTTTTGGCGATGTGATTTTTGAAGTCGAAAATCTTTCGGGAGCGGACGGCCTTGTAAAAAATGTTTCCCTTAACGTTAAGCGCGGCGAAATAGTGGGCATAGCAGGGCTTGTGGGCGCAGGGAAATCCGAACTCTGCAAGACGATATTCGGAGCCTATGAAAAAACTTCGGGGCAGGTAAAGCTAAACGGGAAAAAACTTAAAATAAAAATCCCCGCAGATGCGCTTAAAAACAGCATCGCATTGGTGCCGGAAGAAAGGCGCAAAGAAGGGGTTATGGTTTCTGAGGATTTAAGTTTTAACTTGTCGGCTGCGAGTTTGGATAAATTCTGCACGGCCTCATTTATAAACAAAAAGAAGGTCGATAAAAATGCGGAAAAGACCGTAAAAGACCTTGGCATTATTACGCCAAGCATAAAGCAGAAGGTCAAAAACCTGTCCGGCGGAAACCAGCAAAAGGTTTCCGTAGGCAAATGGCTTGCCGCAAATTGCACCGTTTATTTGTTTGACGAGCCGACAAAAGGCGTGGATGTAGGCGCCAAACAGGAGATATTCCACCTTATAAACGAGATCGCTGCGCAAGGAAATGCGGTAATCTACGCTTCGTGCGAAAACTCCGAGCTGCTAAGCATTACAGATAGAATATATGTTTTATTTGACGGTGAAATAAGGGCGGAGCTTATTACTTCGCAAACCACAGAAGACGAAATAATGCATTATGCCGTCGGCGGGAAAAACTACAGCGAAAATAATAAAAAAGCTGTTATTGCAGGAGGAAATTAATATGAGTGTCAAAACCAAAACGACTGGGAAAGAAGTTTCCCGATTTCTTTTGGACTGGGCCGCCGTTATTACATTAATCGGCTGTTTTATAGTGTTTACTATTGCGAGAGGCTCCCGTTTTATGTCCAAAAACAATATGATCAACATATTGCGCGCCATGTCCATTACAACGGTGTTTGGCATAGGCGCTACTGTTACTATGGCGGCGGACGGCTTTGATATGTCCATGTGCACTCTTGCAAGCTGCTCTGCATATGCGTTTGTAAGCATGTATTTATGGCACGGCTTGTCCCTTGGGATGAGCATTGCGGTTGCTCTTATAGCGACGCTTGTAATGTACCAGCTTACAATGTTTTTAATACTTGTATGCAGAATACCGGACATGCTTGCGACGGTCGCTCTTATGTTTGTCCACCAGGGGCTTGGCCAATGGTACATAGGCGGCGGCGCTGTTTCAACGGGCATGCGCCAGCCAAACGGCAACCCTCCTGCAAGGGTTATACTGGGCGATGATTTTACCGCAATAGGCAGAGCACCTCTGATAATAATTATTATGCTTGTATGCGTATTAGTAGCATATGTTTTTCTTGAGCATACCAAGCACGGCAGGTATTTGTACGCCATAGGCGGCAACAAGGAAGCGGCAAAACTTTCAGGCATAGACGTTAAAGGCTACAGATATCTTGCAGGCATTATAACTGCCGTGTTTATTACAATAGGCGGCATACTCGTTGCTTCCCGCGGAAGCTCGGCTCAGGTTGGCAACTCGGACGGATACTTTATGCAGGCCATAGCAGCCGTCTTCGTAGGCAGAACGGTAGGCGGAGCTGAAAAACCAAATGCTCTTGGCACCTTGGTTGGAGCCATGCTCGTTTCAACGCTTGAAAACGGATTGACTATAATGGCGGTATCGTATTATGTGCTGCCGGCTGTTAAGGGCGCAGTATTGGCCCTTGCTCTTATAGCGGCATACGCTGGCAAAAAAGAATGAAAGGATATGAAAATGGCTAAATTTGACAAATATTTTTTAATGAAATCAGACGACATAATAGAGTATGTTCTGTACAAGCTGCCGGATTTTGGCTGGGATAAAAAATCCATTAAAGCAAAGGAAATAGGCGATGGAAACCTAAACTATGTTTTCAAGGTCGCAGACGATAAAGGCAATTCCGTAATAGTAAAGCACGCCGGGGAAAACCTTAGAATTTCTAAGGAAATGACCGTTTCCGTGGATAGGAACAGAATAGAATCCGAAATACTTATTTTGCAGGACAAATACGCGAAAAATTATGTTCCTAAAATCTACATGTACGATACTGTTATGAGCGCTTGCATAATGGAGGACCTGTCGGATCACCAGCTTATGCGCTATGCGCTTATGGAGCATAAGACCTTCCCGCGCTTTGCGGACGACATAACCACTTTTATGGTAAATTCCCTTCTCATGACAACTGACGTAGTTATGGAGCATAAGGCTAAAAAAGCGCTTGTAAAAAGCTTTATAAATCCCGAACTATGCGAAATAACGGAAGACCTTGTATTAACAGAACCATACCTTGACAATAAAAAACGCAATTTGGTGTTTGAGCCAAATAAGGAATTTGTGAAAAAAGAGCTATATGACGATAAAGCGCTGCATCTGGAAGTTGCCAAAATAAAGTTCGACTTTATGAACAACGCCCAGGCGCTGCTGCATGGCGACCTGCATACGGGTTCCATATTCGTAAAACAGGATTCCACAAAGGTATTCGACCCCGAGTTCGCATTCTATGGCCCTATAGGCTACGATGTTGGAAACGTAATAGCGAACCTGATGTTTGCGTGGGACAATGGCAACGCAGCGGGCGATAAAGAATTTTGCGATTGGATTTTAAAGACAATAGAACAAGTTGTCGATATGTTTATAGATAAATTCCTTAAAGCCTTTGATGAAAATGTTACGGATCCCATGGCAAAGGCCGAGGGCTTTAAAGAAGCATACTTAAGCTCCGTATTAACAGGCACTGCAGCTTACACAGGCACAGAGCTTAACAGAAGAACCGTAGGCATGGCGCAGGTTAAAGATGTAACAAGCATAAAAGACGAAAAAAAGAGAATGCTTGCCGAACGCACAAACATCTATTGCGCCAAAGACTGCATTATGAACCGCAGCAGCTTTAAAAAAGGCAAGGATTATACAGATGCGCTTATGCGCGCTGCTGAAAAAGCCAAAAAGAGTATGTAAGGAGTTTCGTTATGACAAAGAATATTATGCAGTATGATACTGTTGCCTTGGATGATGAAAATTCAGCTTTAGTAATAATAGACCAAACGCAGCTGCCCAACAAAGTTGAGATGCTGCACCTAACGGAAATTAAGGATATTTGGGACGCCATATATCATTTAAAGGTGAGGGGAGCGCCCGCCATAGGCGTGGCCGCTGCTATTGGCATATACCTTGCTGCAAAAAAGATAAACAGCGATAATTACGATGAATTCTATAAGCAGTTTAAAAAGGATAAGGATTATTTGGCAAGCTCAAGGCCCACTGCGGTAAACCTGTTTTGGGCGCTTGATAGAATGGAAAAAGTTGTTTTAGACAACGCCGATAAGCCCGTAAGCGAAATAAAAGAATTGCTCCGCAAAGAAGCGGTTGAAATACGGGATGAAGACGTTAGAGTGTGCAAGGCCATAGGCGAATACGGCCTAAGCCTTATTAAAGACGGGTACGGCATTTTAACGCACTGCAATGCGGGCCAGCTCGCTACCGTAAAATACGGAACGGCTTTAGCGCCCATACACCTTGGCGCTGAAAGAGGGATGCATTTTAAGGTCTACACCGATGAAACAAGGCCGCTTTTGCAGGGCATAAGGCTTTCTGCATTCGAACTTTTTTCAAACGGCATCGATACTACCGTAATTTGCGACAATATGGCTTCGCAAGTCATGAAAAACGGCTGGATTGACGCTATATTTGTCGGCTGCGACAGGGTCGCTGCAAACGGAGATGCCGCAAACAAGATAGGCACTTCAGGCGTTGCTATACTTGCAAAGCACTACGGCATTCCTTTCTATGTATGCGGCCCCACATCCACCATAGATATGAACATCGCATGCGGAAACGACATCCCCATAGAAGAACGCAAACCGCATGAAGTAACGGAAATGTGGTACAAAAAACGCATGGCGCCCGAAGGCGTGCATGTGTATAACCCTGCCTTTGACGTTACGGACAACAGCCTTATTACGGCAATAGTAACTGAATACGGCATTGCAAGAGCGCCGTATGACGAAAGCCTTAAAGAAATTTTCAGGAAAAAGGCGGAGGCGCAAGGCAAAAAGACATTATAATAAGCATTATATTATTAGATGAAATGGTGGCATAATGGGTGTAACGATAAGAGATATAGCAAAAGAAGCGAATGTTTCCGCGGCAACCGTATCATTAGTTATAAACAACAAAAACGGAGTAAGCGAAAAAACCAGAAACCGTGTATGGAAAATTGTAGATAAATATAATTACAGGCCGAGCGTTCAATCAAAAAAGAAAGAACTGAACATAGCGATTCTTAAATACAGGGTTCACGGCATGGCGATAGAAGAAAACCAAGGCTTTATAGCTTCCATACTCGATAGAATCGAGCATGAGTGCCACAAGTGTTCCTGTAAAACTATAAGCAGAAACTGCAATGCAGAGCATATGGCTTCCTGTATTGAAGAAATAAACCGCGATGAAATCGACGGGGTTATAGCGATAGGAACGGAGCTTGCGCAAAAGGATTACAACAGCTTCTTTAAGTTCCGCCCGCCTGTTATAGTTGTGGATAACAGCATGGTGAACTACCCCTTCGACAGCATTACAATGGATAATTTTAGCATTATGCGGGAAGCTGTGCTGCACCTGTATGCCTTGGGCCATAGGCAGATAGGCTATTTAAAAAGCAATAGGCCCATAAGCAACTTGGACGAGCGCTATGAAGGCTATTGCAGAATAATTAAAGAATTGGGTCTTCCAAGGACGCAGCCAATATCGCTTACCCCCACTCTAAACGGCGCTTATGCGGACATGACAGAATATATTAAAAAGGAACACAGCTTAAAACCAAGCGCAGTAGTGGCGGATAACGATTCCATTGCCATAGGCGCGCAAAAAGCGCTTATTGAAGCGGGCTTTAAGCTGCCGGAGGAGCTGTCGATTGTAGGCGTGGACGATATTCCTTTCAGCGCCGTTACAACTCCTTCGCTTACCACCATGAGAATTTCCCGCTCCGCCATGGGGGCGCTGGCGGTGGACTTGCTTCGCAACCGAATAGAACACCCAAACTGGCCCACCATGAGGTTTAAAGTTAACGGCAGCTTAATAGTGCGCAACAGCACCTGCCAGTTTAGATAACAAGAAATTTTTTTGAAAGGAGTATTATTTTGCTAAAAGGAATATCTACTCTTATTTCCCCGGAACTGTTAAAGGCCATTGCCGAAATGGGGCATGGAGATGAAATTGTAATAGGGGATGCTAATTTTCCGGCCAAATCGATAAACCCAAACAATATACGCGCGGACGGACACGGCGCCGTTGAGCTTTTGGACGCCATTTTAGCGCTTTTTCCCTTGGACACCTTTGTTGAAGCGCCCGTAACCTTAATGGACGTTCCAAAAGGCCAGGAAAAGCCTGCAATATGGGAACAATTTAGAAAAACCATTGATAAGCATCAAAAAAATGTAAAGTGCCAATGCGTTGAAAGGTTTAAGTTTTACGATTTAAGCAGGAAAGCCTATGCAGCCGTATCAACTGGAGAAACGGCTCTTTATGCTTGCATAATTCTTAAAAAAGGCGTAATATAAACCAGCGGAACGGTTTTATTAATCGCTAAAGCCAATGCTTTAAATTATAGCCTAAAGGGGTTTTATCTATGCCTATAATTCCTTTGATTATTATGATAGCTTTAATGCTGTGCGGATTAATTGCAGCATATATCGGCATGCGAATTTGGAAAGACCAAAAAATAAGCTATATACATAAACATCACAGAGAAAACATAAAAGATGAAAATATAGCGGATTTTTCTAAAAAGATAGGCCAAGCTATTATTTTAATAGGAATAGGCATTTCAATAACTTCTTTGCTTTTTATTTTTACCCAATCCGCATGGGCGTGGGCAATATTCGCGCTGTGCTTTATCGTCGGCATAACTTGCCTTTTTAGAACCGTTAGAAAATATAATAAATAGCTAATGCGGCTTATACTATAAACCTATCAAATATAAGCGCTGCCAAACGGCAAGAGCTAAATCGCAAGGGAAATTGCTTTAAATCCACGAATATTTTATAAGCATTCAAGTGCTGTGTTTGGTTTTTGCTTGATACATCAATGACATTATGCGTGCGGGCAATCGGCTGCACGCTTTTTTTATGCGGCTTTTACCTTTCATCTATTAGCCTGCTTACAAAGGGCATAAAGCTACTCACAAGCGTTTCAAGCTCCGCCTTATTTTCCACATTAAAATTTTTGTATATTTTCTTTAGTCTGTAATTTATAGCCCCTACGGACATAAAAAGCTTTTCCGCTATTTTGTCTATGCTTTGGCCTTGCCTTACACTTTCAAGTATGGCAAGGTCTGTTTTTGTGCAATGCCTAAGCCCTATTTCCGCCTGCAGCAAACTCTGACCGATTTTTTTGGGTTCACCTAAATATGTTTTCTGCGGTTCTTCGGGGTTAATAAAATTATGCTGCGCCTTTGCGGAATACGGTATATTGTTTGTGCTTTCCCTTACTACTATTTCACACGGAAGGGTGATCTGCACCTTGTCTACATACGGGTTGCTGTTGAGCACTTGCAAAATATCTATTGCCAGCCGCCCCATTTTATAGTAATCAAGGGTAGTAGTGGAAAGCGAAGGCTTAATGGTCTGAGAAATTTGGAAATTTCCCGAACCTATAACAAGCAGGTCGGACGGTATGCTTACACCGTGCTGCTTTGCGCGATAAAGAAGCTCGACGCCTATATAGTCGTTTACGCATATGGCGCCGTCGTAACGCTTGCACACATTAAGAAATTTTTCTATACAGCCGTCGCTGCTTTCAACAAAAACATCGTCTAAGCAAACGTGCTGTTTAAAAAATTTCATGGTGTGCAAAAAGGCTTGTTTTCTGATATTGTCGTTTATATCGTTATCTTCGCTGCCTACAAAAGCAATTCTGCTGCAGCCTGCTGATATAAGGTAGTCGACCTGCTTATACACAAGGTCATACCTGTCTATGGTAGGGCCGGAAAAAGAATCGTCAAAAGAATCGACCGCAGCGCCTACTAAAATCGGTCTTATTTGAAGCCGTCTTAATTTTTCAACGGCTAAAAGCGTCCAATGTATGGAAAGGCTTATTATTATAGCCGCCTTATATGTTTCTTCGGCATTTACCTGCTCGGCATAATTTATAAGCTTTACTTTAATGCCGTTTTTCTTTGCGGATTTTTTAATTCCTTCCAAACTGCTTAAATATAACGCCTGTTTCATACAAACCGGCTCTATAAGTACATAAAGTGTATGAATGGCTTACACCTCCAAAAAGAAGCTTTAAATTCTGCGTTTCATACTTATATATTATATTACACGATTTTTTGAACAAAGTCGAATAAAAGAGCTGTGCGCAAATGCCATAAGGCGTTTCAGCGTGCAAAGCCTTTTTGCTGAAACAGCG
>JBMNUE010000060.1:0-10463 GCA_050946095.1 Christensenellales bacterium
CTTAAGGCAAACGATAAGCCTGAAACAAGTTTCGCCATGGTAGACGGCGATGAAGTAAAGAACGTTTACGCTTACTGCAATTTGCACGGGCTTTGGAAGGCCTGAGGAGGACAATATGGAATATAAAAAATATGTATGCGATCTGTGCGGATACATCTATGACGAAGAATTAGGCGATCCCGACAACGGCGTAAAGCCCGGCACAAAGTTTGAAGACCTGCCAGACGATTGGACATGCCCGCTCTGCGGCGCAGCCAAGGAAGACTTTTCACTTCAGGAATAACATAAACATTAACCATAAGCCCCTCGTTTTCGCGAGGGGCTTTCTTGCATAGTTTTAAAGCGGGTGATATAATTCGCACATGTTATTCACGGAGGTAAACTATGAATAAGTGGGATGACCGCTTTATGCAGATGGCACATCTTGTCGCAACATGGTCGAGCTGTTTTCAGAAAAACAGAAAGATAGGTGCCGTTATCGTAAAAAACAAGCGGGTTATGACAACCGGCTATAACGGAGCTCCAGCAGGCATAAAAACATGCAGAGAACGCCAAGAATGCCTGCGTAAGAAGCGCCATATACATTCCGGCACAATGCAGGAAATATGCTATGCCATACACGCCGAGCAAAACGCTATAATACAGGCTGCAAAGCTCGGCATAAGCATAGACGGGTCTACGCTTTACTGCACTCATCAGCCCTGCTCGGTATGCGCTAAAATGATTGTAAACTCCGGCATAAAGCGAGTAGTGTTCGAAAGCGGCTATCCCGACGATTTTTCTTTAGAGTTTTTTAAACAATCCGGCGTTTTATTGGAGCAATACAAGAAAGGTCCTTTAATAGTATGACATCAAAAAGCCGCAGCACTGCCCTTACTACGAAAACCATAGTTATACTTTCTATGCTTACCGCAATAAGCATTGTTTTGGAAAAGTTTTTAGGCATAAGAAGTCCATGGTTTAAGCTGCATTTTGGCTATCTTCCAATTGCGCTTGCAGGCATGCTTTATGGTATGCCCGGAGCGCTTTTTACCGGCGTAACCGCTGATATTTTAAGCAACTTGGAAATGTTCAGCCTTATTTGGGTGCTTTTAGCCGCGGCGGAAGCCGCCGTATACGCCTGGTTTTTGCACCCCGAGTGCAAAACATCAAAAGAAATGTTTAGAAGAGCTCTGTTTTGCCAGCTTACAGTTTCTGTTGTAATACAAGCGGGGCTTAACACGCTGCTGCTGTGGCTTATGTATAATAGCTTTAACCCTATACGCTTTGTATCAAACGCGCTTACTTTTCCCATTAAGACAGCTTCTTTATATTTTATTTTAAAATATAAAAATCAATTTGAAAGGTATATATAATAGCTATGTTTTTAAAAAAAGCGTCTTTTAAAAAAGCGCTTGCTCTAATAATAGCGCTTGTGCTTCTGCCGTCATTTTCCTACGCGGCAACCAGAAAGGAAGAAGCAAAAGCGCTCATCGATATTCTTGATAAAGATGAAATTAAGCCAAACCCCAAGGGAATGCACCATTACCTTTTAATATGCATGGATTCCTGGGGAGCCAAGCTTAATAACTTGGGATTTTCTGATGGCATGGTGCTTTTAACGCTTGATGAAGGCACCGGCAGAGTAATGATAACAAGCTTTATACGCGATATGCTTGTTTTGCACCCCAATGGAGACCCTGGCCGCCTTACATATATAGCAAAAGAGTTTGGCGTGCCGGCGCTTGTTGAAACCATAAACCTTCACTTCGGCATAAACATAGAAAAATACATACTTATGGACTGGAGCCAGGTGCAATCCATAGTTGATGCCTGCGGCGGCGTTAAGCTTAATGTAACAAATGCGGAAGCAAGCTACCTTAGGCGCTATTCCATATCCCCCACGAGCACAGTGCCTGCCATGAAAAACGCCGGCGAATACCTGTTTAAAGGGCATGCTGCGGTAATTTATATGCGTATGCGCAAGGTTGCGGCATCAAACGGAGAAAAGCAGGATTTTGGCAGAACCTTCCGCACAAGGACGGTTTTAAGCAATATTGCGGACAGCCTGGCGGACATATCCTATGAAGAAGCGGAGAGGCTGCTTGATTCCGTGGTCGATAATATTTTATACACCAATTTAAGCGCAGCAGAAATACTGGAAGCCTTTAACATAGCTTTCAGCTTAAAAGGCACCAAGGTTGAGCAATGCCGCCTGCCTTTTGACGGCACTGTGCGCCCATACGACTATTACGGCGGCGCTGCGCAATTAGTCGATTTTGCAAAGAACAGAGAGCTGTTTAACTCCTTTTTGATGGAATCAAGCTATGTGGTGATGGAATAAGCAAAATGAGCAAGCATTCAGAAAAAATACTCGAAATATTAGAAAAAACATACCCCAATGTAAAACCTGCGCTTAATTTCAGCAATCCATACGAAACGCTCGTTGCAACCATGCTTTCGGCGCAGTCCACCGATAAACAGGTGAACAAGGTTACGCCTAAGGTGTTTCGCGATTTTCCTACCGTTGAAGCTATGGCGGCAACCACTCCTGAAATATTATATCCTTATGTAAAAAGCTGCGGCTTTAAGTCCAAGGCTAAAAACATTGTGCTGTCAGCTCAAAAAATCATGAAAGATTTTAACGGAAAAGTGCCTGATAATCATAAAGACCTTATGAGCTTGCCGGGTGTCGGGATAAAAACAGCAGATGTAGTATTATCCCACGCATTTGGAATACCCACAATAGCTGTGGACACGCATGTTTTTAGGGTATCCAACAGGCTTAAACTGGCGGATGCCAATACGGTTGAAAAAACGAGGGCTCAGCTTATGGAAACAATACCAAAAGCGCAATGGAGCGCAATGCACTTAAGGCTTATTGAGCACGGCAGAAAAATATGCAAGGCAAGAAATCCCCTTTGCGGTAAATGCCCTCTTAAAAAACTATGCCCGGACTATATAAGCAGATTACATGAAAGCGAAAAGGAATAATGAAACTGTACCACAATTCAAGAGACTATAACTGCAGGAGCGCCTTAGGCGCGCAAATTTGTTCGAGCAAGCTTTCCATAAGACTATTCGCTTCCTATAACAACCTTTGCGTTACGCTTAGAACATGGCAGGGACACGAGAAAAAATACAAAATGAAGCATATAGAAGCCGGATGCTACGAGGCTAATATAACGCTTCCGGAAAGTCCTTGCATATATTGGTACGATTTTTGCGTAGAATCTCCAAGCGGCGAACTCGTTTTTTACGGCAATGCGTATGACGGGCTCGGCGGGGAAGGCAGCATCTACAGCCACCAGCCGCCGTCCTTCCAAATAACCGTTTACGATAAAGACTTTATGCCGCCTGAATATCTTAGGAACGGCATTATGTATCAGATATTTCCGGATCGTTTTTTTCGCACACATAAACCTAAAAGTTCCCGCAAAGACATTATACTGCATGAAAAATGGGATGAGCTTCCTTTGGTAGTGCCGGATGAACGCAGCGGAGACAATACAGCCTTCGACTTTTTTGGGGGCAACTTAAACGGCATAAAAGAAAAACTTCCGTACTTAAAAGATTTAGGTGTTACTGTAATATATTTAAACCCTATCTTTAAGGCACGCAGCAACCACCGTTACGACACGGGCAACTATATGCAGATAGATCCGCTTTTAGGCACCGAAGAAGATTTTAAGGCGCTTTGCGAATCGGCAGAAGAGCTCGGCATAAAAATTATATTGGACGGCGTTTTCAGCCATACGGGCGAAGACAGCTTGTACTTTAACAGATACGGCAACTACGATTCCATAGGGGCGTACCAAAGCAAGGATTCTCCCTATGCATCTTGGTACAGGTTTAAAAAATTTCCGGACAAATACGCCTGCTGGTGGAATATACCGACCCTGCCTGAGGTCGACAAAAATTCCCCGTCTTTTCAAAAATATATTTTAGGCGAAAAAGGCGTAGCGCGGCATTGGCTTTCCTGCGGCGCTAGCGGCTGGCGCTTAGATGTGGCGGACGAACTCCCTATGTCTTTTTTAAGGAAATTAAGAACCGCCGTGAAAACGGAAAAAAGCGACAGCCTGCTTTTAGGCGAAGTATGGGAAGACGCGAGCCACAAGGTGTCATATGGAGAAATGCGCAGCTACTGCTTAGGCGACACTTTAGACAGCGTAATGAACTATCCCCTCCGTGAAGCGATTATCAATTTTTTAATAGGCGCTTGGGACGCTCCGCACCTTGTAAGAGTTATACTCTCCATGCAGGAAAATTACCCCGCTCCGTTTTTCTATTCGCTTATGAACCTTATGGGCAGCCATGACAGGGCGCGCACGCTTAATGTGCTTTGCGAGCACGAGTACAACAGCATGGCGCATGCGGACAGGGGCAAAATGAAGCTGGACCCTGCAACGAGAAACGTGGCAATTTCACGCTTTAAAAAAATGCTAGATATAATAATATCTCTTCCTGGCATTCCCTGCATTTATTACGGAGACGAAGCGGGGCTTGAAGGCGCTGCCGATCCTTTCTGCCGCGGCACCTTCCCATGGAACAATATAGACGGTAGAATGTACAGCATAGTTAAAAACGCCTTGCAAATGCGCCACCAAAGACCCGTGCTTAAAAGCGGCTTTATGTCTGTTTCCGCAGAAGGCAGCAACACTATCTGCATTAACCGTTACTTAATTGACGGAAAAGACGCATTCGGAGAAAAAATAGACGACGAAGCTTATATGATAAAGATAACCCGCGACAGGATACAAAAAAGCGCGTTGCCGTAAAGCAAAATTATTAGTTTTCAATAAATAGAGCTATGACGCAAGACACACGAAATAGAGCTATGTCGCAAGATACACGAAATAGAGCTATGACGCAGGGCACCCGACAAAGTGTTTTTGAACACTTTGTCGGGTGTATTCTCGTTTGAGAGCTTTGTCTCCTTCAATCCAAAAATTTAGAAAATGCACAGCTTTTTAATACTCCGCGGCCTTGGAACTGAAAGCTTTTCACGATTAGACTCATGAGGCTTCGCCTCCTGAAACCCCTAAATAGTACTTTGTCTACGCTCTAAGCTATGCCATTTTGCATTAAAAAGCAGTTTTATAAAATCCCATACGATAATTCGCACGGGATTTGATTTGCTCATATTATTTATTATTAAGTATATTAATATATTTATTGGTCGCATTCGTATGGTGCGGTTTACTCATTATTAAAGCTAACCGCTTTATGTTTCTCCGTCTCTTAATGAAAATTCGCATCCGCAGTAGTTTTGGCGATACAGTCCGTATTGTTTTGAGAGTTCTATTGAACGCAGGTATCCGCTGCGTTTTTTAAAGTCCGATTCAAGGTAGTTTATACCGTATTTTTCTGCGATTTCTACCCCGATTTTATTGAGCAAAGGCGCATTTTTATAAGGGCTAATAGTAAGCGTAGTTGTAAACCAGCTAAAATTATGCTCTCTTGCATATTTTGCAGTGTTTTCAAGCCGCAGCCTGAAGCATCGCTCGCAGCGCTTTCCGCCCTCCAATTCATTTTCAAGGCCGCTAATTTTTTCAATGTATTCTTCATGGCGGTATGGCACTATAATCGTTTCTTCCGCAAGGCCGCTTTGCTTAATAAAGCGCTGTTCTTCTAAAGCGCGGTGTGTAAACTCTTCAATGTTGTCCATGTTTGGGTTGTAAAAATATACACTTGTTAAAAAATAAGGCGCAAGCCTTTCAAGCACTGCGGAGGAACACGGCGCGCAGCAAACATGCAGGAGCAGTCTTTCTTTTTTTCCATCAAGCTTTTTTATGCTTTCCAGCATTTTTTTATCGTAATTTATTTTAATATTTGTTTTTGTATCTTTTATCATAGTATTTTACTGCCCATTTAAACTATTTTATCAAGCAATTCGTACATTTTGAGTATGTCGTCTTCGTATTCCTGTATGTCAAAAGCATTATCCGAAGCCAGTCTGCTGTCATACACGCCTTCTATGCGAAGATACATTATGACTACTTCCTTGCCTGCAAATTTGCTTAAAAGTGTCGGTTTATCCATATCTAAACCCTTGTATCGGTACTTTATGCGCTTTGGGGTAAGCTCATCAAGCGATGAGTAAAAATGCAGCAATATGTTTAATTCTTCTGTATTTGCATCTGCGTAAATCACTTTTTCGCTTATATCTTTATCCGTTACCGAAACAACAATTTCGCCTATTTTATATTTATTGTCCGCTACTATGGGAAGCTTAATTTCATTTGGCTTTGTTATATCTATCGGCACAATCATATACCATTGCTCCGTTCTTTCGGGCAGCAGCTCTATTAACGGTATGCCCAAAGGAGAAAATGTGACCGCCATGGCTTCCTTTGAAAGCATGTATTCTCTTTCTTCCAACACATGTCCGCATTTTTTGCAAATTCTCTGCTGTATTCCCGGGCTAAAAGCTTCCGCCTTTTTAATAGTTTTATACCTGCCGGGCTTATGCCCTTTAACGCTTATAGACTCATGCTCTACATGGCCGCAGCGTTTGCAAGTTCTGTATTTTTCGCCCGTCTGCGTGCAGGAGCTTTCTTTTCCGTTCTCCCATCGGCTGTAATTATGATTTTTTGCTTCAGTCAGCCTTGTTTCAAAAATACCGCAGTTTTTGCACTTTCTGCTTTGCATTCCGCCCTTTGTGCAGTCTTCATAATTTATTTTGCTCCACGGTTCGTAACGGTGGGATAGAGCCTTGATAGATTTTGTTTGTATAAACCCGCAATCCTCGCAATTCCTTGATTCGCTCCCTTCCAACCCGCAGCTTGGAGCGAGGGTTTCTTTCCAGGCGTTAAATTTATGCCTGTTTTCGCTTATCGGTATGGCTCTTGTTTCTTCTGCGCCGCAAACTTTGCAGCTTCTTTTGGCTTCTCCTTCTTGATCGCATGTGGAAGCATAGTCTGTCTTCCAACGCAAAAAGCTATGGCCCTTTGCTTTTGCTATTCTCGTTTCTGTATACGCGCACAAGCCGCATATGCGCATCTGCTCCCCTTGCTGCTCGCATGCAGGTGCTAATGTATAGATCCACTCATCAAACGAATGCCCCTTGGGATTTATTTCTATCGCTTTAGTTTCATAAAGGCCGCAGACTTCACAGCTTCTTTTGTATATGCCTTCTGAAACGCATGTAGCGCCTGTATCCGTTTTCCAGCGCGAAAACTTATGCCCTGCCGGTTTAAGTGTTTTTATTTCTTCTTGATTGCATACTTCGCATAAACGCTTTTTCTCTCCTTCTTTAAGGCATGAGGGTTCAGCGCTTATATCCCATTCGCTAAATTTATGCTCCCCCACAGGCGAAGAAGTGAACCTGTTTGCAAGCCCGCATATTTCGCATATCCATTCATATATCCTTTCATGGCCGCAATCAGCTTTTTGAATTTCATTCATTATGCTCATTTTATGGTGTTTATCGCCTTTTTCAATTACTCTTCTTGTTTTTTTATTGCAATTGCTGCATACCCCTTCTTTAAGTCCACTTTCTTTGCATGTGGCTTCTTTTATCATTTTCCATTCGGGATAGAAATGCCCCGTGGCTTTTTCAATACGCTTGATTTCTTCATTGCACACTCTGCATACGGATATATATACGCCGTCTTGTTCGCAGCCATGTTCTTGCATTGTTTCTTCCGGTTCCAAGCTATGCCCCGAAGCTTTTTTAACCCGTGTTATAATTTCTCCGCACTGAGAACATTTTGTTTTATAGCTTCCGTCTTTTGTGCATGTAGATTTGACTACATCAAACGGTTCCAACCAATCATGATCTTTTAGCGCAAGTGTTTCTTTTTTTTGTTTTCCGCAGTCTTGGCATGTTTTTAATATATAGCCTTTTTCTGTGCAAGTGGATTCTATTTTAAGCGTTTCCTCTTTGTAAATATGATATGTTGCTTTAGGAATTATTGCTATATCTTCATGAGTGCAAACACTGCATTTTCTTGTTTTAGAGCCTTCTTTATTGCACAGCGGCATAACTATGTCATACCAGCCTCCGTATCTATGTTCGCCAGGCTTAACAACCCTCGCTGATATTTCGTTGCAGTTGTCGCATTGGCTGCTTTCCACATATCCCTTAATGCAGTCCGCATTTTCAGGCTGGTTCCAAATTGTAAACATATGTCCTGCGGCCGGAAAATATATGCGGTCTTCTACTATCTCCGCATCGCACACAGTGCAGAACACTCCCGAATATCCGCCCTCTGTGCATGTGGGTTTTTCTATAACAATGAACTGCATATCAGGCGTATGCCCTTTTGGCGCAATATTTTCTTCTTTTGTTTTTTGACATACTAAGCATGTCATTATTCGAATTCCGCCTTTAGCACAATTATAGTTTTCAGGCAGCTTTTCAGGATTCCATTTATGCCCCAGCGCCTCACCTTCAAAATTTACTTCCTTATACTCGCAGCGGCTGCACGTTCTTACTATTTGCTTAGGGTTTTCACAGTCTGCAAAAAATATTTGCTCTTTTAAATCATGCCCCGGAGGATCTATATCTTCTTTAGAATATAAGCCGCATCCGTAAACGCAGTATGTTCTCTTTTCTATTTTTTCTGTGCAGCTTTTTATTATTTCTTCAACTTCACCGGAATAATCGTGTGCTACTGTATCTATTTCTTCGGTTAATTCATTTTGACAGACTGTACAATATCTTTTTTGCTCTCCCTGGCTTTCGCAGCTTGGCTGCACAGCGATTATGGGATCGCCATATACATGCTCATTTGTCTTAGGCAATGTTTTTGTTTCTGCCGCTCCGCAATTGCATACTAAATTAACGCTTCCGTCTTCTCCGCAGGTAGCAGGAACTCTGGTGCTTTCATCTGCAACAAAATTATGTTCGTGCGTGTCTTGGAAAATAGAAATTGTTTTAATTTGAACACCAAAGTATTTTTTGCTCTCGGAATTTTCGCTACAGTCTATAGATATTTCGCTGCCATCTACGCATATGGAAGGTATTCCCATATAATCAGCTGAAACTTTATAAGTATAATTACATGCGAATTCTAAAATATTTCCTGCTTGTTCTTTACCTTCTATTATTTCAATTGAGCTCTTGGTCGTATTGCCGTTGCCAGCTAATATGCTGGCGTCTATAAATTCTAAGCCTTCTGTGGATATTTTAGCCGTTCCTGACATATCTTTATCATTAACAACCTGAAGCGCAATTCTTAGTGTAAATTTTCCCCCAGGCCTTACATTTTGAGATTCTTGCGTAATGGTAATATGATGTCCATGAGGAATTGCAAAGACATTGATTGTAAATAGCAAGCACATTATTACACCACATAAAGCTAAAAAACATTTGTTTCGCATGAAAGTACCTTCCCGCCATTAAAAATGGTTATTAAACAGCAAAAAATAATGGCAACAAATTATATTTATCGCCATTATACTTGCTATTTATAAAATTGTCACCCGGAAAGCAAATTTATTTTAGCTTTGTTCTTATGGTTTTAGTTAGACATAAGCAATAAGCTCATTTTCAGAGCTTATTGCTTAATTTTTTATTCTTCGACCGTAAGTTCCATTCTGTTTTCGTAAGCTTCTTTTATTGCCCCTAATATGTCGCCGTGGGCATCTTTAAGCGAAATTGTCGCAGAAGATGTTACGTCTGCAAGCATTGCCTTCTCTTCATCTGAAAGAGCATCGTACTTTGCCTGATCTTCTTCGTTCTTTTGCTCTGGTTTAAGCGGACGGCCGTTAGAGGCTGTGTATTTATTAAACCAGTCTTCTATTTCTTCTACTGTCTTGCCGACAAAGAATTCTTCAAAAGCATCCATTTGGCTGCTCCATGTGCCTGTGCCGAGCCTATATCCATCGCCGCGTTCACGCTTGGTCGCCCATGTGGTTATTTCTTCACTGAAGCTTTCTTCGGTTATCTCAGGCGCGCTTTCATCCACCTTGCCGTCATGGTCAAGGTCGCTGTTATAAGGTTCGCTCCCAGGATATCCTGAAAAATGGGGCATTGAAGGGCCGTCATAGTTTGGCGAGGCAATTTCAAGCTGATCTATGTGCGCATCAAGCACCTTGCCGTCTTTATCAAACAAAAGAGCTGCAAACACTTCGTTAATGCTGTAAACCTGTGTTCCTAAGTTATCTTTGCCAGGGCCCAGTCTGCCCGAGGTATTTAAGCCAATGCCTATGGAAGCGTTCTCAAGCTTTTTAAGCGGCACCCTGTTTTCATAAGCTTTGCGATACGCGCCTACTATATCCCCATGCGGGTCTTTAAGAGACATCGTTGCAGAAGAAGTTACGTCTGCCAGCATCGCCTTTTCTTCATCTGAAAGGGCCGAGTATTTTTTGACATCTTCTTCCTTATCCATGCTTTCTACAAGCGGGCGGCCATTCAAGTCTGAAGTATATTTGCTGAACCATTCTTCGATTTCATCTACGGTTTTTCCTGCGAACACTTTTTGGAATCCATCCATCTCCTGCACCCATGTGCCAGAATTCATCTTGTAGGAATCGCC
>JBMNUE010000061.1:0-10347 GCA_050946095.1 Christensenellales bacterium
AAAATGCCGTAGCAATCTTTAATTTTGCTACGGCCAAATTTTTTTAGTTAATCGACTCCAATATAAATGCTGTATTCCACATATTTTTATTCATGCATATGCGCGCATCTCAAAGACCCTAATAATAGACGAGCCATATGTTTGTATATCCTCTAGTTTAATTGTATCGCATATTATAGGTTTTCCAAGGTCTATTATACAATGCCTCTGATAATTTTCATCAAGTTCTTGTTTATAAACACATTGTCCATTTCGCTTAAATATCAAACGGCATTTTTTCACCAGTTCAGGCGGGGTACCAACACTCTGTCTTTCTATCACTTCTTGATTAATGCTAATGGTAATTTCGCGCGATAGATTGCTATCAAATGTTAAATGAACTTTGCTTACACTTGCAGCTTTATTCATTTTAATTGTTAGAACAGGCTCATCTTCTTCTTTGGCTGCCCAACAATTCATGTTAATTCCGACCGTGCGCGCAATACCGTTTAAAACATTCTCAGCACCGCATCCTTCAATCGCACTGCTTGCAGTCGCTTGCGCCATACGTAAAAGATCATCAGGGTCTTCGTTAATTACTCCTGGAATATAGCAATCATCTTTTAACAAGGTCTGCTGTAATTCTATAATGTGTTTTCCTACGTCCCGTGGCAATATTTTCTTTTTTATAGCTATTGCCGCAGCTGTTCCTACAGCTTGTCCGCCTACAGCACATGTTGCCATAACACGAGCAGAGGCAAAGGCCATATGCGATGCACTTATGATACGTCCGCATATAAATAAGTTAGAAATATTACGAGAATAAAAGCATCTGTAGGGAATAGTATATACATCTTTAAGCTTAATCCACACCGTAGGATCATCGCCGTCATTTAAAAACCCTCCAACGGTATGAATGTCCATTGGCCATCCACCATAAGCTACAGCGTCTTCAAAGCGTTTGCCTTCTACACAGTCATTTTCACAAAGTACATAATCGCCAAGCAGTCTTCGACTTTCGCGTTTCCCAGGCAACATACCTACCCACTCAAGTTCCATATTTTGTGCACCATGGTCTCCGCCGTTTTTTATGTGATCCCATACACCATAGACTATTTTTAATAATTCATCTCGCAATATCTCAGCATCGCTAATTGTATTATATGTTTTTCCTCCTAATTCAATCCACCAATATCCAGATGTGATATCATCATGGATTCTTCTTCTTAGATCATATTCTGTATATGTGTTTGCCCATTCTGGCTTTATAAAAGGAACTGGTCTACCTGTATCTCGCGCCTTGAACATAAGGGAACTGCCCATTGTATAATTATCTGCTATGTTAGGAGCATGCGGTTCTCCATAAGTATCTTTGCCTTCACGTCCTACTGTATAATCAGCTCCTGACCATGCGCCTATACTTCCGTCACCAGTTGCATCTGCAAACAATGGCGCAGTAAATGACATTCGTTTCTCTGTGGTCTGTTGATAAGCTGTGACTCCTATCACACGCCCGTTTTCTACATTCGCTCCATCTACGCAAGTATTAAGAAACAGCGTTAAATTCTTACAAAAAGCCGCTTTCCCCCACAAAATAGAATCGAATATCGCATAACTATTAGTTGGATTACTTTTCTTGTGTTCAAGAAGAATTTCTTCAATAATGCCTGTTTCACGCGCGTTGGGACGCGTCATATGATAGTCTGCACCGCAAATATGCATTCTTATTTCACTTCCGGCATTTCCTCCAAGCATTGGTCTGGCATGTATCAATGCCGTTTTTGCGCCATGCCGTGCAGCTGCAATGGCTGCACATAACCCGCTCATCCCCCCGCCTACTACAACAAAATCAAATGAAAGTACTTTCATAATTATCTCCCCTCTACTATGGAGTAACTCCCCATTCTATCAAACGTTTCTGCAAGCACTTAACATCCAACGAACGTGGCGTAACATTAAGCTTAACACATAAGCTTGCAGCAATACCTGCAGCCTGTCCCATATTAGCACATATTGGCATAACTCGGTAATTAGAGTGTGCCATATGCGTACCGCAAATATTTCGTCCTGCCAGAAGAAGATTGTCTATTTTTTTAGGTACTAAACAACCATATGGAATTGTATAGCCACGCTTTTGTTCAAAATTCTTCTGTACACCTGTATTGTCCAATCCGCTACCCGTAAGATTGTGTACATCAAAGTTGAAGTGTGCTTTTGTTACAGCCCAGTCATCAAATATACGCGCAGAAAGAATATCCTCTTCTGTGATTGTCGATTCTCCATAGAAATGACGAGTTTCACGTACTCCAAGAATAGATGCACTGCTTATTAAATAGCAATTCTCAAACCCTGGTACATATTTACGCAGAAAAGGAATTATTTCTTCTATTTGGCGGCGGCATACAAGAGTCGCCTTTGTCATATCCGCTGGATCAGTACCATCAATATCGGTGCAGTTTGTCATGTTACATGTAACAACACCCGGCAAGCTTGTTCGATAAAGCAATACATGCCCTGCAGGAAAAGGCAAATGTGCCTTGCCTACATCTTGAATAGGCCCTTCAGGGATCAAAGGATTTTCTTCAAATGCTCCAGGAAATACTGCACGTTCCGTATCCACACCAGCAACTTTAAACATGATTGTTACAGGCTGCATCATACCATCTTCCTCACGTCCTTTGAAAAATGGTACACCCGCTCTTGCTGCAACATCTCCATCACCTGTTGAGTCAATAACAACGCGGGCAAGCACCGCCAGCCTGCCTGCTTTGCTTTCCAAAATTACACCGTTTATTGTATCATCCTGTATAATCGGTTCAGATGCAAAACTATACAACCTTAATACTACGCCTGCTTCTTCCAACATCTCAAGTAAATGTGTTTTAAGAGATTCCGGGTTTATTATTTGTCTCGGTCCGCCATTGATACCAGTTTCATCTCCCGTAAGTTCGGCAGTTTTTTGCAGAATCTCTTCATAAAATCCGCCCTGTGTGTTGCCCGTCCAATGACTCATAAGTCCTGTGGTCGCTACACCCCCAACATCACCACTTTGTTCTACAAGCATTGTTCGTACGCCTTCACGCGCTGCACAAACGGCAGCGGAAACACCGGCTGGTCCTGCACCAAGCACAAGAACATCCACTTCATCCAACACGGGAATATAATGTCCGTTCTCCCAAATTGTCTTCACAATATCTCCTCCTTTTTTAACCTTTAACCGCACCCACCATAAGGCCTTTAATAAAAAACTTTTGTCCAACTAAAAAGACAACAAACACTGGCAGAAGTGCAGATGATGATGCAGCCATAACAAGATTGTATTCCGTTACGCTTTCTTCAATAAAGTTTGTAAGGGCAATCGGTATAGTATACAGCCTCCAGTTAGTGAGAAAAACTAACGGATCCAAATAATTTTTCCAATTCCAAAGAAAAACCACCATAGCAAGCGATGCCATGCCCGGCGCAGCAATCGGCACCATAATTTGCATCCATATACGAAACTCACTTGCACCATCAACATAACCGCTTTCCCTGAGTTCATCCGGAACCTGCATAAAAAACTGACGCATAAGAAATGTACCTGTTACAGTAATAAGCCCCGGTAAAATCAGTGTTAGATGCGTTCCTGAAATTCCAATTTCATTAAATAAGATAAACTTTGGAATCAATGTTACCTGCGATGGAATCATCATAGTTGCAAGGTAAAGGAAAAAAATAGTAGTTGCTCCACGAAATTTGATTTTAGCAAATGCGTATCCGGCAAGAGTGCTAGTAAGCACTGATCCTGCAAGGTTTATAAATGCGATTTTTAAACTGTTAAAATAAGCTAAGCCAAAGTGATAATCGCGCGCTGCAACGCCTCCCACATTCCAAACTTTCATGTAGTTCTGAGGATACCAATAATCAGGTATCCATTTTATTGGTAGTTTCATAACATCCAACGGACGTTTCATACTGGCAGAAATCATCCAAAGAAACGGCACTATCATAGTAAACGCCAACGCACCAATAACTATTGTCCAAATTACTCTTTTAAAAATTTGTTTTTCATGATAAAAACCCGTCGATTTTTTTCTTTTTGATATGTGCTTTGTTTTTATCATTTCTTCATCTCCTAATAACTGACCCACTTTTTTTGTCCTTTCCATTGTACAATCGTTATAATAAATAGAACGATGAACAAAATCCATGACATACTTGCTGCATAACCCATCCTATAGAATGTAAAAGCCGTTGTGTAAATATAGTAGACCAGTACATGGGTCGCTGTCCCCGGTCCACCTCTTGTCATTATCTGAATAGGCGCAAATACTTGAAAAGACGAAATAAATGTTGTAATTACAAGAAAAAAAGTAGTGGGAGATAGAAACGGAATAGTAATTTTAAAAAACTTTGCCATCTCTCCTGCACCGTCAATATCTGCTGCTTCATAAATATCTCTAGGCAACGATGTAATTGATGATGTATAAATCATCATTGCATATCCTAATCCAGACCAAATTGTCATAAGCATTATCGCTGGCAGCGCCCATCGGTGGTCTCCTAACCATTGAGGCGGTGTTTCAATACCAAGTTTTTTTACCATCTGAGTGAACGGCCCCCAAGGCGAATACATCATTACCCAAACAATTGCTACCGCTACTACGTTTGAAATATACGGCATGAACATTGCAAGCCTAATAGGCAATTTTGCATAGCAGAATCTATCGATTACAACCGCAAGAATAAGTGCTAAAAAGATAGTAATAGGTACAACACAAGCCGAAAAGACAATTGTATTTATAAGAGAATCAACAAACCATGAATCCGACCACATTTCTATATAGTTTGCACCGCCATTAAATGTCCAGTTTCCGAAACCCTGAGTATAGTCCCAATCTGTAAAGCTTATTACAAGTGACATAATCATGGGCACCAACGTAAAAAGCGTAAAGCCTAAAACATTTGGCGCAATAAAAGCGTAGCCGGTCAAATCGGTTCTCATCTGTCTACTAAGTCTTTTGTTCTTCATTGGCCTTTTATTATCAGAAATAGTCTGCTGCATAACACCACTCCCATACTCCTGCGACACTCTATTAAAAGGCGGAGAGGTTTCTCCCCGCCGTATAAATCTTGCTTTTTTTGTTTATTTTTCTAGCAGCTCTTCAGCTCGCGCCTGTGCATCGTCCATACCTTGTTGTACAGTCTTAACACCTGTGTATATATTTTCTAACTCCTCTGTAAGTACCTTGTTAATTTCCGGAAGCTTGTTAGTTATACTTGGAACTGCATGATTTTCTGCTGGAACAATAAGCACATTCTTAGATGTTTCTGCATCCAAAAGGTCTTCAGCTCCTTTTAGGAAGTATTCGGTTACTTCAGCAGAATCATATGTATTTGCAGCAGGTACACGCCCACCAGATGTCAGCGGAAGCATACCTTCAGTTGCATACCATTTCATGAATTCCCATGCAGCGTCAATGTTCTTTGATTTGGGATTAATGCATAAATGGTCACCATATCCGCCTTGAGTATATTTGCGCACACCATCAATCGTGGGGTATGGTGCAAACGCAGTTTTGAAGTCATGTGGATAGTTGTCACGATCTTTTATACTACGAACCATCCACGGCCCAATCGTCATAGCACATTTTTCAGTAATAAACATTCCTTCCTGAGAAAGTTTCTGCGTTACACTATCCGTATGTGTCGGGGCAGAGTGATCCACATTCATCATGTTATTTACAAGCTCAATTGCTGCTACATTTATCGGATCGTTCACATTGGCTGTGCCGTCTTTATTATAAAGAGGGTCTCCGCCAATTGTCTGCACAGAAAAATAATTGAAAGGATAAAGCAAATCCTGCTGAGAGTTGAAGAACATTCCATATACTTTGTTGTCGCCATCTCCATGCGTTAACTTATTGGCAATATCACGAAACTCTTCAAAGCTCCATTCAGTAGGAATATCAATTCCGGCAGCCTCAAACATGTCCTGATTTATAACGATACCATATTGATCCATCTTTGTTGGTAAAGAATATGGCTTACCATCAATGTAATATGAAATTGCCATCTTGCCGAAGGTTCCTTCAATATCAAACCCATCACGTGCAACCAGTTCACTCAAATCCAGTGCCATATTTCCACTAGCACGTTTCTGAAGTATTGCAGGTGTATAAGTCATATACAGGTCGACATCATTGCCTGCTAACAGACTGGTTTCAAGTTTCAAGTTACCCGTATCATCATTTACAAAGCGCTCATACTCCGCTTGAATTCCCTTATCTTTGAAAGCTTCGTTGAACAAATCAACACTCGCTTGTGGGCCCGCCTCAGCAGGAACACCACCCCATAAACGAAGCGTAATTGTTTCATCCGCAAAAATTGTAACAGGCACAATAAATAATGCCATTGCCATAAGTAAGATCATGCATTTTTTCATACTATTTCCTCCTATTTTTTAGTTGCGAACCTTATATTCGCATTTTGTTGTTTAATATTATAAAAAAACACAGGATGTTAAACAATAAACAATCCTATGTTTTTTCTATACAATACTGTCTATTTTATATATAGCAGTAATCCATTAATAAATTTGGGTATCATTTTTCTATTGTTTCTTCATAATTCTGCTTTTTCATTCTCCTTTCCTGCATAGGTGTCCTGCCTGTTATTTTCTTAAATAAAATACTGAAATAATTTGCATTATCAATCCCCACGCTTGCGGCAATCTCATTTACTCTCTTATCTGATTGATAAAGCATCTTTCGAGCACGTTCAATGCGGTCTCGGTTAAGCCATTCCACAAAGCTAATACCCATTTCACGTTTAAAGATATGAGCAAAATAGCTTTCACTCAATCTTGTAATTTCTGCTGCGCGGCTAACTTTTATATCTTCTGTTGGATGTTCTTTAACATAACGTAAAATCTTTTGTATTTCCGGCCTTTGAGTTTGCTTGTTGGTTCGATCGGAAACCATACAAATAGCCAAAGCCTGTTCGAATCCCGAACGTACTGTACTTAACCTGTCTGAGCACTGAATGAGTCCCGCTAATGTATGTCCTTCATCATCAGTCCATGTTGCGATATCTGGGTAGACACGCTTAATTGCAAAAAACATATCAAGTAGATTGACGCGTAGTTTTTGAAGCGGATATCCACGGCGCCTGCTCATTTGTGAAAAAGCTGCCGCACACACATCAGCAACTTGCTGCCCGTCTTTTACAGCTAACGCTACATCAAGTTTGTTAATATCAAATGGCGGTTCCAGACACTCATCCTTAACTATGTGATGGTAGCTATGGATTCTGCCAGGATCAAGCAGATAGCGATATGCAAGCGTTTCTTCATTTTGTTTATGTGCCTGCTGTAAATGAGCAAGAGAATTTTGAGGCTCACTTATTACAGCTGTCATAGATTCATTTAAGTATCTTTTAATATACTCCTCTGCCCGTCCATAGGCCATTTGTAGTCTGCCGAGTGCTTCGAGATCATCCTTTTGCCATATTAAAAAAGTACGATCCGCTTGCAGTGGACAGACTACCGCCTGCTTTGCAAACACATCTTCAAGAATGTTTTCAATAGCAAGTATTGCACGTTGCGATAAACGTTGTTGAGATTTACGCAGTTCATAATCATCAATTGCTACTGTAATAAGACGAAACTTCTTTTCCCATTCTAAGGTAGGATAAATCTGTAAGAAACGTTTTTTAGATTCTCCAGGAGAAGTTTCACCTGTGATTATTTCTCTAATCACACTCGAATGTATTGCGCGTTGACCACTCTGTCCTTCATCTTCAAGTTCAGTAGGTTCCCATTTTATTTGTGAAAGTATTTTTTTAAGCTGGTCCGATTTTACATCTAATTTAAATACATAATCCAATGCGCCGCATCGCATAGCTTGCCTCACATTTTCAAAATCGTTGTAGCTGCTCAGCACAATAAATTTTATTGAAGGATATTCACGCATACAGGTTTTCATCAATTCAAGGCCATCCATATGTTCCATCTTTAAATCTGTAAACACAAGATCAGGTTGAAGCAAACGAATTTTTTCAAGTGCTTCTTCTCCATTACAGGCATCTCCTACAACAGTAAAGCCATATTTTTCCCATTCCAGTATTGAACGAAATCCTACACGCACAAGGAGTTCATCATCTACTATCAAAATCTTTTTCAAAGATATCCTCCTCTACTTTATCAATCACAGGCAGCTTATAATGAACAACCGTGCCAATTCCCGGGTGAGACGTAATTTCAAGTGTATATTCTTTACCAAATGTCATTTCAATCAGCTCTTTTACATGTGAAAAACCTATCCCTGTCATCTTTCCTTTGCTGTTATTATGCATGTCATCATTTAAAACTTCCAACATTTCCATGGAAACACCTTCACCATTGTCTTCAACATAAAGATGAAATACTTTATTCTCATTAAATCCATATAAGCGAATAAGGCATTCTTTCTCATTACGAATATTTTCTCCAAAAGCATGGATGACTGCATTTTCTACAATGGGTTGTAGGATAAATCTCGGCATGTACTGTGCCATAATTTCAGGTTCAAAGTCTTCTTCCAGATGAATTCTCTGGCCGAAACGCATGTTTTGAATTTCCAAATATCCTCTAACGTGATCTATTTCATCACTTAGCCTAGTCATTTTTTCACCATTTCCCACGCTATATTTTAAAACAGCCGCCAGCGCATCTATACCTTCCGTAATGGTATCTGCATGTTGTATTATTGAAATATATCGTATCGTATTAAGAGCATTAAAAAGGAAATGCGGGTTAAGCTGCGAACGCAAAGATTCATAACGATAACGTTCTTTAATTCTATATTCTTTATTAAGATTGTCAAATAGATTTTTGATATTTACTGTTAAGCGCTTGAAAGAACGGTTAAGATAACCTATCTCATCTTGACGTTTCATGTCCAGCCCCTCAAGCGAATCTCCTAATTTATAATGTCGCATTACATGCGAAAGTTTGCGTACCGGTTTCACCAACATTCTGACAATTACACCAACAACAGCCAATGTGCTTATGGCCGCAATTGTCAAAATAGTGTTTATTTGTTTTGAAAAACGAGCCATATTCTGCAATACATAATCAAAATCAGTAAAATGTGCGATTCGAAGCGATTCTTCTCCTAATGTCCATGGCGCATCAAGTGTATAGTAGCTTACCAGTTTTGTGCCTGTACCTGTGTTCATTGTAAAGCTGCCAGACTTATTATCAGGCATCATAGAAAGCGCTTTCTCTAGCTGTCCTATCTGCTCCTTGGGTTCATATTTTATTATAGGTTTGTCACCGTCACCCATAACATATACGCTATCCTTTTCACCATAACAAAATCCTTTTAAAACTTGGCTCAGGTGGCTCTGTGGCATACTGACAATTAAAACCCCGAGTGGTTCTTCTTCTATTGTCCCATTGTAGACTGCTCGGGCAACAGAAATATACTTTTTAGTTTTATCAGCTGAAAACATTGTAGAAAATAGGTTCCAGACTAAATGTCCTTTCCCATGTTCAGCCTCGACTACCCAGTCTTCTTCCCTTATATAGTTATAGTCCTGAAAATTTCTTTCCCAGTTAGTATAGCACCGCCCCTGTCGATCAAAAAGCGTCATTAGCATTTCACCATTATTATATAAGTTATTCACCTGTGTATAATTGACACATGCGTCAAACAATTTGTTAACAAAATAATACGAATTATCTGGATTGCTTAGGCCTTCAATCAAGGTATTATTCGTAACAATCGCACTCGAAATTCCCGCTATATTACGGAAGCTATCATAAATCACCTCTTCTGATTTGGAAATGCTAATAACAATCTGCTCACTAAGTTCTTCCTGAATGTAAATTTCATATTTTGTACGAACATATCCAAATATTATAAACAACGGAATTACCAAACACAGCAATATTGCTATGTACATTCTCAGTGATATATGTCCTATACAATCAAGTAAACGCTTAATCTCGTCCACCTCTTTACACGATTAACTGATAAAATTATCGCACAATTCAATTATAAAATCAATTCAAGCATAGATTATATTATACATATGTGGCAAATAATAAGAAAAACGGTAGTTTACTTTGCTATAATAAATAACCGACATATATCATTAAATGAGCTTTACTTGTACATAGCGTACAATCTTATGTGTAACCTTGTTGAGAGTAATTAGCAAAAGAGGTCCTTTTCATGTAAAATTTTGTTAGCCTACAAACCACAGAAAAGGAGACCTCTCTATGGACCATTTTAGCACAATTCTCGCCAAATCGATAGTGAAAGGGGAAGATATCAAAGAAGTTTTTCGCCAGCAGCTTGAAAACGCTTTAAATCAACTATTGAAGTATGAACTTACTGTTTT
>JBMNUE010000062.1:0-10303 GCA_050946095.1 Christensenellales bacterium
CAGAGATTTTTCGTTGCATCTAAGCATTTGACTTGCTTTTCGTATTGGCATATCCATCATAATAAGCATTGCAAAGCCTTCAAACAAAAAGCTAAACCTGCTGCTTTTCCTCGCCCATGGCACATTGACTACCTCCATGTTCAGGGCACCTTACTCTTGGCCTTTTGCAATGGACATAACACGGATAGAACATTACATCTCCTTGTCGCCATACCCGTTCCAAGTTCTCATACCCGGCTCTTTTGCACATCGCTCCGCACTCAGGGAACGGCTGTAAATTCCCCTCCCGAATGTCCACATAAATGTGAACTTCCGCGCCCTGCGTTTCGATGCTTCGGATATACCATGGCTCTTTCAATCCCAATGACTCGATGAACAGATTTGTTGATCCGCTAATTCTCGTTTCCATATAAACTAATTATATCAGAATTACGACTTTGGGTGTAGAGCCAAGTTTTGTGTAACCATCCTTGTAAATAGTTTGTTAAGCTATCTGGTGCTTTCCTATAGAGAGAAGCGATTTTTTCGAACATTTCATTTATTTCAAATTGTACTTTATTAAATCCTTTATAGATTCTGGAGCCAAAATGTTCGTTATAAAGCATCGATAATGTACATGTACACCGGTCAAATGAAAATTCATTGGGAAATTGTTCTTTTATTTTTGTGTGTTTTTTTTAACTCGTTTGTTGAAGTTTTCAATCATGTTATTAGTATACAGATTTCGTTGGATTGCCTTTGGAAACTCAAGATAGGTAAACAGATTATCGTATCTATCAAGCGTGTATATCACCTTAGAATATTTAACTTTCCATTTTTCACGGAAGGCTTCATATTTTTCTTTGGCTCCCTCTAAATTGTCAGCCTGATGAACCTTGCGCAAATATTCTCCAACCTCAACTTTATCTTTTGCGCGTATCCGGTTCATGACATTGCGTGATACATGTGTCCGGCATGCCTGATGCTTTGAGCTGGGAAATTCTTCTAATACAGCGTCTGGCAAGCCTGTTAATCCATCACTAACAAAAACAAGTACATCTTTTAAACCACGATTTTTTAAAGACTGTAGCAAACTTCTATAATTTTCTTTTGATTCACTTGGATAAAGACCGTAATCCAGCACTTCCTTATGCCCCTTCTCGTCTACGCCTATTAAAGTATGCATTGCTTCTTTTTGAACGCTGTCCCGCCGAACTGATACAAATGCGGCATCACAATAGATAACAACATATCTTTCTTTAACGGACCGATTGTGGAAAACCTGCATATCTTTTCCAACAAGATTTGCGATATTGGGAATGGTAGCCGGCGAGTAATGATTACCATACATTTTCTCGATAAATCAGCGACCTCCCTGGTCATGATTCCTTTCTTGTAAAGCTGAACAAGTCGTTTCACATTTATTTGTAGTATGGTATAAGCTGCTACAAGCTTACCTATTCGGTCTCCTGAAATGGTGATGTTCCATAGGTCGTTTTCAGTTGACGCTTGTAGTAGCTGTTTCTTGAATTATCAAAATAATAATCTATAGGATCGCAAGTTTCATAGTCAAAGAAAACGGTAAGTTCATACTTCAATAGTTGATTTAAAGCGTTTTCAAGCTGCTGACGAAAAACTTCTTTGACATCTTCGCCTTTCACTATTGTACATTCGTCAATGATATGAGGCCGAAATAAAACGACAGTCTATAGAGCAACCCATCTAACAGAGGGAAGGGTGTAGCCCGACCCCTGTTAGATGGGTTCGGCTTTTTGAAATAATTCTGTTTGACGGCACATAGGAGATTTCCAATTTAATACACTCATAGGAATTTTATTCGAACGGCGCAGATAATCTTTCATCTGTTTTTTAAATCATTATAAGAATAGAATCTTAAATAATTATAAAAACGTTCCTGCTCGCTGCGATAGCTAAGTTCTATCTTAATATCATTCATGCTTTGCAACGCCAGCTTTGTTAGAAACTTCAGCTTCCGTCATATGATTGCATAGCCATTCCAATATATTAAGCATGGAAGTTTCAACCGCCATAAACCAGAATAGCAATTCGGTAAAATTCATGTTATCATAGTTTTGAGCCATTGGAGTTTCCTCCTTGTTAATGTGTTTGAACAACATACATTGTGGCAGAATCACAGTGGCTTGCACATACCCTACCTTGGGCAAAGTTACGAACTTGAGTGGACTCTATCCAACATACACAAGAAAGGTATTCAAAATGAAAATCCGCCGCGTTCAAATTGAAAATTATCGCAATCTTAGAAAGGTTGATATTGAACTTGAAAACATTGTTACTATTATTGGTGAAAATAATAGTGGAAAATCCAACTTTCTTCGTGCGATATCACTTCCTTTAACCTCAGACGATACAGGCACCAATAAACGTCTCTCCTGGTATGATATCAATATAGAGGCTAAAAACCAGTATTACGACTTTCTCAAAACAAAAAGAGAATCAATTATCGACGGAACAATAACAATTGAACAGTTTCAAAAACACATTCCGTTTGTTTCTATCGTCCTATTTTTTCAGCCTGAAAAAAACGAACATTATAATGTACGGAATATTCGTTGTGACGAGGATATGCATTTTGGCGGAATTTCATATCGATATTATATAAAAAACCCAAATGAACTGCTAAATAGGGCAAAAACAATACTAATTGCAGAGACAAATGACAATAATATACAAATGAGTCTCTTACCAATGGAATTATACACATATTCTTTGACAGTACCAGGAAAAGGATGCAAAATCTCATACGATACAATCTCCATGTTTCGAACAGTATGTCTCTCGGCTGAAAGAGATACCTTCGCATCCAATGCTAACAAGCTTGGTTCAAAAGCGTTGTCTGATTTGCTACAGAAAAAATTGACTCCTGAGTCGCAAGCTGTAATCGAGAAGAAATATAGAGATTTTTTTAATACTGTTCGCAATGAAGGCAAATTAGATACGGTATTGAATTGGCAAGCGTATTCTGAAATTTCTAATGCCAAAGAATTTTTTCAAGAAATCAGCATACTCCCTAATATGCCGCAAATGAATAGTATTTTAGGAAGCATTCGTCTTGGTTATGAAAATGAGGCCATGTTTCAACAGGGGCTTGGACATAGGAACCTTGTTTTAATGTCTGTTATTTTGAGCTCTTATATCGAAAGGAAACGCGAAATCTCATTTAGATTGATGACCGTTGAAGAACCAGAGGCTCACCTATGTAACAGTAACATTCTTTTGATGATCAGTCTTTTCAATATTTTTAGTAAATCGAATAAATTTACACAAATTGTCTATTCTACACACAATTCAGAATTTGTAAACAAAATTGGCTTAGAAAAGGTAATCTTATTTCATAATGGGTTTGCCTATAACTTAGGCAAAGAATTAGAGAAAGAAGAGCGCGATTATCTCACGGCAAATCCAAATACAGATATTTTTAAGTTACTATATTCGAGGAAGGTAATACTTGTAGAAGGTATAACAGAAGAACTTCTCATCAGGTCTTATCTTCAGACACAACCCACTTTGAATGACATAAAGGTTTTGTCCTTTCACAAAGGTTTTACTAAAATCATTGATATATGGAAGGGAATTAATACCGGAACGAGCAACAAGCTGGGTATAGTCAGAGATTATGACGACCAACCTAAAGCGCAAAAAAATCATGAGAAAAGACAAAATAAGCAAATAATTGTTCGAACTACTGAAGGATATACGCTTGAAACCGACATCACAAGAAATAACTACACACTATTAAAAGAAAAATATGGTATGGAATATGGATGGAGCGATATGACTGAAGAAGAGATTCAGGCTGATTGGCGAAAGAATAAATCATATGTTATGCTGAGAATTTGCCATGATATGATTTCCGGCAAACTCAGCGATTTTGTTATGCCCTCACACATCCAACAGGTTATCGACTTTTTACAGGAAAATACACATGGAAGTTAATGTGGCTGGTGCGGGTGCAGGAAAAACAACAAAAATGGCTGATTTAATCATGAGCCACGATATTCCATATGGTAAAATACTATTTTGTATCGCGTTCACAAATGCAGCTGCAGATAATATTAAACAAAAAGTCATCGAAAAATTAGGTGCCATCCCAAGCAACATAAAAATCAGCACGATACATTCATTCCTGTATCAGGAGCTAATCAAACCATACTATTATTTTTTGTATGGCAAACACTTTGAACGACTTTCTATAATTACTCTTCCTACAAAACACACATACAAAGCTCAAAAGCTATCAGAACTTGAAGCTTCAAACACTCTTCACTTTACAAAAATTCCAGAAAAAGCAAAATGGGTAGTAAGCCAAAAAACTCGTGACAAAAATAGCATAAAAACTATTAGACAAAAAATATTATCACGATTCGTTGGTTATTGTGCAGCAATTTTTGTAGATGAAGCACAGGATATGAGCAAAGATATCTATACTACTTTGATTGCGTTAGATAAGGCGGGAGTGCAAATCAACCTATTCGGTGACCCGAAGCAGGATGTGAAAGGGTTCAATTACTTCAGAAAAATTATTGACGACAAAACAGCATATGTAACCTATACTCAAGACTGTTTTCGTTGTCCACAGAAACATTTAGACTTATCAAATCGGTTTGCTTCTGCCCCGGAAAAACAAGTGGCAGACAAAAAAAACGCCGCAGGTAGTATATCAATTATTTTTGAATCAGATATTGAAAATATCAACGAATTCATTGATGTTGGTAACTATGGTCTTCGATACATAAGTAAAAAATGCAAACGATTTGATACGCATAATGAAAATAAAAAAGTTGGTCGGTTCGATACCCTCTGGTACGAAGTCAGTCGTGCAGTGAACGATAAATGGCAGGGACAAAAAACAGAAAACGAAATTGAGCGTTTTGCTTTCTATGTTACAGAAAAAATGTTGGAATGCTTTGACATTTCTAATCATGCATATTCCGTTGTTGAAAAATTTATAAAGCATGGTGCCTTTGAGAAGTTACCTAAGAAAAGATATAATCAAATGATTTCAGCTTTTAAAAAAAAGAAAGTAAGGTCTTCAGATGCCGTAGTTGTTAGTTCAATTGAAATGGTTAAGGGGATTGAAGCGGAACGCTGTTTATTTATCTTGACAACTGACTTAGCTCCTTATTTATTTCAGGAAAAGACAGACGACAACAAGATGAAACACTTGCTTTATGTAGCATTAACAAGGTCTCTTGATCATCTTACTATATTAATAACTCGAGAAGTTGAAGATAAGTATACAAGGACTTATGTGGCTGATTATTTTTGCTAAAGAAAGAAAGCGATTATTTGATTGAGGTGGTGTAGAGATATGTATATTCCGTAAAAAATTGTTGACTGGATTTTAAATAGAACCCAATCACTCAACGAATGATAATTCACCATCATTTAACAACATTTCTAGATTCATTGTATTTTTAATGAATGATATACTTTTCTTGCCTTTGATCGTGATATTATTTTTTTGGTTTTCGCAAAAAATCACAAATAAATGTAGCTTATGGAATGAAAAGTTCAAAAATCAGTCTTTCTCATCATTTTAGGAGAGCAACATGGCAGAAACATAAAATATTGAATATAAAGAATCCTGGAGAGACGAGTACCTTAAATGGGTATGCGGCTTTGCCAATGCTCAAGGAGGGCGCATTTATATTGGTATTAAGGACAATGGGCAGGTGGTTGGAATCGCTAACAGCAAGAAGTTAATGGAAGACATTCCCAACAAAATAAGAAACACCATGGGTATTCTTGCCGATGTAAACTTGTTGGAAAAGAGTGGGAAGGAATACATTGAAATCAATGTGAATCCCAGTAGCTATCCGGTCAATTATCAAGGCGAATACCATATCCGCAGCGGAAGCACAAAACAGCGCCTGAGCGGCCATGCTCTGACAACTTTCCTAATGGAAAAAACAGGTTACAAATGGGATGCAGTACCGGTGGAAGAAATTACTGCAAATGATCTTGACAGAGAAAGTTTTGAGATTTTTCGTCGTGAACCGTACGAAATGGGCGTATGATCAAAGAGGATTTAAACATCAGCGACATGGAATTGCTGGATAATTTGAATTTATTGGTAAACGAAAAACTGAAACGGGCTGCCGTGATGCTTTTTCACCGCAAGCCCGGACGAATCGCTGCAGGCAGTTGCATTAAAATCGGCAGGTTCAGCGAACGAAGGAGCGGACCTACAATACCAAGACACTGTGGAAGGCTCCCTATTCTATATTGCGGACAAAGTGATTGACTTGATTTATACAAAGTATCTGAAAGCTACCATCAGCTATCAGTATGACGTACGGGTAGAAACCTATCCCTATCCCCGTGAAGCTGTTCGTGAGGCCATCTATAATGCCTTAAGACATAATAACTATGCAGACGGCGTGCCAATACAAGTTCGCATCGAAGATGATGTAATGTACATCAGCAACAGTTGTGTGCTGCCAAAAAGCTGAACATTGGATACGCTAATGCAAAAGCACAAATCCGTCCCTATAATCCTTCCATCGCCAACGCCTTTTATCGCGCCAGATATATTGAAGCTTGGGGATGAGGCATCCAAAAAATGATTGAATCTTTCCGTGCATTAGATACGCTTGACCCTGATTACACGATACTTGGTAATGACTTGACCGTGAAACTGTACGCCCATGTAAATGCCAAAGAATCACATCTAAATATCCCAAAGTATCATAATGATACTTTGAGTGATACTTTGGAAAACGCTTTATACAAGCAAATTCTGATGCTTTTAGAAAAGAACAGCAAGTTAACACAAGAAGAAATCTCATTACAAACGAGTTTTTCCATCGCAACGATAAAATGTGCCATGAAACAACTTACTGACGATGGACGCATTATCCGTGAAGGCGGAAAACGTTACGGATTTTGGAAAGTCAACCAATTAAAAGAATCCGAATAATAATGTTAAACTTAATATATCAGGAGAACGACCTACTAAGAATAGCTAATATCATTTAAAAAGAATCTTTTTGCTGAATATATGAAAAGTCATCTTCAATAAGCATTCTGCAAAAAATTCCATTGTAATATAAAAGTAGGTAGCCCGATTGAATTTCAGTCATAAAATAAGCATGCACCAATTTATGCACCAATTCAAGAAAAAAGTATTGATTTATCAACGAAATTTCAGTGTTGTACAGGGGTTCGACTCCCCTCATCTCCACCAAGAATCAATAGAAGGCACAACGCCTTCTTTTTTTCGTGTTGCATTTCGTGTTTTATTTATTTAACTATCAATCAACGCAAATAAAGCCTTTGCTACAAGGTCGTCCTTATATAAACTTTTATAAAAAGAATTAATTTTTAAGATACGCGAATTTTTTGAATGTTAAGCTTTAGAGTGTTCATATTATAATAAATGGAAATGCCAGAATCTTTGTAAAAATTGGCAAGCAGTCTTGGCAGACTGTTTCTCTTAGCGATATATACTATGTGTATATTATTAGGAGGTAATGGCCATATACTTTTACAAAACCCTTTTCTCTTTGAGAACAAAAAGGAAGCTTCCACAATAAGAGCTTGCCTATTCTATAGGTGTCAGCAGGCAAACCGTTAACACTTGGGAATGCAGCGTAAGCTATCCCAGCATTATTATACTTAAAGCTTTGTCCGACTTCTTTCAATTTTCTGCAGATTAATTATTAAACGGCCTTAGCGTAAACAGATTGCCATCATATTTAGAAACGATAAACCTCAGTTATTTGGGAGAATACAAAGGCGAAGAGCTGTACAATGAGCTTCCCAATTGGTTTATACAAATAGCAGAAAACGTAGAAGTTTCCTGAGCAATGTACGACAATGGAATAAAAAGATTATCCATATCATTTGAGCGTTGCAGGCCAAGTTAGGCTACATAATTTTTACTGCTGGGAAATAAAGGTTGAATAATATAACCGGAATCTCGACTTGGAGCAGACTTATTCTTTCTTTGTTTCTCGGCAAAAAAAGGATCTACTGGGTCACAAAACTATATATGAAAGCGTCATAAAGGTTATAATAACACTTAATGATCAAGAATTTTTAGATAGCTGAGACGTGAGCGGCGAATTCAAACCTGCTTCTATTTACTTCGATAACACTCGAAGATATATATTGGAATGCAGCGAAAACAAGCAAGAGATAATACAAATCACATACTTTGATGCAAACGCCACAGACAGCAAGGAAGACTATTTTGAAGTCTACCTAAATAAGAATTTTGAATCATTGCTCTGGAAGAGCTATTCAAACAAAATCAAAAATACATCCGAAAAAAAGAAACATAAGCGAACTTAAGTACAGCTTAGAAGGCATTTGCATAACCAATCGCCTGTAAAATTTTAATGAAATTTCAAAAAATAACATAAGATTTTACTGTTTAGGCTGTCGATAAAGTGTCCAAGGGTATATTGTCGTGTGTTCTTTCGCTTGGAAGCTTTACCTCCCTCAAGCCAAAAATGTAGGTAATGCACAGCTTTTCAATGCCACACGGCCTTAGCGCTGTAAGCTTTCACTATTAAATTCATGAAGCTTTGCACCTTGAAGTCCCCTAAAAAATACTTTGCCTACACTATGAAAAGAAAATTTTATGTCTTCTTTTGCTAATCTTTAAAAATAATCAACTATGATTCTATTCTCAATATTTAGCTTTTTATTTAAATTTTGTATTTGTTCTAATCGTTAAGGCACCATGGCTTCGGTTATTAAAGCTATATATATTATTATACGTAATAAACCGCTCTACTCACTACAATATCTCAAACGCAGGGCTAAAAGCCGTTATTCGCACATTGCCCATTTCTATATCCACCTGGGCTGAATAGCTTCCATGCGGCAGAATATGCCCGTTTCTCGTTGAACCGTTCCAATATATTACGCTTCCGCCGCCAATAAGCCTTTGCGGACGGCTGAGTGCTTTTATAAAGGGCCGCGCCACAACATCACCTTGCAGGTTTCTTATGCTTACCGTATAAGTACAGGGCTTTTTATGCGCAATGCGCAGGCAGATCTCTTCACCTTTTTTAGGCGCAAAACTTTTGCTCGATGTTACTACTTTTATAGCTTCCGCTTCGCTTTCCTGAACCTGAAGCAATGTACCCGCAAGCGGACTTATGCTGTTTTCATCTATTGCTACTATAAAAAATTGCACATAACCGTTAAGTCTGCTGTCCGGCTGTTCAAGGGTTATCGTTTTGCTTTTTCTCCCCGGCCATAAAACGGCGCTGCCTGCTTCAAAGTCATCAATTATTTGAGGTTTGTCGAAAAGCCAATGGCCGTCTTTTTCGTATACAAGCTGATAAGAGATCTGCGCCTTTTGGTTTAGCGTGTATGAAAAATCCAAAGATGTACCCGCCTGCAGCACTCTGCCCTGAAAAGATATAGCGCTTACTATTCCTTTCTGCTGTTCCGCATACAAATCATATTGAATTAATGAAATACTGTCGTTTTCAGGGTAAAACTGCGCGGTTGACGACGGCAGCCCCTCCGCAAGATAATCCTGCAACTCTTTCATGGTTATTTTTCCGTCAAGGTTTATATCCGCTGCAAAGCCTCCCAAATCGCTAAGGCCATTGCGCAGGGCAATCATAAAATAGCTTGTTCCCTGTTTTTGTGTTATGCCGCTTGACCAGTTATAGCTTAGTTCAGCGCCGCCCGCACTTGTTATTATTTTTATATTTTCAATTTCAGGCGGATCAAAGTCAAGCTGGCCTTTAGATATTATCCTGCCGCTGTAACAGCAGTCCAAAAATAAAATCTTTTGACCGGGTATTTGCCTTATGATGTCAAGCAGCTCATCCCCCGTTACAACGCTTTCCGTTGCACCATCACTAAATATAATATTAAGCTTGCCATCTTCAGCTATTTCCCCGTGCGTGCTTATATATATTATATTTACGTCATTATTCGAAGCTTTGCTAAAGTTAATTTTAATTTCTCTCGCAAGCGTCCGCTTATCGTAAGCTATGTTAGTTTTTGAGTTGATTTGTTCAAATGTTCTTTTATCGCAAGAAAGTATGCTTTTTAACGCTTCCACATTTCCGCTTGCCGACGGCGCTATGCTGTCCTGGCTTACAAAGCTATCGCAGGCTATTATAAGCGCACGCATTGAGCCTTGCTCATTTTCAGCAAATGCCATAATGGGCAATAAGGCAAGTATAAGAAATGCTGCAAGCGCACGCTTCATAGCACACCTCCTTTTTAAAAAAATATACCATTAAAAAGCCAAATCGTCAATGTAAATAAATCGTTTTGTATTACATTTGTAATTTTTTAGAAATTAAAA
>JBMNUE010000063.1:0-10200 GCA_050946095.1 Christensenellales bacterium
AAAAGAGTGTTTTCGGATAAGCGCAATAAAGATGTGGAGCTTAAAAAGTCCAACATACTTTTAATAGGCAATACGGGCACAGGCAAAACATACCTTGCTCAAACCATGGCGGATATTCTGCAGCTGCCGTTTGCTATTGCAGATGCCACAAGCTTAACGGAAGCCGGCTATGTCGGCGAAGATGTAGAAAATATACTGCTGCGGCTTATACAGGCTGCAGACGGAGATATTGCAGCTGCGGAACACGGCATAATCTATCTTGACGAGATAGATAAAATAGGCCGCAAATCTGAAAACGCTTCTATAACAAGGGACGTGTCCGGCGAAGGCGTGCAGCAGGCGCTGCTAAAGATGCTTGAAGGCACTATCGCCAATGTGCCGCCGCAGGGCGGCCGCAAGCACCCCCAGCAGGAGTTTTTGCATATAGATACGAGCAATATCTTGTTTATATTGGGCGGAGCTTTTGACGGGCTTGAAAATATAATTAAGAACCGTTTGGGCGCAAGAGTGCTGGGCTTTGGAACGAACTTAGAAAGAAACGAGCGCGAACAGGAAAAAGATGTTTTAAGCGCTGTTCAGCCCGAGGACCTTGTCCGCTTTGGCATGATACCGGAACTTGTCGGAAGGATACCGATAGTTGTATCCTTGGAAAACTTAGACGAGGAAGCGCTTGTGCGAATACTGACAGAGCCTAAAAATGCGCTTGTAAAGCAGTACCAATATCTGTTTACTCTGGATGGAGTAGAGCTTACATTTACCGATGACGCATTAAAAGCCATTGCGCATGAAGCGTTGGAAAGAAAAACAGGCGCAAGGGGCTTGCGCGCGATTATGGAAAATGCGCTGCTTGATACCATGTTCATGCTGCCGTCAAGGCCGGGGTTCAGCAAATGTATAGTGGATAAAGACACTATTACAAAAGGCGAAGCGCCGAAGCTTGTAAAAAGCGGCAAAACAAATAAGCATCGCAGAGATGAAGACAGCTCGCTTAAGGGAGATGCATCGTAAAGAAACAAGCTTTCTCCTCTTTAGCGCGACGCAAAGAGGAGATTTTTAACAAGGAGAATTAATGCAGAACGAAAATATCCTTACCTTGCCGTTTGTGCCTATGCGCGGCATGATCATGTTTCCGCGCACGGTGCTGCATTTTGATGTAGGGCGCAAAAAAAGCACTGCCGCAATAGACTATGCGATAGAACATGACCGCAGGATATTCATAGCAACTCAAAAGGACGCCGAAATAGAAGAACCTGGCGCAGAAGATATATTTCCCGTTGGAACAATAGCGGAAATAAGGCAGGTTCTGCATCTTTCCGGCGACAATATGCGCGTGCTTGCAGAAGGCATATCGCGCGCAAAATTGCTTAGTGCCGATATGGATAAAGGCGGCTATTTTGCCGAGGTGGAAGAAATACCGCCCTTTAACATGGAAGATATAGATGAAAACATCCAAGTCCTAATGCGCAGCGTAAAAGAATATTTTGAAGAATATGCTGTAAACGGCAATAAAATTTCGCCCGAGCTTTTGCGTGCGGTAAAACGAATAGAAGACCCTGAAGACCTTGTAAACACTATCGCATCAAGCACCGTGGCGGACTTTAATAAAAGAATAGAAATATTATCCATAGAAGAAACCGATAAAAGACTTATGGCAATAAGCGCTTTTTTGGCGCAGGAAAAAGAGCTTGCAGGCATTGAGCGCATGTTGCAGCTCAAGGTTAAAATGCAGCTGGATAAAAACCAGAGAGAATACTACCTGCGTGAACAAATGCGTGTAATACAGGAAGAGCTTGGAGAAAACGAGAGCGAACTGTACGATGAATTTGCAGAAAAGGCCGCAAAGCTGCCGCTTAACAAGGAAGCGAAAGAAAAAGTTGAAAAAGAAATTGACCGTTTAAACAGGCTAATGCCCGGTTCTCCGGAAGCCGCCGTAAGCGAAAACTATGTTAGGCATATTTTGGAGTTGCCCTGGGGCAAATATACCGAGGACAATATGTCGCTTGAAAGGGCGCGCCAAACGCTTGATGAAAACCATTACGGCATGAAAGAAGTAAAGGAGCGAATAATAGAGTTCCTTGCTGTAAAGTCCATGCAAAAAAGCACGAAAAAGGCGGAGATGAAAGGCTCTATACTCTGCTTTGTGGGGCCTCCTGGTGTTGGCAAAACTTCAATAGTTAAAGCCATTGCAAAGTCCATGGGCAGAAAATTTATACAGATGTCCTTAGGCGGCGTGCGCGATGAAGCGGAAATATACGGTCACAGAAAAACATATATAGGGGCTATGCCGGGGAGAATAGTATACGGCATACAGCAGTCGGGAAGCATGAACCCTGTGTTTTTGCTGGACGAAATAGACAAGCTCGGCAGCGATTTTAGAGGAGATCCTTCAAGCGCCCTGCTTGAAGTGCTAGACCCCGATCAAAACAACCATTTTAGGGACCACTATTTAGAAGTGCCGCTGGATCTGTCCAAGGTTATGTTTGTGACTACTGCTAATACAGTGGATACCATACCTGCCCCCCTGCTTGACAGGATGGAGCTTATTGAGGTTTCAAGCTATACTGAAGAAGAAAAATTTGAGATAGCTAAAAGGCATTTGCTAAAAAAACAAATAAAAGAAAACGGCCTTCCTGCAGGAAGCGTAAAAATGAAGGATGACGCTATAAGGCTTGTAATAGAAGGCTACACGAGGGAAGCCGGAGTTCGCGCGCTTGCAAGGGCGCTTGATAAAATAGTGCGCAAGGCTGCCGTTGAAATGCTTGAAAACGATCAAAAATCAAAACAAGTCGGCGTGCAAAAGGTATATGAATACTTAGGCGCAAAAAAATACCTGAGGAGCGACCTTATAAAACAGCCAACCGTTGGCATAGTAAACGGCCTTGCGTATACAACGGTCGGCGGGGAAATGCTTGCGGTAGAGTGCGTAGTTATGCCGGGGAAGGGCAATTTCAACTTGACCGGCCACCTTGGAGAAGTTATGAAAGAGAGCGCTCAGGCGTCTCTAAGCTGGGTGCGCTCAAAGGGCAAAGAGTTTAATATAGCTGATGATTTTGTGCAGAAGCACGATATACACATTCACGTGCCTGAAGGAGCCGTGCCAAAAGACGGTCCGTCAGCAGGCATAACTATGACAACGGCGCTGGTTTCAGCAATTACTGGAAAGCCTGCAAGGCAAGACCTTGCTATGACTGGGGAAATGACGCTTGCAGGCAGGGTTTTGCCTATAGGCGGCGTCAGGGAAAAACTTTTGGCTGCATACAGAGCCGGAATCAAGGTACTGTGCCTGCCTATGGAAAACCAGAAAGACGTGCAGGAACTGCCTGAATACATAGTGAATAATTTTGAAATACACTATGTAAGCTGCGCCGACGAAGTCATTTCAATTGCGCTTAGCTGATATGGATATTAAAAGTGCTCAATTCGTGGTTTCAGTACCCGAATACAAGGAATTCAAAAATACAAATAAAAAAGAAATTGCCTTTGCAGGCAGAAGCAATGTAGGCAAAAGCTCGCTTATCAATGCACTGTGCCGCAAAAAAAAGCTTGCAAAAACGAGCAGCACTCCGGGCAAAACCCGTCTAATCAATTTTTTTGACATCAACAATGAATTTTTTCTTGTGGATTTGCCGGGATACGGTTTTGCCAAGGTAAGCAAAGCTGAAAAAGACCGCTGGAGCCGCATGATGGACGATTATTTTAAAACATCCGAAAATTTGGCTGCATGCGTTCTATTGGTGGACTTGCGTCATAAGCCTACTCAGCAGGATATTCAGATGCTGGATTTTCTGCGTCTTTTGGGAATACCCTTTATAATAGTCGCCACCAAGGCGGACAAGCTTTCAAGGGCTCAGCAGAACAAGAAAAAGCTTGATATTTGCCACGCTATGGCGCTTCAGCCTTGGCAGCTTATCGTCTGGTCGTCGCAGACGGGACAGGGACGGGAAAACCTGCTTGCGGCTATGGAAAAACATTTAAAATGAGAGGTTAGCATTGAAAAAAAGAGATGTAATAATTATAGTGGTTGTTGTAGCGGCGGCACTGCTTGTTTTTCTTGCGGATCGTCTTATCCCGCAAAGCAAAACGCCCACAGCGGGTGAATTTGTATCTTCAAATACTGCTGAGCCGACTTCTTCTGATGATGCGAAATCAACTGAAGCCAAACCTTCTGGCTCGGCTGATTCAGAAACGGCTGCGGCAGCTCCTACTGCTGCGGATTTGACTTCCCCTAAACCGGAAGCTGATGCTGCTAAAGCTACAGCCGTTCCAACATTGCCGCCTGCAAAATCCTACTTAAAAATACAGGTGGGAAATGCAGTATATGACCCCATTCCCCTTATAGGTGAAGATAGGCTAACAATACGCCAGCCAAACGGCATGGAAAACGTGGTAAAAGTAACGGAAGAATCTGTCAAGATGTTTTCGGCAAACTGCGACAACCAGGATTGTATTTACCAAGGGGAAATTACCTTGGAGAATAGGAACACGCGTGTTTTGCAAAATATGATAATATGTTTGCCAAACCATGTCGTATTAGAGCTCCTTACCCCGGAAGAAGCGCAGCTTGACTGGGAAAGCCTGTATCAAGATTGACAGAACAAACGGCGGATAGTATACTAAAATAGTTGCCCTTGTGGTATTCCGCATTTATACAATGCGTGCAGATGCCTAAGCGTCTATAAAATGCACACAAATGTGCAAAGATTTATTTAAAAGGAGTGTTAACATGAAAAGAACTTATCAGCCAAAAAAACGCAAACGCAAGACAACACACGGATTTCGCCAGAGAATGCTGACAAAAGGCGGGCGCAAAGTGCTTGCAAGGCGCAGAGCCAGAGGCCGCAAAACCCTTACTGTATAAGCGGTAAATATAATTAGCGCAACGGCTTTATAATGCAAAGAGACAAGCGCATTTCCAAGAATGGCCATTTCAACTATGTTTTCAGGCGCGGCAGGCGCAGCGCGTGTTCTACGCTTGTGCTTACCTATGTAAAAGCCCATAAAACTCAGGTGGGCTTTTCTGTAAGCAAAAAGGTAGGCAATGCCGTAACGAGAAATAAAGTAAAAAGGCGGCTGCGCGAGTGTTTCCGCAAAAAAATGCCCTATGTTAAAAACGGCTACTATGTTTTTACCGCAAGAAAAAAAGCTGCAGAGGCGGATTACTGGAAACTCTCAAATGATATGGATTATCTTTTAAAGCGTATGAACCTTCTTATAGATGAATAATACAAATGAAGCATCTAACAGCGCTTATAAATCGATGGTCAATATAAATTCTCAAAGCGAGCATTCAAAATGATGCGTAGTCTTTTGCTAAAGCTTATATCTTTTTATCAAAAGAGCATAAGCCCATACCTGCCGGACAGCTGCAGGTTTATTCCGACCTGCTCTGAGTACATGCGCGAAGCGGTTATTCGCTTTGGCGCAGCCAAAGGCCTTTGGCTTGGCATTAAACGCCTGCTGCGCTGCAATCCATTTTTCCGAGGGGGCTATGACCCCGTGCCGGAATCACAAGAACAACCCATCAGGAGGGAATAGCCCGTGACGGATTTTTTTACGAGCATACTTAACTGGATATATTCTTTTGCAGGCAACTACGGATGGTCCATTATAATTTTTACGGTGCTTATACGCTTGATACTTACGCCGCTTGACTACAAAAACCGTAAAGGCATGCGCAGATACCAAAAGTTTCAGCCTGAAATTGAAAAACTGCAAAAGAAATACGCTAACGATAAGGCGAAACTTCAGCAAAAGCAGGCTGAACTGATGAGGCGAGAAAAGTACAACCCCCTGAGCGGGTGCTTGCCTCTGCTTATACAAATGCCAATACTATTTGCCATGTTTGCGGCTCTTCGCAGGCTTGCAAACGAGCAGACCGTAATTCAGATATTTGAATACCTGCAGGGCAATGCTCCTGAATTTGAAGGCTGGCTCTGGGTACGCAACATCTGGGAGACAGATTCTCCATTTTCAGCGGTGGCTCCAAGCTTAAATTCGCTAAGAGTAATTACATTCGATGTTTGGGAAAATATGTTTTCCACACTTTCAGAAGGCGCAAAGGCCGATATATTATCCAATATTTCTCTTGCTGTTGAAGGCTTTAACGGAGCGCTGGACTTATCATCGGCGGAAGCGCTTAAATCCAGCCTGCCTTTTATACAGCAAACACTGCTTCAAATGCCCAGCTATCAAAGCGCGCTGGCCACTGTGCCGGGCTGGGGCAACCTTAACTTTTTTATAACTACATTGTCCGTGTACCAGCAGTTTAACGGCTTGCTTATACTGCCTATAATGGCAGGCTTATCGCAAGTGCTGATGACAAAGATGAACCCCGCAACGCAGGCGCCAAGCCAGGACGGCGCAAACAATCCTATGAGCGGCGGTTTTATGAAATACTTTTTCCCGTTGTTTTCAGTATATATCTGCTTATCGAGCAATGCGGGCTTTGCGCTATATTGGGTTGTAGCAAACTTATTCGCAACGCTTTCAGGCTTGCTGATAAACGCATATCTCGATAAAAAAGACGCCGGACAAGCGCAACTTAACGAGGTGAAATAATGAAATCCTATGAATCTGAAGGCCGAACGGTGGAAGAAGCAATAAATGAAGGCCTTAAACAACTGAACGCCTGTATAGGCGATGTGGATATAGAAGTTTTAAACGAGGGCAGCAAAGGCCTGTTCGGACTTTTTGGAAGCCGTCTTGCCAAAGTAAAGCTTACGCTTAAAAAAGAAGAAAATATACAGGACGCTACGCGCGCCCTATTTCAGGATGCCTTGGAAGATGATGAAGCATCACCAAAAGCTGAAAAAAGCGGCCAAGATAAAGCTCCTGTAAAACAAACTAAGCAGACTGCAGCCAAAGAAAACGCCGCTGCTAAAAAGGCGGTAAAAAATAAAAAAGCGGAACAAGCCGCCGTTGAAAAGGCTGTTCAGCGCGATTTGGAAAGCCCTGAAGGCATCGCGCAGTCTTTTCTGCAAAACCTTACCTCCCTTATGGGGCTTGATGTTGAAATACATTCCAATTTAGACGAAGAAGGAAATGTTAAAATAGTAATACAAGGCGACCCGCGCGGTATTTTAATAGGAAGGCGCGGCGAAACATTGGACGCCCTGCAATACCTTACGAGCTTGCAGGTTAACTCGGGACGAGACGACTATGTCCGCGTTACTCTAGACAGCGAAGGCTACCGCGCAAGAAGAGAAGAATCTTTAAAAAGGCTTGCCAACCGCATGGCAAACCGTGTAAAGAAGACGGGACGCAAGGTGCGCCTTGAACCTATGAATCCATACGAACGAAGGATAATACACAGCGCCTTGCACGATATAGAGGGCGTAAACACCCACTCGGAGGGCGAAGATCCCAGCCGCAGGATAGTTATTACGCCGGATAGGCGTGCAAAACAACACCAACAAGACGAGAAAGAAACGACGGATAAAGGTTGACAATTTGCTTATACAGCCTTATAATTATTGCCGTTCCGTTTGGAGGAGTTTATGCTATTAGATGTTTCAAAAGCTCTTCTAAATCCGGGAGAGCAGTTCGAATTTTCTCATAACGAGAAAATAGAAGAACAAGAAATTTTAGGCGATGTGGTAAGCTTTGAAGAACCCGTTTGTGTAAAAGGCACATATGAGTTCTCGGGCGAGACGCTTCACCTAAAAGGCAAAATACATGCAAGGGTACATGCGCATTGCGTAAACTGCTTAAAACCTATTCAAAGAGAAGTAAGCCTTCCTTTGAATGAATCTTATAAGCGTTTGCGCCGTAAAGGGCAGCCCGACAACTTATTACCGGAAGAATTTCTTTACTTCCAAGGAAAAGAGGTTGACCTGTACCCTATTACCAAAACGCTTCTGCTGCTTGCTATACCGATGCGTTATCTTTGCAAGGAAAACTGCAAGGGCTATAAGGAGCATGTGGACAGAGTGAACCGAAAAAATGCCTGCCGGGAAACGCCTGAAGAGGCGCATCCTTTTGCGGCATTAAAAGAATTGCTGAAAGAGGATCAGGAGGTGTAGAAATTGGCAGTACCAAAGAAAAAAGCCACTAGAGCGGCAGGAAGAAAACGCCGTACGCACTGGAAAGTTAAAGCGCCGGCACTTGCGCCATGCCCGCAATGCCACGAGTTGAAACTTTTGCACCATGTCTGCAAGAACTGCGGCATGTATAACGGCAAACAGGTTTTAGAGGTAGAAACCGCAGAATAAATCCTGAGACAAAGAGGAGTAGGCTAAAAGCCCAAACAGAGAGGCTGTGCATGCTGGAAAACAGTCTGGAAACTTTAGCTGAAGGTTGCTTTTGAGGATTAACGCCTGATGCCCGTTAAAGCATTACGAGGCAGCTATGCTGCGAATTAAGGTGGTACCACGGAATGCTCCGTCCTTTATAGGATGGAGCTTTTTATTAAGGAGATTTAAAATGGAAAAAACATACAACCCTCAGGGGATGGAAAGAAAAACATATGAAAAATGGGAAAAATCCGGAGCATTCAAGCCTGTTTTAAAAGAAGGCAGAAAGCCGTTTACTATTTCTATGCCGCCTCCAAACATAACAGGCCAGCTGCATATGGGACACGCCCTTACCTATACACTGCCAGATGTTTTAATCCGCTACCACCGCATGATGGGCGACCCTACGCTGTGGGTTCCTGGTACTGATCACGCTTCTATTGCCACAGAAGTAAAAATAGTAGCGGAGATGGCAAAAGAAGGCATTAAAAAAGAAGACATAGGCAGGGAAGAGTTTTTAAAGCGCGCCTGGGCATGGAAAGATAAGTATGGGAAGCGCATAACTATGCAGCTTAGGCGTCTTGGCGCAAGCTGCGACTGGTCCAGAGAGCGCTTTACCATGGACGAAGGCTGCTCAAAAGCGGTAAGGGAAGTGTTTGTGCGCCTGTACGAGCAAGGGCTTATATACCGGGGCGACAGGATTATTAACTGGTGTCCCGACTGCAAGACGGCTTTGTCCGATGCGGAAATAGAATACGAAGAGCAAAACTCTCATCTTTGGTACATACGCTATCCCGCGGCAGACGGCGGTGAAGGTGTAGTTGTCGCTACAACAAGGCCCGAAACAATGCTGGGGGACAGCGGCGTTGCTGTAAACCCTAACGATAAGCGCTTTAAAAACCTCGTCGGCAAAAATGTAATACTTCCCATTGTAAACCGTGAAATTCCCGTTGTTGCGGATGAATATGTAGATATGGAGTTTGGCACGGGTGCCGTCAAGATGACGCCTGCACACGACCCTAACGACTTTGAAGTTGGCCAGCGCCATAACTTGGAAATCATAAATGTAATAAACGATGACGGGACCATGGCGGAAACGGCAGGTAAAGAATATGCTGGGCTTAAACGCGAAGAAGCAAGGGAAAAGATAGTTAAAGAGCTTGAAAAGCAAGGCTATCTTGTAAAAATTGAAGATTATACACACAATGTCGGCACATGCTATCGCTGCGGTGAAACGGTTGAGCCGCTTATAAGCAAACAGTGGTTTGTAAAGATGGGACCGCTTGCAAAGCCCGCAATAGAAGTAGTGCGCGAAGGGAGGATACAGTTCCTTCCGGAGCGCTTCAGCAAGATTTACTTTAACTGGATGGAAAACATACACGATTGGTGCATTTCACGCCAGCTTTGGTGGGGGCATAGAATACCGGCCTGGTACTGCGACAGCTGCGGAGAAACCATAGTGTCCAAGGAAGACCCGACAAAATGCCCATACTGCGGAAGCGAAGAAATACATCAGGATGAAGACGTATTGGACACATGGTTTTCGTCCGCCTTGTGGCCCTTCAGCACTTTAGGCTGGCCTGAAGAAACAGAGGACTTAAAGCTTTTTTATCCTACAAGCATAATGGTCACGGGCTACGATATTATTTTCTTCTGGGTCGCCCGCATGATATTTTCAGGTCTTGCATATACCGGAGAAATACCCTTTGAAAAAGTGCTTATCCATGGTCTTGTGCGCGACGATAAAGGGCGCAAGATGTCAAAATCTTTAGGAAACGGCGTGGATCCTTTGGAAGCCATAGAGAAATACGGCGCGGACGCTCTGCGCTTTACGCTTTGCATGGGCGTATCAATAGGCAACGATATACGCTATTCAGACGAGAAAATAGAATCTTCAAGGAACTTTGCAAACAAAATATGGAACGCCGCGCGCTTTGTGCTTATGAACCTGGACGGAGAAGAAACCTTG
>JBMNUE010000064.1:0-10136 GCA_050946095.1 Christensenellales bacterium
CATCTGAAATGCTGCTCCCAAAGCAGCCGGCGTTCATATATACAGCTCCGCCTACGCTTCCCGGTATGCCGTGCGCAAATTCAAGCCCCGTTAAAGACAGGTCCTTAGCTCTATTTGAAATAAAAGAAAGCTTTGTGCCGGCAAATGCATAAAGCGCATCGCCCTTTGCCGAAACGCTGTCGCCTTTTAGGTGCAGCACCAAGCCGTTAAAGCCTTTATCTGAAAATAATACGTTGGAGCCTCGGCCTAGCACTTCATAGGGCATATTAAATAACTTCGCCAAATAAAGCGCTGATGCCGCTATATCGGGCTTTTCGCAAGCTACGTACACGGCAGCCTTTCCGCCGCATAAAAAGCTTGTATGCTTTTTCATAGGCTCATCCAATTTATATGCAGTAATTTTATCAAGCAGCGTTAAAAAAATATCACGCTTTTGTTTAATGCCCGCTTGCAAGCAGCGCCCCCCTTTTCTATGCCTTTTGTTTGCTAAAGTATATCATAAACTACGCCTTATAGCAATGTTGGCAAAACACAAGATTTATCTTGACATTATACGAACAAAATGTAAAATTTGAATTGGTTAGCCACCAAAAAATATAAGGAGGTTTATTCATTATGAAACGGCTATCAAAAAAAATGCTGGTATTTGCTTTGGCATTTGCACTTATTATGCCGAGCCTTTTGTCTTTGACGCAGGTAAGGGCCGAAGCTTATAAACCGGGCACCTACGAAGCGACAGAGCAAGGCTTCGGCGGCGATGTTACGGTAAAAGTCACCTTAACGGAAGACAGAATAGAATCCATTGAAGTTGAAGAGAATGAAACTGGCGGAATTGGGGACGAAGCCATTTCCCAGTTAATCGAACAAATTATTTCGGGACAAACCTTGAATCTTGACGGCGTTGCAGGCGCAACACTTAGTTCCAATGCGTTCTTGACAGCCTTGGAAGAGGCTTTGAAAAGCGCAGGCGCCAATATCGAAACTTTGAAAACCAAGGAAGCGGAAACGGCGCAGGGCGAAGAAAATACGGACCTTCAATTCAAGGAAGGCGAATACTTTGGTGAGGCCAATGGAACCGGCGGCCCTGTTAAAGTAAAAGTAACGCTTTCAAGCAATAAAATCGAGAGCATTGAAGTGGTTGATGACAACGAATCCGCAGGCATAGGCGAGCAGGTTTTTGAAATACTTCCAAATCAGATAGTTGCAAGCCAGTCCTTAGGCGTTGATTCTATTTCAGGCGCCACAATTACTTCCGCAGCCTTAAAGGCAGCAGTAGCAAATGCCCTTAAAGAAGCGGGCGCTGATGTTGAAAAGCTTAAGAATGTTGAAGTTCCTTCCACCATAGAAGACGGCGAATACAGCTACGATGTAGTAATTGCGGGCGGCGGTTTGGCTGGCCTTATGGCTGCTTTGGAAGCTGCGCAAAAAGGCGTTAGCGTTGCATTGGTCGAAAAGACGGGCGTGCTTGGCGGCACATCTATTTTTGCTTCCGGCAACCTGCTTGCTGCCACAGAAGAAAAATACCAAAAGCCTATGTATGAAATGTGGCATATGCGCAGCGCTTCCCAAGAAAAGAACCCCATTGACGATGAGCGCTTAAACTATCTTATAGAGCGTTCGCCGGAAGCCATGGACCTGTTAATGAACAAGGCTGGGGTTGAATTTAACATAACTATTGAAGATATAGGTTCGCAAACTTTTAGGGCAAAGCCCGATGAAAAGTCGATCAAAAACGCGGAAGCCATGAGCCTTCCATCCAAGACCCCAAACAAAAAAGGCGCTGCTCTTATGATGGAAAAACTGGCAGCTGCCGTTAAAGCTGCAGGTGTGGATATATTCATGAACACACCGGCGACTGAGCTTATTCAAAAGGACGGCACGGTTTGCGGCCTTATAAGCAAAACTGAAAAATATGGCACCAAGGTATTTAACGCCAAAGCGGTTGTTTTAGCAACCGGGGACTATGCCAAAAACGATGAAATGACAGACGAGCTCGCCCCTCAAGCCTCCGGCGAATACAGCGCTACTGCCATAGGCAACACGGGCGACGGGCACAAAATGGCAGTTGCCGCAGGCGGTTATTACTACGATTTCCAAGAATCTATGAGTGGAAACTTCCAGGCAGACCCTTTCGACCTGCACTATGTAGGCGACCCTTCCAACAACTATCCTTTCGAAGCCCTTTTAGTTAACTGGGACGGCGAAAGAAGGTATGCGGAAGACGGAGGATCGCACCCGCAGAAATTCCAATTCGTAGATGAAACCCGCCTAAACTCCGCCTGGTGCATAATGGACGAACCAATAGCACAGCGCTTTAATAGGCTTGAAGAGCTGCTTGAAGCAACCGAAAATGGAAGCAAAATTATAAAAGTCTATAAAGAAGACAGTATAGAAGCATTAGCTCAAAAAGCCGGTCTGCCGGTAGATAATGTGGTAGCTTCCGTCAAACGTTACAATGAGATGGTCGCCCAAGGCAAGGATACGGATTTTGGCAAAGACCCCGACCTGCTTGAAGCGATTGACGAAGCCCCTTTCTATATTGCGATGCTGTATGACGCAACCCGCGGCAACTACGGCGGTATAGCAACCGATAAGCAAGGCAGGGTAATAACCAAGGAAAATAATGCAATACCCGGACTGTTTGCGGGCGGCATTATATCTTCCGGCCCTTATATAGGCGACTTCTATCCCGGACGCCAAGCCATAGCGGTTGCAGTGCATATGGGCTTTATAAGCGGTGAAAGCGCAGCAGAATACGCCTTAGCTCAATTAAACAAATAAACGATAATTTCTAAAGCGATCGGACAGCAATGCGCTGTCCGGTTGTTTTTTTATTAAATCTCTCAAGTTCCTTGATAAGGCCAAAATTCCCTCGTGGTATTTTCAGGCGCATTGTGCTATCATATGTTTATAATCATAAAATAAATCAGCTAAAGGAGAGTTTTAATGGAATTCCGTCTACATCAAGACCTCGAATGTCTTCATAAAAACAGGCTTGAGCCTAGAACATTTTCTGTCCCCTACCCAAACGCGGAGCTTGCCAAAAAAGGCATGCCTGCCCTGTCGCCTTACTATATGCCGCTTAACGGCCTATGGGACTTCGATCTTTTAGTAGGCTGCAATGCAATAGACGAAGCGCTGCTTAGCGGCACTCCGGAGCACAGCATAGCGGTGCCCGGCTGCTGGCAGATGCAGGGCTTTGACTTTCCGCAGTATACCAACATACGATACCCCATACCTTACGACCCGCCCTATGTGCCGGACGACAACCCCGTAGGCTGGTACCAAAGGACATTTTCATTGCCAGAACCCTTTTTAAACAGAGATACCATACTCCGCTTTGAAGGCATAGATTCCTGCGCGTATATATATGTAAACAAGCAGTTTGCGGGCTTTACAAAGTGCTCGCATCTTACTGCGGAATTTAACATTAGCCCGCTATTGCAGGACGGCATAAACACGCTTGATGTTTTGGTGTTCAAGTGGTCGGACAGCACCTATATTGAAGATCAGGACAAATGGCGCTTGAGCGGATTATTCAGGGATGTAAGCCTGTTAAGCTTTTCGTCAAAAAGAATAGAAAACATAAAAGTATCCGCATCTTTATTGGACGATTATGCTACCGGCACGCTTGATGTAAGCGTCAGCACAAAGGGCGCTGGCTCGGTTGGATTTACGCTGCTTGGCGAACAGGGCGAAAGCATTTTCAATGAAAAATCCCAGGCTAAAGACGGAATCGCCAAAATAAGCAAACAATTAAAAGATGTTTTTAAATGGACAGCTGAAACGCCTTATCTTTATACTTTGCTTATTTATATAGAAAACCAGGCGCAGGCTGTAAAGGTCGGCTTCCGCAGAATAGATATAGACCAAGGCAAGCTTTTAATAAACGGTGTATCCGTAAAGCTTAAGGGCTTAAACCGCCACGACACGCACTATAATCTGGGCGCATTCAGCCCCGTTGAACTTATGGAAAAGGATGTAAAGCTTCTAAAGCGCTTTAACATGAACACGGTTCGCTTAAGCCACTACCCTGCAGACCCCGCCTTTTACCGTTTATGCGACTACTACGGGCTTTATGTTATAGACGAAGCGGATATAGAAAGCCACGGCGTTGAATTTATTGACGATACAAGCTTAATCGCCCGCGACCCGCGCTTTGAAAAACAAATGGTGGACAGAGGCGTCCGCATGGTTCAAAGGAATTTTAACCATCCGTCAATTATATTCTGGTCTTTAGGGAACGAATCCGGCTACGGAATAAACCATGTTAAAATGGCGGAAGCTATGCGGAAGCTGGACACTTCCCGCCCCATACATTACGAGCAGGACTTTGAAGCGGAAACTGCGGATATGTACTCCAATATGTATCCTACAGTTGACTATGTTATAAAGCAAGGGAAGCTAAAAAACCCCAAGCCCTATTTTATATGCGAATATGTGCACGCCATGGGGCAGGGCCCCGGCAACATAGAGGACTATTGGCAGGCCATATATAAGTACGACCGCCTTATAGGAGGCTGCGGCTGGGAGATGGTGGACCACGGCCTGCTTACAAGCACGCAGGAAGGCACCCCGTACTTTGCCTACGGCGGGGACTTTGGGGAATACCCGCACGACGGCAATTTCTGCGTGGACGCGTTCTTTTCGCCAGAAAGAGAGCCGCACAGCGCCATGCTTGAATACGCCCATGTTGCGCGCCCTGTAAGAGCTGAGCTTGTGGACGAAGAAAAGGGCAAAATAAGGCTTAGCAACCTGTATAATTTTACGGATTTGAGCGTTTTTAATATTTCGTGGTCCGTCAGCTGCGAAGGCAAAACATATGCTTCGGGTGTGTTAAACGTTAAAGCTCCCGCCGGCAAAAAGCGCACCGTAACGCTGCCTTTGGGGAAATACAAAAAAGGGTCGTTTTTAAACCTTGAATTCAGATTGATAAATCCAACGCCTTGGGCTGAGCAAAACTTCCTTGTTTGCAGCGACCAGCTTAAATTAAGCCACGGCTTTGAAACAGATATTCCTAAGGTGCCTGAAAAAGCGATTAGTCTTACTAAGCACGAGCAGCTATATACGGTGAGTGCAGGAAGCAGCGAGTATGTTTTTTCAAGGAACGGCTTGGAAAAAATACGCTGTTCCGGTTTTGATTTAATAAACTCTCCATTTACAATAAACATGTTTAGGGCCACTACCGATAACGACAGGGGCTTTGCAAATATTGCCAAGCTTTGGGAAACCTACGGCCTTGCAAACCTTCAGCAGAGAGTAACCAGCTTTAATTTGCAGGAAGGAAAAGACAAAATAGCAATAACAGTCGAAAGCGTGCACGCGCCAAAGGTTTACCCGCCCATAGTTAAAACCGTGCAGGAATTTACCGTGCTTAATACGGGCGAGCTTCTGTATAATTTAAACTTTGTTCCGCTTAAATGGAACGAGCAGGGCATAGCAAATGCGCCTAAGGATATGTTTAAAAATATGTACATTCCGCGCCTGGGCTTTAGGTTCAGCATGCCCAAGGAATTTAAGCATGTGAAATGGCTTGGAAGAGGGCCGCACGAAAGCTATCCGGACAAAAAAACCTCCGCGCTGTTTGGTTTTTACAGCAATACAGTAGCAGGCACGCACGAAGAATACATTTATCCGCAGGAAAACGGCTCTCATGAAGATACTAAGTTCGCGTCCGTGCAGAACGATTCCGGTCTGGGCATAATTATAGCAGGCGAAAGATTTTCTTTTACATGCCACGACTACAGCCAGGAAGACCTGCACTTGGCAAAGCACAGCTATGAGCTTCCGCGCGGAAAGGACACCCATGTAAATATAGACGGCTTAATGGGGCCATTGGGCAGCAACTCCTGCGGGCCTGAGCCGCTTGAAAAAGACAGACTTTACTTAAATAAAAACTTCAGTTTTTCATTTGTAATCAGCCCATACAGCAGCCAAAGCATTTCAACAAAGCAGGCGGCGCGCATAGCCGCAAAAAGGATGGAGCAATGAAAACAAAAATTTACGGACACAGGGGCGCTTCGGGTTATGCTCCGGAAAATACCATTGCGGCGTTTGAATTAGCCGTTAAGCAGCAGGCAGACGGAGTGGAGCTTGATGTGCAGCTAACGCGCGACAAGCAGCTTGTAGTAGTGCATGACGAACGCATAGACCGCGTGAGCAACGGCACGGGGCGCGTGTGCGATATATCGCTACGCAGCCTTAAAAAGCTTAAGTTCGGCATAAACCACATGGGCTATGAGGACGAACAGATACCCACCTTGGAAGAAGTGTTCGACCTGCTCAAAAGCAGCAGGCTTAACATAAACATAGAGCTTAAAAACAGCATTCTGCCCTATGACGGCATGGAAGAAAAATGCCTTGATCTCGCCGCAAGAAAAGGCATGGAAGACAGGATAATATATTCTTCGTTTAACCATTACAGCATGTTGAAATTAAAAGAAATGAACCCTAAAGCGCTTTGCGGCATACTCTATAACTGCTGCATAATAAAGCCTTGGGACTACGCTAAAAGCATAGGCGTTGACGCTATCCACCCGCATTTTGGAGAAATTCTGCTTAACCCCGATGAATGCGATGAAGCCCGCGCGCTAAACATAGGTGTAAACACATGGACTGTAAACGAGGACGCTGTTATGCAGCGCGTGCTGTTGAGCGGAGCCGATATACTAATAACCAACTACCCCGACAGGGCCAAGGCTCTTGCAGAAAACCTTTTCAAGGCGTAATTTGCATGTTATAATTAGTATCAAGGAGGGACGATTATGGCAGGACATTCTAAATGGTCAAACATTAAACATAAAAAGGGCAAGGCCGACGCCGCAAGGGGCAAAGTATTTACCAAGATAGGGCGCGAAATAGCCATGGCCGTAAGAGAAGGCGGCAGCGACCCTGAACATAACAGCAGGCTTCGCGATGTTATCGCCAAGGCGCGCGCAAACAACATGCCAAACGACAACATAGAAAGAAGCATAAAAAGGGCCTCGGGCGAACTGGGCAATGTAACCTACGAAGAAATAGTCTATGAAGGCTATGCCCCAGGCGGCATCGCTGTAATATTGGAAGTCGTTACGGACAATAGAAACCGCACGGCTTCGGATGTCCGGCACATATTCGACAAAAACGGCGGCTCGCTCGGGCAGACCGGTTCGGTAGGCTATCTTTTTAACTACCAGGGCACAATACTTATAGAAAACAGCGACGAAATAGACGAGGACGAGCTTATGATGAACGCCCTGCAGGCGGGCGCCGAAGATGTGCAGATAAGCGACGAAGGCTACGAAATTATCACCGCCGCAAACGACTTTTCCGCCGTGCGCGAAGCGCTTGAAAAGGACAACTATAAATTCGCTTCCGCAGAGCGGGGCTATGTGGCGCAGATGCTAAACGATGTGACAGACCCCGAAACGGTTGAAAAAATAAACAAAATGCTCGATATGCTTGACGATAACGACGATGTTGTCGCCGTATACCATAACGCCAATCTGCCTGATGAAGAAGATGGCGAGTAGTATTAGATAAACAGCATAAGCGCATAAAAAGCCTGTGTTTAGCAGTACATGAAAAACACAGGCTTTTTTATTATTTTTGTTCTGACTCTAAAAGTTTTTTTGAATTTTATTCAAACTTTTGCTTAATCTTATAGTAGGGTTTAAGCAGCAGCGCTGCAAAGCTTATGCATAGCGCTGTCAATATCCGGTGATAAAATTGCAGTTCAAGTATTGAAGGTATGCGCATTTCTATAAGGTTTGTGACGCTTTGGCGGTTATTCCAAAATGCCGTATTTATATCCGACCATTCAACCAATGTGGCCGGCACCCATTCCGGGAAAATATACACGGGTTCTACCATAAACTGAAGCACCATATATACAGCGTACAGCCAGCACAGCCACATGGCTAATACTAAAGCCGCTTTAATAACCCAAATAATCAAAAGGTCTTGGAAATATTTATCGCTAAGCTTTGCCCTTTCTTTTTCAAACTGCAGCTTTGAAAAAGCCGCAAGCATTTTTTTAAATATGCTGAGAATAAGTATGGCAATATATCCTATGCCCCAGCGTACAGGCAAAAGGCTTCTATGCTTTTCTTTGGATATGTTATATAAAGTGCCTTTAGGGCTTAAGCTTTCAAGCGAATTTTTTATTTGGCCCTGCGCGCCCTGGCCTTTGGCTGTTTTTAGGTTTATTGCATATATGTCGCTTTGAAAGCCGCTTTTATCAAGCGCCTTAAGCGGAACGGAAATCCTAAGCTCGTCATTTTCTCCAACGCTTCTGCTGTGCTTTATAACGCCCACCACGCGAAACTTCGCATCGTTTATTGTTAAGAACCTGTCTATAGGTTCGCCTGTGCGAAACAGCTTTACGGCGGTCTGTTCGTCAAGCACCGCTGCGTATGCCCCGCTGTCCAATTCCTCTTTATATAAAAGCCTTCCTGAAGTCAGCACGGGGGCATCCATAATATATGTATCTCCTAAAAAGCCCATTACGCAGGCCTGCACGGAAGAGCCGCGGTCGCTTTCAACAGACGCCCCGTTCTTTAAGGATACTATCATGCTTGCAGGAACATTTTCGCCCCATTCTGTTTTTGCGTTTTCCATAGCCTTAATAAGATTATCCGTTTCTGACAGGGGCGCTTTTTTTGTTTCTTCCGGTTCTTTATCGCCATCTTCCGATTGCTCTTCAGCGCCAGCTTTAGGCGCCTCAAATACATAGGATAAATAATCCGGCCTATTTACTACAGATGCATATACAGACGCAATAAGAGCGAAAAGAATTATAAGAAGTACGCTTCTTTTAATCGACATATTCCATTACCTGCTGGCCGTCTTTTATGGTTCTGTCTTCGTTGTCCGCTATTTCCCTATAGCTTAGGTCATCTTCTATGGATACTAATTTATCGGCCTTTTCTATTACCTTTACGGGTAATTTTTTTACAGTTTCCGAAGTGTTGCCGAGCATGCCGCCCCAGTTTCTTTCTACTACAAATACGAAATCGCTCCCGTCAGAATCCGTCCTTAATGCGCTTGCCGGTATAAGCGTGCTTGTGATGTCCGCCTTGTATATAAGCTGCGCTTTGATTTCTTTGTCTATTATGTTTGACAGACCGCCTAAGCTTGAAATGTCTTTTTCGGAAAGCTCTATATAGGCTGTTTTCTTATTGTCTGCGGACAGCTTTATTTCTGAAATTGCAAGGTCTTTTTTAATGCCTTCAACGCTTACTTTCATTCCTTTTTTAATAGTCTTTTTTATATTTGAAACATCGCAGCTCAAGGACGGTTTTTCGCCTTCAAGGCTTATATGGTACAAAGGCTTTATGCCGTCATATGTATCGCCCACTTTAAGAGGGAAATCCGTAAGGAAGCCATCGCGCGGAGCGTATACCGCCTGCATTTTGGATTTCTTTTCTTCCAGCTCCAGTATGGATCGTTCTGCTTTCTCCCGCTTTTCTATAAGGGTGTCGCGTTCTTTTATGTATTCAAATGTGCCTTCGCCAACGCGCTTAACGCTTGTTCTGTCCTGGTATATATCGCGGTAGAACTGTTTAGCGGCATCGTATTTAAGAAATGAGTTATATGCTTTTTTCATCTGCTCCGCTAAGCCCGGGTACTCCTTTTCGTCAGGATATTTAACCGGCTTTGGCGTTTCTAACGCTTCGCTGTCTTGTTTCTTTTTTTTGTCATTTTCATCAGCAGGCCTTATGCCCCATGTTTCAATATCGGGGTTTAAGCCGTATCCCAGCTGCGATGCAAGCATAATAGCGTTCACGCGTTCAATATAATATTCATCTGAGGTATGCATAAGCTCGTTATAGGCATCGTTGTGTTCTGAATGCTGCTTAATTCGTATGCTTTTCGCTATGCGCTCCGTGGTTTCGCGCGCCGCCTTTTCATATTCGTCCTTAAGCGGCTGCATCTTGCTTTCAAACTCCGTAGGGATAAATTCCGCAAGCAGGTCGCCTTTTTTTACGCTGTAGCCCGTTTTAGCGGTAACCTTGCTTACGGTAGCCCCCAAGCCCTGCGCTTCTTCTATAACAATAGGGTCGCCCTTAGCAAAATTAAGCTTGGCGCTTACAGGTACCTTTTCCTCGAGCTTGCCCCTTGTGGCGCTTATCTTCTGTATTTTAGGCGTTGTGATG
>JBMNUE010000065.1:0-10100 GCA_050946095.1 Christensenellales bacterium
AATATTCCTTAAGGAGAAAAGCTATGAACCAATACCCCAACAACATGAGCGATGATAAAGTGCGAGGCTTTATTTTGGTAGTGCTTACCCTTTTGCTTATTTTGATTATAGTGCTTATAGTGCGAGGCTTTAACACCCCGCAGCCCGTCAAAGCAACGCAGGCCCCGCCGTCTGTTGCGGACCCTGCAAACAGCGGCATGATACCTGAAGGCTATCCCGTTGGCGGAATGCTTCCAACTACAGCGCCTACGGATGTGCCTACCCAGGTGCCGACAGATACTCCGGTGCCCACAGCCCGCCCGACAGAGACGCCCAGGCCTACGGAGATAATAACACTAAGAAAGGGCGATGAAAACGACAATGTGCGCGCCATGCAGCAGCGCCTTATAGAGCTAAGCTATTTGGAGCAGGGAAGCGCTGACGGCAAGTTTGGCAGCGGCACAAAGGCGGCTGTGCAGGAATTCCAGCGCAACAACGGTCTGGCCCCTGACGGCGCTGCGGGCAGGGAAACGCTTACAAAGCTTTTCAGCTCTGACGCAAGGTAGACAAAGCCGTTTGCCTATATCCAGGGCAAAACGCTAAACGAAAAAGCGGCGGATATATAGAATTCCGCCGCTTTCTATATGAAATATTTTTTGACGAAAATATAAAAAATATAACCTTAAAAAAAGTGCCATAATGCGAAGCGCCGTGAGAATAATAGCAAAAAGCTTGCAGCGCTAATATTTAGAAGCGATTAAAACCTGCCATTCCTTAAACTTTTAGCTTAAGGGAATTTGCACGGCAAAAAACTTGCGCAAAAGCGTATAAAGATGTTTTGTAAACATCTTAAAGCCGCGAGTGCTGATTTCGCGGCGCATTTAAAGCCGACTATTATTTAAGCTCTTAGCTTGAGGGAATTTGCACGGCCAAAAATCTCGCGGCAAAGCGTATTAAAGATGCTTTATAGACATTTTAAAGCCGCGAGTGCTGATTTTGCGGCGCATTTAAAGCCGACCATACTTTAATTTTTTAGCTTAAGGGAATTTGCACGGCCAAAAACCTCGCGGCAAAGTGCATAAAGATGCTTTGTAGATATTTTAAAGCTGCGAATGCTGATTTCGCGGTGCATTTAAAAACCGACCATACTTTAAGTTTTATTTTTAGGGACAATATAAGCAAAAAGAAAATCGACAAAGCGTATAAAGACGCTTTGTCGATGCCCGGTGCAATATTTATTGCCGCTATTTGTCGTTTCGTATTATTCCGTAGCCGCCGTGCACAGGCGTTATGTCATAGGCGGTAATGAAGGCCTTTTTATCTATGCTGCTTATGAACTCGCATAATTCCTTGTACTCTTTTCTGCGTATGGACATAAATAGTATTTTTTTAACAGAATCGTCCCTGCCCCTGCCGTCAACTACGGTTACCGCAAAGCCTTTGTTGCGGATTTTTGCTATAAGCTCTTCAGCATGCTCGCCTGAAACTATTGCTTCCACCTTAGTGACGCCAAGGGCTAATCTTTCTTCGATTTTCGACCCGAAGAAGTTGCCCAAAGTGAAGCCGGCGGCGTAAAGAAGCCCTTTTATTGGTTCGGCTTTTACATCGGCTAAAACATTGGAGGCGACAAAAACCCACAGAAGAATTTCCGCAAAGCTGAGTATTGAACCTATAACGCGCTCCCTGCGGTTTATAAGCATAATGCGCAGCGTTGAAAGGCTTACTTCCAATGTTTTTGCGACAAGTATAAGCACATAGGGCCAGATATTCATTATATACCTCCTGTAAATACGCTTCTGATGTCAAGTATAGCAAAAACGATAGAATAGTCAATGCTATGCAACCCATCCTTAATATTTTTGATGAAATTTGCTGCTGTTAAACCGCTTCTTGCAGGGCTGAATATTTTGCATGGCGCGTTTAAAAAGCAGATAATAAATAAAATACAATATAACCCTATTTAATTTTCTTGACACTCAAATAGGCGTATGTTAACATGAAATTAGCATACGGAAATTAATTATGTGTTTTTACAATAGGTTAATTTATTGATTTTGCATACGGCAATGCTACATAACGTAAAGGGGGCGGATTGTTTGCAAACAAACAAAAGCCGCGTTAAACGTAAAAGCTGGAAACTTTATTTTGCTAGGAACTGGCAGCTTTATCTTCTATTGCTGCCGGTAATTGCATATTATATTGTTTTCCATTATATGCCCATGCTGGGGCTGCAAATCGCATTTAAGGATTACTCTTTGCGCAAAGGCATATGGGGAAGCCGATGGGTAGGCTTTGAACATTTCAACAGATTTTTTAACAGCTATTATGCAGGACAGGTCATATCGAACACGCTGCTTATAAGCTTGTATTCCCTTGCCGTCGGTATGCCGCTGCCTATTATTTTGGCGCTTTTGCTAAACGAGGTGCGCAGCAAATGGTTTAAAAAAACCGTGCAGACGGTTACATACGCTCCGTATTTTATTTCAACCGTTGTTTTATGCTCCATGATATTTTTGTTTCTGTCGCCGGATACCGGAATAATAAACAGATTAAGGGTTTCCATGGGCTATGAAAGCGTTTATTTTATGGGCAAGCCTTCTATGTTTAAAACTATTTATGTGCTGTCCGGCGTATGGCAAAACACCGGATGGAACAGCATTATATATATGGCGGCGCTTTCAGGAATAGACCCTCAGCTGCACGAAGCCGCTATGATAGACGGAGCGGGCCGCCTGCGCCGCATATGGCATATAAATTTGCCAGGGCTTATACCTACAATGGTGGTTTTGCTTATATTAAACAGCGGCTCTTTGATGAGCGTAGGCTTTGAAAAAATATTCCTGCTCCAAAACGATTTAAACCGCTCTGCATCTGAAGTTATTTCAACGCTCGTCTATCAGCAGGGCCTAATACAAAACGATTTTTCATATTCAACGGCAGTAAACTTATTCAATGCGGTTATAAACTTTGTGCTATTGGTAGCGGTTAACCAGACTGCGCGCAGGGTAAGCGAAACAAGCCTGTGGTAGGAGAAAAGCATGCATTATATACGATCAAAAAAAGACTTGATTTTTGACATAACAGTTTATGTCCTGCTTTGCGCTGCCATGCTTATAGTACTCTACCCGCTGTATTTTGTAGTAATAGCTTCTTTTTCTGATCCTTTGGAGGTGCTTGCGGGCAATGTCACATGGCGGCCCGTGGGCTTTAGCACGGAAGCGTACAAAATGGTGTTTAAAGATTCCAAAGTTATGACGGGCTATAAAAACACTATACTCTACACACTTATTGGCACTGCCCTTAACATGGCTTTAACGGTTGCTGCGGCCTATCCTCTGTCAAGGCGCAGCCTGCGCGGCAAAAACTTCACACTAAAGATGATGGTATTTACCATGTTTTTTAGCGGCGGGCTTATACCTACATACCTTCATATAAGCAAATTGGGGCTTTTGAACACTTTTTCAGTTATGATACTTCCCACCGCAATATCCACCTACAACGTTATGATAATGCGCACATTTTTTATAAACTCAATTCCTTACGAACTGGAAGAAGCCGCATATGTGGACGGCGCAAGCCATATGCGCTCGCTGGTTTCTATTATTATACCGCTGTCTAAACCTATTCTTGCCGTTATGGTGCTGTTTTACGCCGTTAACCACTGGAACGCTTATTTTTCAGCGCTTATATATCTGTCCGATGAAAAGCGCTATCCGCTGCAGCTTGTTTTAAGAAGCATACTGATACAAAACCAAGCTTCCGAAGAAAGCCTTGTAAATGTGCAAAGCACATTTAACCGCATGCTTAGGGGAGAAACTATAAAATATGCGCTTATAATAGTAGCTTCAGCGCCCGTTTTATGCCTGTATCCCTTCTTGCAAAAATACTTTGTGCAAGGCATTATGGTGGGCTCTATAAAAGGTTAATTTGTGGCTAAGCCACTTATAAATAATTGAAAGGAGTATACTATGAAAAAAAGACTGTCTTTACTGTTGGCGCTTTTTATGGCATTAAGCTTAACGATTGCAATCGCCATAGAAGACCCTATCCCGTTTAAGGGAGAATTTCCTTTTTCCAAAGAACCGATAACTCTTGATGTGTTCAGCATGCGCGGAGTATATGCCCGCGGGGACTTTAACGACCTTAAATGCTGGGAATGGCTTAAAGAAAAGACCAATATAGGCTTAAATTTTGAAGCCTACACGGATGACGTGATAAATGAAAAACTTTCTTTAAAGCTTGCAAGCCCCGATTTGCCGGATCTGTTTTTCAAGTGCAGCATGGACAATGCATCGGTGCTTAAATACGCTAAAGACGGCGTATTTATACCCATCACCCCCTACCTTGAAGAGTATGCGCCGCATTTCTACTACCAAATACAAAACGATCCTTCCCTGCGCGCTTTTTTAACCATGCCCGATGGGGAAATATACGGCTTTAACTATATCGTAAGCGCTTCAAACTTTATGACCCCACCCGTTTTTGTGAACGGCGAATGGCTTAAAGAGCTCGGATATGACGAAGTCCCTGCGGACCTCGAAGAACTTAAGCAGCTTCTTATAAAGGTGCGCGATACAGACCTTAACGGCAACGGCGAAAAAGACGAAGTGCCTCTTATAGCTACAAGCCTGGATAACCTTTACAGGCTTTTTGCGGGGGCGTTCGGCATAAACAATCGCGGAAGGACATCAGAATACTTTGATGTCGATGAAAACGGCGATTTGCGCTATATCCCTACAAGCGACGGATACAAAAAACTCCTTCGCTACTTTAACGAGCTTTATGCAGAAGGGCTTATGTATAAGGAAATATTCGATTCGTCAATTGCCAACATGACAGCCGTAGGCGAGCAGGACCGCATATTCCTTAGCAAAGGCTCGATCCACTATGTGGGCGCTGAAAACAAAGATAAGTTTGTAGGAGTTGAAACCATATTTAAAGGGCCTGACGGCTATCAGATGAACGCAGACGTAGGAAACCCCATATTCAATATGAACACCTTTATTACCTGCGATAATAAATATCCGGAAGAAACAGTGCGGCTTATAGACTATTTCTACAGCCGCGAAGGCGTGGAGCTGATGTTTGGCGGCTTCGAAGGCATTACCTTTGAGCGCAACGAAGAAGGCAACCCCGTTTATAACGATTTTGTCCAAAACAATCCTGACGGGCTGCTAAACGAAGAAGTGCTGGGCTCTTACGTGCCTTGGGGAGGCGGGGCGAACCCGTCCATGGCGGAAGATAGAGTTTTTGGAGAAAATATGTTCAGCGATGTGGAAAAAGCCGTCTGCAAAGTGAGAATCAAGGCTGCTCCGGAAGTTGTATGGGGCAAGTTTAACTTTGACGATGAGCAGTACCGCCGTCTGTCCATATTGCAAACAGACATAGATACCTATGTGCAGGAGATGCGTGCAAAGTTCATAACGGGAGATGCGGATATAGACGCTGACTGGGAAAACTATATAAGCACATTAAACCGCATGGGTCTGGAAGAATACTACGCTATCAACCAAGCCGGCCTTGAAGCCTATAAAAAGGCAGCCGGAATAGATTAAAAAAAACAAAGCGCTGCGCCTGATCAGGCGCAGCGGCTTTTAAGAGGAGAAAATGCAAACACTGCTTAAACAGCTTATAGATGAAGCCATAGAACAAAAGATTTTTCCGGCAGCCGCTGCAGCTGCGGGGGTAAAAGACAAAACTCTCGCAATGTATACTGCGGGAAATATTTATCTGCCGGACGGCCCTAAGCCGGATGAAAATACGCTGTTTGACATGGCTTCCTGTTCAAAAATACTGTCCACTACCATGCTTTCGCTGCTTGCTATTGAAGAAGGCCTTATAACTCTGGATGATAATATTTCAAGCTTTTTTGATGTGCCTGAAGACAAGAAAAGCATAGATATACGCGCGCTGCTCACCCATACTTCAGGCATTACCCCGCATGTGATGCTTCAAGATTTTACTTTAGACCCTAAAAATGTGTACGATGTAATTTTATCCCTTCCGCTGCAAGCAGAAAAAGGGAAACCCATGTACAGCTGTTTAGGCTTTATACTGCTTGGAAAGATAATAGAAAAAGTGTACAAGAAGCCTTTAGATGTTTTAGCTAAAGACAAAGTGTTTAAACCGCTCAATATGCTAAGCACGGGCTATTGCCCCAAAGGCAAAAATATTGCCGCTACGGAGCTGGACAAAGCTTCGGGCAAGGCCGTATGCGGCGTTGTGCACGATGAAAATGCGCGCTTTATGGGAGGCGTTTCAGGAAACGCAGGTGTATTTTCGAGCATAAAAGACATGAATATTTTTGCTCAAATGCTTTCCCAAAACGGAAAGGGCATTTTAAGCCCGGCTTCTATGCTTGCTGCAACGCGCAACTATACTGAAGGCTCAGATGAACATCGCGGGCTGGGTTTTCACATTGCAGGTACTAAAGGCTGCTTTTTTGGCGACCTGCTTCCGCCTGATTCCTTTGGCCATACGGGTTTTACCGGCACTTCGGTGGCGGTTGATCCAAATACGGGCTTTTACTGTGTTTTGCTTAGCAACCGCGTGCACCCCAGCCGCGAAAATATTAAACATTTGCGCTTCAGACGAAAATTGCATAATGTTTTGTATGCGGTTTTTTGCAAAGCTAAAGCATAGTGCATAAAAAGACGCATAAGCGTGCCGGCAAAGCATCCTTGGACACTTTATAAAAGGCGGATTAGGTATTTAACCTAAAACTAAAACATAAAGAATGCTCATATTTTAATGCGAAGCTTTCAAGTCCTTAGCAGGTTTTTTCAACATGCGGGAAACTTTTCGGGATTACAATAGCGGGGCTTTGCAATCTTGCTGTGTCAAAATCTGTGGCGTCAAAAGACGCCTCAGGCTTTCGACAAATTGTCCCTGTGTCGTGTGTTTTTTCGCTTGAGAGCTTTGTCTCCTTAAAACCAAAAATGTATGGAATGCACGGCTTTTAAATGCCCTGCGACCTTAGCGCTGGAAGCTGCTCATGAGGCTTCGCCCGTTGAAAACCCCTCAATAATGCTTTGTCTACACTCTGTGGCGTCAAAAGACGCCTTTTAACTTTGCCTTTTGCCGGTTTCCTTTTTCTCTAATCAAATTTTAATGCTGCATATGTAATTATTTAATATTATTAGTGTATAATTCCATTAGCCGAAGGAATCGAGGTGATGGATGTAATGGATAATTTTGAGATGGTCGAAAAGCTGCGCATAAAAACGCAGGTAAGCTACGAGGAGGCAAAGGCCGCCTTGGAAGCTAACGACTGGGACCTGCTCGATGCGCTTATATATTTGGAAAGCCGGGGGAAAACGCACACAGCGGAAAAGGCGTACTACACAACTAAGCAGGAGCCGCTGCATTCCGCCGAAAAGGATTACAAAAAGGACAAAAGTTCAAGCTATGGGGGACGGGTGCTAAGCTCTTTTTCAGAGCTTATTGATGCGAGCAACCGCACCATGTTTCAGTTTTTTTATAGGGGCAAGAATTTGTTTGAATTGCCCATTACAGCTATGGTATTTCTTGTAATAATGACTTTTCCCACTATAATTTTTGCGCTTATTATTGCAATGTTTTTTGGCATAAGGTATAAGTTGGATTCAGGGGGCGGCAATGTAGAAAAAGCAAACCGCTGGCTTGACAAGGCGGCGGATACCGTGTCCCGGCATGACAATGATGATTAGGAGAAATTAACTTGGAAACAAAACAGCAAATTTTAATCGTAGAGGACGAAGAAAAAATAGCCCGTTTTATAGAACTGGAGTTAACGCATGAAGGCTATGAAGTGGACAAGGCGGCAGACGGGCGCTCGGGTCTTAAAATGGCAGAAGAAAAAAACTACGATTTGATACTGCTTGACATTATGCTGCCTAAGCTAAACGGCATGGAAGTGCTAAGGCGTCTGCGCAAAGACAGCCAAGTTCCCGTTATACTGCTTACCGCAAGAGATGCCGTGATGGACAAGGTAACAGGCCTTGATGCAGGAGCTGACGATTATATAACAAAGCCTTTTTCCATAGAAGAACTGCTTGCTAGAATACGCTTGGCCCTGCGCAAGCAGCAGCCCGCGTCTATGCCGCAGCTAAGCTGCGGAGAACTTGTTATGGATATTGCAAGGCACACCGTAAGCTATAAGGGCGAAAACATAGACCTTACGGGAAGAGAGTTTGCTCTGCTTCAAACATTGCTTGAAAATCAATCCATAGTGCTGTCGCGCGATATGCTTCTTGAAAAAGTATGGGGCTATGACTACATGGGCGAAACGAATATAGTGGATGTATATGTGCGGTATCTGCGCTCAAAAATAGACGACCGTTTTAATGTAAAATACATACACACCATAAGAGGCGTAGGGTATACATTAAAGATTGATGAAGGAAATGAATGAAAAACTTCGTAAAAACTCAATATCAAAGCGCATAAACCAAAGCTGCATATGGCATTCGTTTTGGACCATGCTTTTTTTCGATATATTTTTTATAGCCTTAGCGGTTTTGATATGGTGTTATTCGGTAGAAAAAAACGTGCTCGGTTCGGACTGGAGCATAGATTTAACAAGGCGCTTTGCTTTTCAAAACTTGGAAAACTGGTTTGAAGAATTAGGTACGGCTGAATATATATTTGAAATGAACGGAAAGCCTGTAACGGTTCCGTCCGGCATATTTTTCCAAACGCTTGTAAGAAGCGCCATGGGAGTTGCTGTAGTTCAGGTTATTGCTTTGATAAGCCGAGCATTTTCCGGCAAAAAGCGTTATGATAAGATATTGAGCCCTATCGAAGAAGTTTCGCAGACTGCGGAAGAGCTGAGCCAGGCGGCCTTTGACGAGCAAAAATTCCACGATTTGGAAAGCGCCATAGCGGCCATAAGCCCAAACGCGCCGGACGACAGGCTGCACACGGGGGATAAGGAGCTTCAAGGGCTTGAAAACGCTGTAAACAACCTGCTTGCAAGGCTTCACGAAAGCTATCGGCAGCAGACGCGCTTCGTTTCGGATGTTTCGCATGAATTAAGAACGCCGATCTCTGTAATACAGGGCTATGCTGATATGCTTGCGCGCTGGGGCAAAAGCGACGAAAAAGTGCTCGATGAAAGCATAGGCGCCATACGCTCGGAAGCGAAAAATATGCAGCATATGGTAGAGCAGCTGCTGTTTCTTGCAAGGGGGGATGCGGGCAGGAACCATATAAATCCGCAAGAAATAGACTTATCAAACTTGGCGAAAGAAGTTTGCGACGAGTACGCTATGATAAACAACACCCACAGCTTTGCGCTGCAAGGAGAAGACAGCGTTATGGCCTTTGGCGATGCGGAACTTATAAAGCAGGCTATGCGAATACTTACGGACAACGCTGTAAAGTATTCTCCCGAAGGCACTTCAATAGCGATTAAGGCATTTTTAAGCGATGATGACGAACCGGGATTCAGTGTTCAGGACAACGGAAGCGGCATAAGCGCTGAAGAAATCCCATATATATTCGACCGCTTCTACCGCTCAGACCCTGCCCGAGCTAGAAACACCGGCGGCACAGGGCTCGGCCTTTCCATAGCGCGCTGGATAGTGGAAAGGCATAAGGGCTATTTTAATGTCACATCAAGGGAAGGTGTAGGCACGCGCATTGAAGTCATACTGCCGAAAACAAACAAGGCAAGGCATATGCTTGCAGATATGAGCATACTAACGCGGGAAGACCAGAATAAAGATGCCTCGGAAAGCCCTGACACCAATATATAAAACAGCAGAACACAGTGCTTTATAAAACAGCAATGCGAATAAAGAGGGAAAGCTTTAGTCTTTGCAAGAGCGATTTTATTAAAACATATTGGGAAAATATTTTTTTAAAGTCTGATGAAATTCATTTATCGCGCTTAAAATAAAGGTTTTGCAAAAAAGCAGCGGAATGTATTCATTATATAAGCCATATTATGTCTTATTTAGCGTGTGTAACATTTAAAACAAAAAAACTTTAAAAAAGCGGTTGACAATGGCGTAGATAGATGGTATATTATTCAGGCGCTCAAAAAACGGGCGCTGGAACCTTGAAAACGATACATAAAGAGAAGCGAACAAACGACAGTTAATTCTGAAAGAGCGAGCGCTTAAGTGAAGGGTTTGGCA
>JBMNUE010000066.1:0-9890 GCA_050946095.1 Christensenellales bacterium
GTATATGCAGCGGTAATAGGCCCTGCACGAAAGAACCCTGCCGTTTGCATCCATTACGGGCTGTTTACACGCAGTAATTGCAATAGCGCAATAAATTATGCATACAAGCGCAAATGCATTTATTAAAGGCACATTTTGTTCTGTGCTTATATAAACAGAAATGTTGTTTTTTAAAAACAGTTCCTCGCTTTGTATTTTTTCAGCAGGCGCTGTTTCCTGTTCCTCTACAACCATAAAGCTAAGCAAAAATATTAAGGCAAGGGAAAGAAAAGCCAACAAAATCAAACGTTTTGTCACATTACCCCTCCTTGCCGAACATTGCAGTTATTATACATTACAGCACACTTAATGTAAAGAAAAAGCGCAAGTTTGCTTTAATGCATACGCTTAATATGAAAAACGCGCTTAACTTGCGCAGCTGCTTTAAGGCGGCTCCGAAATAAAGTTACTAATTTAATTTTTATTTATTTTCATATGTTGCAAGGCGAACTACATTGTCCGCTTTTTCTATAAATAACTCCTGGCTCAATTTTCCGCCTATATATTGTTTAAACAGCGAAATAATGTTTGGATCTAACATGTACATTTCCTGCAAGTCCAAAAAACCGCATTTGAATATGCTTTTTTCGCGCGTTCCGCTTCTTCCTCCGTTAAAATATATTTGTAGTTTTCTTTGGGGCAGCTCCTCTATGCGCTTTAGCAATTTATCTTCAAGTTCCCTTTTTTCTATATCGGCGGCATTCTGTATTTTATTTTTTAATTCCAATGTTTGCTCGTTATAATCTTTTATTATGTTTTCATATTCAGGGTTTTCCACTGAATTTACAGGCACGTCCATAAGCATCAGCTTAGTAAGCGGCGGAAGCTTTAAGCTTAACTGCTCAATAAATTTTATAGCTTCTTCTTTTTCAGGGCTGAACGTGTTTACGGCAAGCACATTTATTCTGCCTGCAGGCTTTAGCGAAATCCCCTTATCAAGCTCCATAAATAGAGGGAATTCCATATTGATTTGGGTTTCCTGTATGTTCAAGCTGTGCAAAATAATTATATTTGCCAGCCATCAAATAGCGTTTAACTGTGTTGATTTCAAAATCGCTACCAAAAAGCTTGCCGCAGAACAGCTCCGGCCTTTTTAAAAAATCTATAGGTCCGCCGTTAAAGGACAATATTATCTGGTTTATAATTCCTCCGGGATCCGCACCCGCAGGGGACGGCAAAAGCACCTGAAATATGCCCGCAAAAATAACCCACGAAAGAAAATAAGAAAGATAAGTTGTGGCCTTTATTATACTCTTAAGTTTTTTCAGGCGTATTTCGTTTATCATAAGAGCCAGGAACATATTAAACGGGAAGCCGAATATTAAATTGTACAGGTTAATAATTATTGTGTTTTTCACAAATACGGGGTCGCTAAAAATAGAGTGGAAGTTATCAAGGGCGACCCACTCAGACCGCCATATCCCAAGCCGCATATTGTACTTTTTAAACGCCAGAAGCACGCCGTACATTGGCATATAGTTAAAAAGGATCATCCATATAATGCCCGGCAACGCCAACAAATATATAAATCAATGCCTGTGCAGATATCTAAAAAACTTTTGCGGCCCGCTTAGGCCTGCCACCCGCCTGTTTGTTATTGCTTCTCCTGTGAAAATAACATAGGGGATCGCTCCTTTCTGCAATAATAATTATTAGTAAATATCAGCAGCGTCTTTTCTAATAATCTATACTATCAGCCTTGAATAAACAGATTATGGCACAGCGTTTTCGCGATTACAATACTTACAGCAGAAAAATATTATTAAAATACAGTTTATAATCACTAAAGCTCGCATCGCCGCACATAAAAGAAAAGAGTATGCGAATTTACAGCTTTGCACACTCTTTTACTTATAGCTTGTATATTAAAATAACTTTTTAAATCCGTTTTTTAATAAACTGTGTTCAATTTATATTAACATTATTCAGCCAAAGCTAAAGGCCGCATCTCTACCGGGTATTCCTGAGTTTCAATTAAATCGTAAGCGCCTGTATTAAGGTTTACTTCATACACCTGAATTTGCCAGTTAAGTTTAACATTGCTGCCGATTTCAGCTATATTTGCCCCGCTTATAAGCAAAGACTTATCATCTTCCAGCTGAAAATGGTCTATAAAGTATTCCCCTGTTTTGTCAAACTCCTTGGGGTAAACATATACGGCAAGCAGTCGTTTCCCGTCTTCACCGGCAGCCTGTTCAAAGCTCCTTTTATCCGTACGGAAGCCTTCATCATACATTCCGCATACCCTGCTTTCTTTTTCAGCGTCTCCCGGCAGAACAAGCACTTCTTCAGGGTTTTTTGGCTTTACGAATGCCGAAGTAAACACCATGCCGCTATCAATAAATACTTCGTTAAAGCTTAAACTTATTTCTTTAAGGTCTGCCGTTTTGTCCGCGGATGCGTTCAAATTTTGCAAAACCGCGCCGGGTTCTGTAAAACCGTACTCATGAAGATATTTTACCAGCATACTTTCTTCGGCGCGTTCCGATAAAGCATTCGGCACTGACGCACAAAAAACAAATGCTAAAACAGCAGCAAAAAGCACTCCTTCTTTAAAAAATTTTATATTTTTCATTGTTCCTCCAGTTCCACCATGCGGGCCATCCTGTCCAACTGTGTTACAAATTCCTGCGCGCTCATATTGTCTGCGGCAAAACGGTCTATCATATTAAGCATATTTTGGCCTGTATCGGTCGCGACAAAAAAAGGCCCCGGCGTCGGGAAAAACAGATCGTCAGCTACTAAGCGGTAGTCCGCCAGGTCTTCAGGGCTTAAATCATATTCATTTTGCAGGCTGTCTTCCAGCATATCCTCAAATTTAACAAGCTGTACTTCTAAATCTTCCCTGTCGCTTAAGCTAATGCTGTCGTCTTTTAATTTTTCCTGTATTTCCGCAATATGCCGTTTATCAGACGCTATTTCGTATTCCTGATTTCCGTTTTTTATGGGCGGGGCGTCTTTATAAAGCAGGCTTCTTTCGGGCATAGGTTTATTCCATCTTTCGTCTATGCGTTGTGTTGCAAGGTCTTCTAAAAATGCAATTGCTATTTCCTTATTGTCAGACCTGCTGTAAACCGCCGCCGCATCTAACTTTGCGGGGAACAACTTGGGCTGGCCGTCATTAAGCCTTACGGATATTTTTCTTTTTGATATTCCGTCTTCCCAATGAAACGTCTCAACATAATCTTCTACTAAGGCAAAGGGCGCGTTAGGCTCCGGCTCTGTTTCATAAATCATAGTGCCTACCTCTTTGCAGCGGCTAAGCAGTTCCAAAAATTCCTCATCGTTAAAACGCAGCGGCACTTTTGCGTATTCGCACTGCATTATATGGCTTTCCACAAGCATTTGAGCCAGCCAAACCGTGTAGTTATACGGCCCGTAAAGCGTTTCATCCCATGTGTTTTTTACCTTTATGCTGTCGTTTGGCTCTTCACTTGCGCGTCTGCTCCAGTTTTCAAGAAAATCCAGCAGCTCCGGAAAGCTTTGCGGTACATCTTCCTGCGTGTAGCCCGCTTCCTGCCAGCCTTCCTTATCCGCTATTAAAGTTTCGCACTGTATAACTTTAGGCACTGCATATATTTTACCGTCCCTTATAAGCTCTTTTGCGATGTTTGGGTAGAGCAAATTAAAAGCTTCCTTTATGGTTTCGCTTTGCGATAAATCCTCACAATAGCCCTTGTCCATTATTTTATGCATATCAAACTGCCCCGTACCCACTTTAAAAACATCAAAATTAAAGCTGCCGGTAATCAATGCTGACAGCATTTCATATGTGTTGCGAAAATCACGCCCTCCAATCCCTTTAAAATCATTATACACTATTTCCAAGTTCGGATGAGCTTTAACAAACCCTTCTGATGCTTCACCTGCATAATAGGTCCTTAAAGTATCGGCATTGGCGGCGGATACAAAAAGCGAAGCTATAAGCATAAAAACTAAAGCATATTTTTTCATTTTGTTTCCCCTTTCATAGTAATAGTTCTCACGGAGGCATTATGCCTTCGTGAGAGAAGCCTATTTGTTATTGAAAGAAATATCCTTGTAGAATTATTGGAGCATAGTCGCCATCACGGTTATCGAGCCTGCCTCTAAGTTCAACTTTTGCGCCGCCGTTCCCATAGCCTGTTTTATAAGGGTGGTAGGCGGATGATTTGGTCGAATACACCCAAGTTGCGCTTGCGGCGTTGTAGCCCGCGTGTACACGCACGACTGCCCGACGGTAACTTTCCATATTGGCAGCACTTCCCCATTCAATATGCCAGTTTTTGCCGGTTGAACTTTTGGGAGGAGATGTTAAGGTTTTAAGATTTGTAATGCTATATACCTCTTTGTTGAAATAAGACGGATCATACGCCGAAGCAGACGCTGCAATACATAGTACAAGCGCACAAAGTAATAAAACAGAAATTTTTTTCATATATTTAATCCTCCTTATCTATATTATTTTCTAAATCGACTTTTGATTTTCTGGCCATTAAGTTTTTAATTGGAAATGAATTAAAGAACAAGTAACACAAACACCTCCTATTTAAATACGTCGGTCGGTTAACAAATGTTGTTCCTTTACATTGTACGGCGGACTCACCTCCTTAGTCAAACAGATTATAAAAGCCCGATAAAATTTTAAGTTTCGCGCTCTCTAATATATTTGACGTTTAAAGCAGCAAAATTACAACATCTATTTTTTATTTTTTTGGCATCGCATAGAAAAAGGCAGCAGCGTTAATAAGCAACAGAGTTGCTGTTTGCGTTTGAGCTTTCAATTATATTGCCGGATTTATCATAAATAACCGCATAAATATGAACTCTATACGTGGCTCCTTTGTTTACCGTATAGCTTTTTGAAAGCGATACAATTTCCCCTGCTGAGCCTTTAGCGCTCCAGTTAGCAATGCTGTTCCATTTTGTGCCATTCTTTTTCTGCAATTTCATTGACAGATAGCCGGTATAACCAGGTTCGGGCCGCAGCGTGCTATTGCATGCCGCCTTGCCTTCTGCAATAGATAAGTCCGCTTTGATAAGCATAATATGGTTATACATCAAATCAATATTGTTTTCTGCAAACACACCTATAGCAAGTATTGTCAGTATGCCTATAAGTCCCAAAAGCAAAGCTTTTTTTGTTTTCATAATAAAACACCTCCACATTTTTATCCTTTTACTAATACAGACGATGCAGAGGTGCAAAATACAACAAGTTTTTAAAATTTTTTATTTTATTCTTTGCACACTGCGGGCAATTGATAGAGCTTGTTCAAAAGAGCCATCAAACATAATAACGAAATAGCGGTCGAACTCTGCCCAGGTTATTTTTACACGCCCGTTTTTTTCTATTACAAAAGCTTCATTATCGTGTACTGTGGTTTTAGTAATGATTGCGTCTTCAGAGTCTAAATTTGTTATAGAGCTTTTTGAAAACTCAAAAAAATCTAAAAATCTTACATTGTCAGAATAGCTTATGAAGTCTTCCCCTATTTGTTTAATTTCAAACCCTTCCGGAATGTAAGACGGGAAGTAATCGCCCTCCCAGCCGTTTGGCACGGACATAGTTTCTTTGGAAAGGCTTATCTGCGTATATTCATCTGTAGTATTAGCCATCATTTTGTACACGTTCACCCTGAAATTTTCAGAAACTGCAAACGCGGTGCCTAAACCGAGCGTTATTACGGTTATTATAACGCAAAAGCTTAAAGCCGCCTTTTTTAAAGCGCGCGGAACCGATATTCTTTCAGGCCGTCTGTACCCCCTGTTAATGCTCTGCATAAATTCAGCCTTATTTTTTCGCATACTTTCTAATATTATCGCGTCATCTTCGCAGGGTTCGCTGAACTTTTTTATATCGTCCTGCCGCAGGCTTTCAAGCGCCAGCCTTAATTTTGCGGTCTCGTAATCTTTTAAAAGCTTCTCATGCGGCGGTATTTTAACGCTGTTCATCTTTTTTTGTAAGCTCCTTTCTTAAAAGTTTGCGTGCGCGCGTAAGGTAGGACTGTACGCTGCTTTTCTTCACGCCCATAATCTCCGCCATTTCTTTATCCGAAAGCCGCTCGTAATATTTCCACATGATAACGTTTTTCGCCCAGTCGGGAAGTTTCTTTATAATTTCCTTAAGCTCTTCCCCGCTTACGTTTTTTACAGCCTCTTCCGCTGTGTTTTTGTCTGAAACAATTTCGTAAGGCGGTTCCGGCAGCTGCGTAAAAGTGATAATGTTATCCCTTCGCAGCTTGTCAATAGCGGTGTACTTAACAGTAGAGACGATGTAGCTCTTCAAAATACAACAATCTTTTTGCCTTAATTCCGGAGCTTTTTTCATAAGCTTTTCCAAAGAAAACATAACGGCGTCTTCCGCGTCCTGCCTGTTTTTAAGCATGGAATAGGCAATTTTATACATAAGCATATAATATTTTTCGTAAAGTTCTTCCATAAAAAGCTTATCTTCTTCGCTTAAAAATATTTTTAATTTTATGAACATGTTTCCTCCTTTCGGTTCGTTTATTTAAAAAAATAAGATGCTTCGTAAAAGCCAAGCGCCTAAAACTGCTAACAGCTTAAAACACCTGACAAAAGCCAAGCGCCTTGTTTTTACGAACCTATAGGGAAATTGCCTTCAAACAGCACCCTTTGGGCCGCGGGACCTGCAACGCCGTCCTGCGAAAGGCCCTTATCCTGCTGGAACCTTGTTATGGCTTCCGTAGCGGCTTCGCCGTACTTGGCGTCTGCGTTGTTAAGATAGCCCTGCTGCCTTAGCGCGTTTTGCAAATTGAGCACAAGCGGGCCGCTGTTGCCCTCCCTTAGCGTTACGTACCGGCCGTTTGGGACGGGCGTTACGTTTATATATTCCCTTACCGGTGCGAGCTTTGGAATGGGTGTAACTTTTCCCATGCCCCCCTGGTTTGACCCGCCGCCTTCAGCGGCGCCCTTTGCGCTGCTGGAATAAAGCAAGTTAAGCGTAGCGGCGCCCGCAACGCCATCCACATTTAAACCGTTGCGCTTCTGGAAAGCCTTAACGGCTTCCTCTGTGGCGGAGCCAAAGTCCCCATCGCTGCTGCCGGAATAATAGCGCAAATTGCGCAGCCTTGTCTGCATGTTTTTTACAGCCTGCGAATTTTCCATGCCTTTTTTAAGCGAAACGCCAACTACGCTCTGCGATGGCGGCGTGCGCCTTGCGTTGCTTGAATAAAGCGCTTTAAGGGTCAAAGGACCCGCGGTGCCGTCTGAATACGAAACGTTGCGCTTTTGAAAAGCATATGCCGCCTGCTCTGCCGCGGCGTCAAAGCGGCCCGGAGGCTTGCCTTCCAGATAGCCAAGCTCTATAAGCCTTTCCTGCATTTTGGTAACGTCCCTGCCGCTGCTGCCAAGCTGCAAATAGAGTTTTTCATTTACTTTAGGCGTAGGAGCGGCTTTTGGCGTGGGCTTTGCGGTAGCCTGCGCGCGCTTTGCGGCGGAGGAATTTATCCTCGCAAGCGTCGCCCTGCCGGCAATTCCGTCCGCCGTTAAATTGCTGCGGCGCTGGAAATTTTTTAAGGCGTCTTCCGTGTCCTTGCCGAAATCGCCGTCTGCGCTGCCTTTAAGGCAGCCTAATTCTTTAAGCTTTTTTTGCAGGTTTCTTACGTCCCTGCCGCGGCTGCCGCGCTTTATTACATATACGATAGCTTCCGGCTTAGGCGTAGCAGTTTTTACGGCTAAAGCAATTGTAGATGTAGCGGCCCCAATGCCCGGTATTCCGTTTATCGGTGTAGGCGTTACAAACACGCCAGGGACTGCAGCGCTGTCCCACGGCAGCACCTGTATGCCCCCCTGCTGTTCCGTTTGAGCGGTCGGGGAAGGCAGGTTTATAGGCCCTATAGTGTTTATGATTGGATCCGGCGTTTGTGTAATTTCCGGAGACATAAGCACGGGGAATGGCAAATTGCTGTTATCGACCGCGGCGCCGCCTATATTGCCGCTGTCCGGGGCAGGCTTTGATTCGCACCCTGCAAGCAGCAGCGCCGCTAATAAAAAATCCAGTAAAGCAATCAGCTTTTTGGTGGAGCCGGATATTTTCATAGACTTCCCTCTTTTCAATATTTATAACTATTTAACGAGTAAAGAGTGATTTTTCTTGCATCACTCAAAATCAATATCGCCTTTGTAATGTATGCCTGTTATGCCAAGTTCCTCCGCGGCCTTAACATTTTCTAAAACATCGTCTATAAAGACCGCATCTTCAACCGGTATTTTATTTTCGTTAATAAGGACTTCGTAAAAAGCTTTTTCGGGCTTAAGCAAATGATGGTAGCAGGATATGCAAAGACCGTCGAAAAGCTTAAAAAACGGGTGCTCAGAATACGCGTACCTAAACGCATTATCGTGATAATTAATATAAAGCTTCTTGCCAAGCTGCTTTAAGCGGCTTACAGCCTTAAGAGCAGGCAGTTCGTTTTTTAGCCTTGGGAAATTATATAAAAAATACAGTACGTTTTGTTCTTCGTCTTTCATGGGTTCTGTACGGCATACAATCCGCGCTGCTTCTTCGTAGGTAAGAGTGCCGCGGCCCAGGCTTTGCCAGACGGGGGTCTGCACAAGATATTTTACATAGTTTTCCTGCATTCCATTTGGCGCAAATGCTTCCGCCGCCTTGTAAGGATCAAAGCTTAAAAGCACGTTGCCTATATCAAAAATAATATGGCCTTTATTAAGCAATCTTGTATACATAGCTCCTCCTACGGTAGAAGAATAGCATAATCCGCCGGATTATTCCATGGCGTACAATATTATGTGTAAACCTGTAAGGAGCTAAATTAGCAAAAGAGGCCCTTTTCTTGTAAAATAAGTTAAGGCAGAACACTGAAAAGGAGGCCTCTCTATGGACTCACAATTCTTGCAGAAGCGATAGTGAAAGGGGAAGATATAAAGGAAGTTTTTCGCCAGCAGCTCGAAATTGCTTTGAACCAGATGTTAAAAAATGAACTTGCAGCTTTCTTAAATTACGAGACTTATGATCCTGCCGATTATAATTCAGGCAATTCAAGAAACGGCTATTATCATCGAAAGCTAAAAACAGTTTATGGAACCCTTAACATCGCTGTTCCGAGGGATAGAATAGGCGAGTTTGTGCAAAAACTTATACCATGCTATAAGCAAACAGGAAACGAATTGGAAACTACGGTTGTTAAGCTGTATAAAAAGGGCATTGCAACCAGAGAAATCGCTGATTTAATAGAAAAAATGTATGGTCATCGCTACTCACCTTCCGTCATCTCAAACATTACAAAGCTTGTTGAAAAAGATGTTGAGGCTTTCCACAATAGACCAGTTAAAGAAAGATATGCTGTTATCTATTGCGATGCCGCATTTGTATCAGTTCGGCGGGACAGCGTTCAAAAAGAAGCAATGCGTACTTTAATAGGCATAGGCGAGCAAGGGCATAAGGAAGCGCTGGATTACGGCCTTTTTCCAAGCGAATCTCGCCTGCTTTTATTCTAAAATCTTATAACAAAAACGCTTTTATACATCAAATTTTTTTGTCTTCACGGGAAAAGTCTTAACAGGATATCAACAGTGATTATTGCATAAAAACAAAATTTATGAATAATTATTAATTTTATTTCTATGATCATGCGAATTTCATGTAAATTCGCTGTAAATATTATGCGCCATGTGGCAGCTGCAACTATCCACTTTATCCACACTATCCACTTTTTATCCACAGATTCAGTGCTTTATAATATTCAATAGCTTTATTTATACTGCATAGACAGTCCAAACGCCTTAAACGCTAAAAGTTATCCACAGCCATCTTTTTTTGTATATTTTATGTGTATATTTGTTTCTTTATGCAAAAAACACAGCGCTTAATTGCACAAAAAAAGCCC
>JBMNUE010000067.1:0-9880 GCA_050946095.1 Christensenellales bacterium
GTTCATTTTTATCCTCCTGATAATTTTGTCGGGCATACCTTGCCCGCGGATTCAATTTGAGTATACATCAAGAGGCTTGCCTTGGCAATGAAGTACAAGAAATTTTTAAATTTAATATATAGGCGCCTTGATTTTCAATGCGCCTTAAGCGGGAATATAGCCAAAATTCCAGCAGACTTTACATTATTTTTACAACTATGGTATAATTAAAACCCATTGAAGTTTAGGAGGCATGGCATTTGGAGACTTACAGGATTTCTATAAAGGGAGAAAACTCTCTATATGGTGAAACATATGTGTCCGGCGGCAAGAACACCTCTCTTGCGGTTATACCAGCGGTTATTCTGTGCGATGAGCCATGCACTATTGACAACCTGCCCGACATAGAAGATATACATGTTCTATACAGGATACTTTGCCACATAGGCGCTAAGGTGGATTACCAGCCTAAAAAAAAGCGCATGGTGATAGACCCTACCACGGTAGACAAAATTACGGTGCCCTACTCTTTTTCGCAGCAAATGCGCGCAAGCTATTACCTTATGGGTGCGCTTTTTGGAAAATTTGGAGAAGCGGAGGTCGGCTATCCGGGAGGCTGCGCAATAGGCAGCAGGCCCATAGACCAGCATATAAAAGGCTTTAGCATGCTTGGGGCCGAGTTTTCGGAAGCTAACGGCATGCTGCATCTTAAGGGGCAAAGAAGCGGCAGCATAATAAACTTTGACATGACAACCGTAGGCGGAACTATAAACGTTATGCTTGCAGCCTGCCGCGCCAAAGGCAACTCGGTTCTGCTTAACGCAGCGAGAGAACCCCATGTGGTTGACGTGGCCAACTTTTTAAACTCCATGGGTGCAAAAATACGAGGCGCAGGCACCGATACAATAAGGATAAAGGGCGTAGACCGCCTGCATGGCGCTTCTTACAGCGTGATACCGGATCAAATAGAAACGGGAACGCTTATGATAGCGGCGGCTGCCACAAGGGGCGATGTGCTTATCCATGGCTGCATACCTACGCATATGGAAGCTTTAACTGCAAAGCTTTTGGAAATGGGCGTGTATGTAAACAGCGTGGACGATAGAATACGCGTCCGCCTTAATAAAGGGCACCGCTCAATAAGAATATCGACCCAGGAATACCCGGGTTTCCCGACGGACCTGCAGCAGCCCATGAGCGCCCTTTTAACCAGGGCAAACGGCAACAGCGAAGTAATAGAAAACATATTCAACAACCGCTTTAAGCATCTGGACGAAATGCGCCGCATGGGAGCCAAGGTAACTATGTCCGGGCGCATCGCATACATAGAAGGCGTTCCGGAGCTTAGAGGAGCGCCTGTAAACGCGTGCGACCTTAGAGGCGGCGCGGCGCTTGTAATAGCGGGGCTTATGGCCAAGGGAGTTACGCAGGTATACAACCCGGAATTTATCCACCGCGGCTATGACCACTTGGAAGATAAGCTGCGTTCGCTGCATGCCGATATAAAGCTTGAAGCCTGCGAGCAGAAGCTTTATGATAAACGCTTTTGAAATACTCGGCATAAAGCCTACGCGGGACAAAGCAGAGATTAGAACCGCCTATCACAAGCGGGTCAAAAACTGCCATCCCGATAGATTTGACAACCCCATAGATCAGGATAAGGCGCAAAAAAAGCTAATAGAATTAAATTTAGCTTATGAAGAAGCGATGAAATATACTGTTTCTCACAGCCCGCACTATAACAGCGTTCCTGCCATGCAAGCTAAGCGTTTTGCGGAAGCTCTGCTTGAAAAAAACGAGCCGGAGAGCGCCTTAAGGCAGCTCATAAGGGCGGACAGCAAGGATGCGGACTGGTATTATATAGAAGGTTCCATAATGATGAAGCTCCACCAGTACGAAGCTGCGCACAGCAGTTTCCGAGAGGCGGTACGAAGAGAACCAAACAATGCAAAATACCGCAATGCTGCGCTTCAGGCGGCTCTGGAGCTTAAAAAGCGTAAAAACCCTATTTACAGGCTGGAGGACAGCCTGTACGAATGGTTTAGGCGGTTTAAAAAACGCGGCAACAGATCCAGATGAGACGCCTTAATCCTAAAGCAAGGTTTAGCGATAAGCGGCATATTTAACATATATTATGAAAAGAAATGTAAAATTATCGTATAAAGGCTCAAAAAAAACGGCGTTTTTCTTGACAGTTCTTTACTTTTGAATTAATATACAACAGAATAAGATTTTGAATCGCTACAGATGTTTTGCACATCGAAAGGAGGGACGGGCATGGTACTTGCCCTTCGAAGAATGAAATACAGAGTTGTTTTCATATTAAGCGTGCTGATTTGCCTGCTTTTAGTGGGCGCGGTTCAGGCAGCCGGCTTGGAGGGCCTTAATTTTTCCATAGCAGCAGACCCTGACACCTTTACGGCTCCCGGCAAAATGAACATAACGGTGCGCCTTGCCAATTCCGGCCAGGCGGATATTACTTCCCCGCTTGCGCTTTACGACCCGGACGATAAGCTCGTTACTTCTTTTTTTGACGGCGGCTCTTTAAACAGCTTAAAAATAGGCGAAACCCAGACCTGGACCGGCACCTACAATGTAAAGCAGGAACAGCTTGATGCGCAGAAAATCATATTTACCATTAAAACAAATATGGTGGACAGCAACGGCAATGTTGCAAGCGTCAGCATACCGGCGCAGGCCAATATCAACTTTATAGGCGAAAAAGTAGACCTTCAGGTTAAGCGCATCATAGAACCCGAAGTAGTGCGCAAAAATTCGACCGTAAAAGTCATATATGAATTTGTTAATAACGGCAATGTTAAGCTTAGCAATATACGCGTGCGCGAGCACAGCAGCATTTCCGGCAAAACGCAGACCATAAAATCGCTGGAGCCTGGAAACAGCTCAAGCATAACATTTGAACGCAAGGGCACAACGAGCGACCTTACGAGCCATCCGAACATAACCTACCAAAAGGAAGGCAGCAAGGAAACGCTGCGCAGCACGCTTGATAAGTTCACCATAGCTGCAGCAAGGCCGAACCTTAAGCTTTCGCTTGCGGCGGAGCCGGAAAATATAAACATAGGCGAGAAAACAAAGCTTATACTCACCATGAAAAACGACGGCAACGTTTCTTACTCTAATGTAAGCGTGTCGGATAAGATATTGGGCGAGGTGCTGACCGGCATAGAAATTCCCGCCAATCAGACGGTTACAAGAGAAGTCGAAGTGACCATGCAAAAGACGGAAAGCTTCAAGTTTTCCCTTAAACTGCCGGATAATACCGGCATAGAGCAGACGGAAACGACCAACGAAGTAAAGGTAAGCGCGTACGACCCCAAGCAAATGGCGCATCTAACGCTTGACTTAAGCTCTTCGCAGGAAAGCATTCATTCTATACCAGGCGTTATAGATTTTAGCGTAGTTGTTACAAACAACAGCGATTTTGAAGTTAAAAACGCAAAGCTTAAGCACGGAGAAAACAGCATATACACCATAGAATCTCTTAAACCGGGCGAAAGCATAACCGTAAACAGGCGCTATGAACTGTCCCAGGGCGGAAAAGTGCAGTTCAGTGTGGAAGCTTTAGACGGGCAGAAAAACGTGCAGACCTTTAAATCAAACGAGCTGCAGATATCCTATATACCAGCGACCCCTAAGCCCACGGAGAAAGTAATTGCGACTGTGGAACCCGTTGCAACCTATACTCCGGTGCCAAAAGACACAAAAACAGATTTAAACAAGGGCACAGACGCTCTGCTTATTGCCGCCATAGTTGTTGCGGCGCTGTTTGGAATAGCACTTGTGTTGTTTATTGCAAGCACAATATCAAGAGCGAAAAAGGCAAAGCAGGCTGAAAACGCATACGACCATATGCCGCTTGAACAAAAGCGCGACTACCTTGACCCAAACACATATGAAGAACAGGCAAGCGGCGATGAAGGCAAGGCCTTGGATACATATTCCCAGCAGGAAACTGAGGACCGGGAGCTGCCAAGCGACAAATATATAAAAGAAGAAAGCTTAAAAGAAGAGCAGGAAGCGTCCGAAACGCCTGAAGACGATGCAAACGAAGAACCGGAACAAAACGCTGCGCAGGACGGCGCCTACCGAATGATGCGGGAAGACAGCAAACAGCAGGAAAACGAAGGGCGCAGGCGTTCAAGACGCACAGACAAATACAACTAACTTTAAATTTAAGCACCTTGGGAAGGCGTATTGCCACCTGAGGTGCTTTTGTTTATAATAAATACAGCGATTCTAAACAAAGGAGCGTATTATGCAGACACCAACATTACATAATGAAGCAAAAAAGGGAGACTTTGCGCGCACAGTGCTTATGCCGGGCGATCCGCTGCGCGCAGAGTTCATTGCAAAAACATATCTCGAAAACGCAAAGCTTGTCAACAACGTGCGGGGCATAAAGGGCTATACCGGGACATATAAAGGCAAAAAGGTATCTGTTATGGGCAGCGGCATGGGCATACCGTCCATAGGTATATACAGCTATGAACTGTTTAACGCTTACGGCGTGGAGCAGATTATACGCGTCGGCTCCGCCGGCATGATAAACCCTAAGCTTAAGGTAAGGGACCTTGTAATAGGCATGAGCGCATACAGCAACTCAAGCTACGGCAAACAGTACGGCTTTGACGGAAACCTTGCCCCATGCGCAGACTATGAGCTTTTAAGCGCGGCTTTTTTCGAAGCCGAAAAAATAGGCATAAATACTATGGTAGGCCCTATCTTTTCTACGGATATTTTTTATAACGCCAAAGATCCTCTGCCTGAATTGCAAAAGTTAGGCGTTTTAGCGGTTGAAATGGAAGCCTATGCGCTGTATCTTAATGCAGCCTATGCAGGTAAAAAGGCGCTTTGCATGTGCCAAATATCCGACAACCCTTTTACCGGCGAATCGCTAAGCCCTGCAGAAGTAAGGGAAACATTTACGCAGATGATGGAAATAGCCCTTAACATAGCATGAATATACTGGTAAGCGCCTGCCTTGTAGGGCTTTGCACACGCTATGACGGAAAGCATAATTTAAGCCCTGATGTAGCGGAGCTAAGCAAAAAGCACACGCTCATACCTGTATGCCCGGAACAGCTGGGCGGGCTTCCTACTCCAAGGGAGCCGTCTGAAATATTAAACGGCAAAGTTATAAGCAAGACAGGGCAGGACCTAAGCCATCAGTTTATCAATGGCGCCAATGCTGCTTTGGAAATAGCTAAAATGTGCAAATGCAATATAGCCATACTTAAGCAGAGAAGCCCTTCATGCGGGTTCGGTAAAATTTACGACGGCAATTTTTCAGGCAATATAGTAAGCGGCAGCGGCGTATCTGCTGAGCTTTTAGCAGAAGCGGGAATAGAAATTTACACGGAAGAGGATACAGAGCTTATAAAAAAGCTTTAATAGCAGGAGAAAATATGCAGGACGATAAAAAAGAATTTAATTTAAAAGAAAACTTAGAAGAAGACTTTGTTGAAGCGACTGATGAAGACGGCAGAGAGCTTGTGTTAAAAATAGAGCGCTATTTTTATTATAACGGCGAAGAATATGTGCTGCTTTTAAACAGCGCCGATAAAAAAGAGCGATTTGTCATGCAGGTTAAAGAATACGAAGAAGACGGCGAAGCGTTTGAAAGCTTTGAACCCATAGAAGAAAGCCTTATGCAATCCATACTGCGGGGCATATTAAGCCCTAAGCAAGAGGAATATTTAGACGATTGACAGCCATGAACGAACAGCTTGAGCTTAAAATAAACACGCTTCCCGATAGCCCGGGCTGTTACCTTATGAAGCAAGGCGGACATATTATATATGTAGGCAAGGCGCTTAACCTTAAAAACCGCGTGCGCTCGTACTTTCAAAAAGGGGAGCAGACTCCTAAAGTAGCGGCCATGGTGTCTAAAATAGACGATTTTGACATCATACTGTGTTCAACCGAGCTTGAAGCGCTCATGCTTGAATGCAATCTTATAAAGGAACACAGGCCGTACTACAATGTGCTGCTTAAGGACGATAAGCATTATCCATATCTGCGCATAAATATGCAGGAGGATTTTCCTAAAATAACCGTTGTAAGGCGCGTAAAAAAGGACGGCGCCATGTACTTTGGCCCATACCTTTCAAGCTATGGAGTAAGGCGTATATTTACTTTGCTTGGAAAGATATTCCCTTTGCGCACTTGCAGGCATAAACTGCCGCTTAAAAACCCTATACGCCCGTGCCTAAAGTATGAAATAGGCCAATGCTCAGCCCCCTGCGCAAATAAAATCACATCAGAAGAATATAAAAAGACTGCATGGGAAGTAGTGTCTTTTTTGCAGGGGAAATACAAGCCGGTAAAGCGAAAGCTGCAGGAAGGCATGGAGCAGGCGGCTTTAAACATGCAGTATGAAAGAGCGGCGGAGTTTCGCGATGCCATGGACGAAGTGGATAAGCTGATGGAAGAGCAAAATGTTTCCAATGTGCTGGGCAACGAGCAGGATATAATAGCCATATACCAGGACGGGCTGGACGCCTATGTGCAGGTGCTTTTTATACGCCAGGGCAGGATGACAGGGGGCGACAGCTTTCTTCTGCAAAGGGAAGGCAGCGAAGAAAAAGCGGAGGTGCTGCGCGCCTTTTTGCTGCAATTTTATCAAAAGCATAAGCCTGCGCGGGAAGTAATAGTGCAGGAACTCGATGAAAAGGAAATTATAAGCGAGTGGCTTAAAACGCGCCGCGAAGGCGCGGTTAAACTTACTGTGCCTATGCGCGGAAAAAAATTGCGCTTAGTTGAAATGGCCGTCCGCAACGCTAAGGATTCGCTTAAAAAACACGCATTGCAAGCGCAGGTTAAGTATGAAAGAACCGTGGGCGCATGTGCGGAGCTTGCTAAAGCTTTAAACGTCAAAGCGACTTTAAAACGCATAGAAGGCTTTGATATAAGCCATTCCCAGGGTAAGCAGAGCGTAGCGGGCATGGTGGTTTTTACAGACGGCGAAGCGGACAGGAAAGAGTACCGCAGGTTCAATATTAAAAGGCAGGTCGCTAAAGACGACCTTTATTCCATGGCGGAAGCTGTAAGCAGGCGCTTTGCGCACTCCTTTCCTAAGGATAGCAGCAAGCCGTGGCCCGTTCCCGATATAGTCCTTGTGGATGGAGGCCCGGAGCAGCTTAAAGTCGCCTTAAAAGCTATGCAGGAAGCGGGAGCTGAAGTACCCATGTTTGCTCTTTCAGAAAAGCAGGAGGAAATATGGCTGCCAAACTCTTCTGTGCCCGTTTTGCTCGACAGGCGCAGCCCGGCGCTGCATCTTGTGCAGCGCATACGCGATGAAGCGCACCGCTTCGCTATAACAAGCCATAGGAAAACGCGCAGCAAAAAGGCGCTGAGCAGCCCATTGGAAGAAATACCTGGCATAGGCCCCAGCAGAAGGCGGGCGCTGTTTGCAAAGTTCCGCAGCATAGAAGGCATAAAAAACGCAAGTATGGAAGAGCTGCTTGATGTTAAAGGCATGAACCGCCCGGCTGCGGAGGCGCTTTATAAAGCGCTTCACGGCTGATGCAAGAAAAGGCTTGTTTGTTTCGTTATATATATTGAAAGGAGCTTCTTGTGAAAAAAATCTTTTTATTGATTATGGCGCTTAGCTTAGCATGCTTAAGCGTATTGGCGGAGAATGCGCAGCCGAGCTTTCAGGACCTTAAGGAAATTAATATTTCCATGAAAGCGGAAATAGTAAAATATAATGCTTTTTCAGGAAAAACTCTTAAAGCCATAAAGCAGTGGGCGGAAGATGCCAAGGCCGAAATACATATAAAAGGCGATGAGTATTTTACTGAACTTTATTATAAAGACAGCCCGCTTATGCTTTATTATAAAGACGGCCAAGGCTTCCAAGTAGACAATACGCATTATTACGAAGGAACCGATGAAGATTTTTATAGGCTTTTGGGCGCGCAGGATCCCCTAAACAAATACCGCAATATAAAAGCCGTGCTTGATGCGGCGCCCAATATGCTTGAAAACTTGTGCCTTAGCATGATAGACATAGCAGAAACAAAAAAAGGTGGAAACGCCATAAAAAAACTTGTAAAACCTGCAGAAACGCAAGTTTTTGCCGTGGACGGCAGAACGCTTAACGGCTTTTGGCAAAATGCTTTGATGAATTTCAAAGAAAGCCTTATAATAAACTCCGCAGAAGAAAGCTTTGCCGAAGATTTTCTCAACAAGCTAAAAGCCGTGCGCTTTGAAGACAAGTGCACTGTGCGGCAGTTTGTAAAAGAAGACGGAAGCCCTTTTGCATGGCGTTTTAACGGCTTTGCGCTTATAGGCGGCTCGGACAAGCGCAAAACATCAATGACCTTTGGAAGAACGCAGGAAGGGCTGTATCTTAAACTGAACATGCCGGCCGCAAGGGGCAAAAACAAGCTGGATATAAACATAGCGGGAAGCTTAAAAGACGGCAAGCTTTTAACGGACGGGAACTTTGCCCTGCGCGATGAAGAAAACAACACGAGCGGCCGCTTTGATGTATCTCTCAATATGCTAAGCGGCTTAAAGGGCAAAATAGACTGCAAAATTAAACGCAAAGGCGAAAAAGAAAAAAGATACCTTATACGGCCCGCTTTGGAAATGGACCATCAAAATATTTCTGGCAAGATTGCTTACAAGCATAGCGAAGGCGACCGCGAAACTTCTTTAAACTTTACGATAGCGGAAGCCGGGAACAAACAGTTTAAAAGATCGCAGAGCATAGTTAAAGTTGCCGGCTTAAACGAAAGCAATTTAGCTTTGGAAAGGGAAAACATTGCAAGGGCATTATCAAGACCTTTAACGGCGCTTATTAGCGATGTTGCGCAAGAGCAAAGAGCTGTTGTGCTCCACGATATAACCCGTCTTTTTAGACTTACGGATAATAATAACCAGCGTTTTAATATACCTAAATATACAGTTGTACAGGAGGAACCATGATGAAAAAACTATTTACACTGCTGCTTGCTATGTGCCTGCTCGCTTCCACGGCCTTTGCAACCGTGGCCGACCCTAAAGAAGAGGATATGCTCGATTGGAAACTTTCAAAGCAGATAAGCAACGGCTCGGGCTTGCGGATAAAGCTTTCGTTTGAGCAGGAAGGCGGGTTTCCAAAGCTTGATATGCCGGCAAACCAGGCGGTTCTGCTCGGCGCTTTAAGCGACGGCACCGCTTTGCAGCTGAACTATTTGACGGCTGCATTCGGATTGGAAAAGGGAAGGCAGGAAGTCAATCTTAATCTAAGCAAGGGCGAAAAAACGCTCACAGGCATTAACTACCGTTCGGACGGCGGCTTAGAAGCCGTATCTTCTCCATTGTTTGGAAAGGACACGTATTTGGCTGCCGAAGGCGAAAGCGCTGCCATACTTTTAGGCAAGGACGCCAAAGACACATGGCCGGATATTTCAAGGCTGCTGTTTAGTATCTATACAGCGGATAATGAATGGAAAACCTCTTTAGACCATATGCTAGCTCCTTACCAAGCGGACATAGCCAGCCTTATACAGCAGAATACGCAGCTAAGCACGGAGCGACAGGCGGACGGCTCTGTAAATACCTTGACAAACCTAAGCATACCAGCTGCAAACATGAAATCTTCAATTGTGCAGATGCTAAGAAACTTTTACCAGGATGAACAGCTTATTACCCATTTAAAGCAAAAGGCGACGGTAAGAGAGCAGAACGCTTTTTTAAATCCTGCCCTGCTTGACAGCTTAATACAGGCGGTAAACGCCATGAACCTCGAAGGCGATGTAACGGTGAAACGAAGCTTTGAAAAAGACGGAACGCTTGTTTACGATAATATTACGCTGCCTATGGGGAACGCTAAAGGCTTAAAAAACATAGAATATCTTTACAGCGTCAAAAATAGCGAAGGAAGCAC
>JBMNUE010000068.1:0-9734 GCA_050946095.1 Christensenellales bacterium
CGCAGCCGTATTTTTTGGCGGTTGATGTAAACAACCAGCTTATTAGGGTCTACGGCCTTGACGAAAACGGGGAATACACGAACTTCATACGCGCCATGTGGTGTTCAACCGGCACAACAAGCTACCCGAGCGATGTAGGCACGTTTACGCTTACAGAGCGCCGTGCGCGCTGGGCGGAATTTCCCACATGGGGCGGCGGAAAGGCGCAGTATTGGACGCAGATTACTCCGAGCATTGCCTTCCATTCGTTTATGTACAGCTCTTACAACACAAAATCTGTCAATATGAAGAGCGTTAATAAGCTGGGCAAACGCGCTTCTCACGGCTGCATACGCCTTACACTGCACGATGCCAAATGGGTTTATCAAAACTGCAAGGCGGGAACGCAGGTAAAAATTTATGAAGACGGCATAGCAGATCCGGAGCTAAAAGCTGCAAGCAAACCCGCAGCTTACGATAAAAAACTATACGCGCATCCGATAACGCCCACGCCTCCTGCAGCGCCTGAATACAACCCGGCGGATGTTCCTGCGGGAGATATAAAAGAATTAAAGGTAAACAGCAAGGGCGAAGCCGTGTACTGGCTGCAAAACAGGCTTAAGGAATTAGGCTATTATAAAGGCGCTGTAACAGGCGAATACTTAGACGGCACAAAGAAAGCCGTGCAGCAATACCAGAAGGACAACGGCCTAAATTCAAGCGGCAAAGCGGACAAAAAAACCCTTGAACTGCTTTATAGTACTACGCTGCAGGAGCTTAGCAAAAATACGCCTATTCCAACAGACGTACCAGTGCCGGCAGCGCCAGCGTTATAGAAAAATGACTTATATAAAAGAAACCGTATTTCAATATAAAAAACAAATATTTACAGGGCAGTTTTTTAAGTTTATAGAAGCCATTTTTGAACTAATGATACCGGTTGCCATGGCAAGGCTTATAGATGAAGGCGTAGCGCAATCGAACAACGCAGTTGTGTATAAAAATGTAGGCTATATGGTGCTTCTGTCCTTTATAGGCATATGCTGCGCGCTTATCTGCCAGGTGGCCGCTACCAGGGCTTCGGTCGGCATGGCGCAAAAAATGCGGAGCGCCGTGTTTACAAAAATAAATGCGCTTTCTTTGGCGGACTTAGACGAAATAGGCACAAACTCCCTTGTTACAAGGATGACGCTGGATATTACCAACTTGCAGGACGCGCTTGCCATGCTTATACGCCTGGTAGTGCGTTCTCCTTTTTTGGCGATAGGTTCCATTGTTATGGCGGTGCTTTTGGATGTTAATATGTCTGTCGTTTTTTTTGTTACAATACCTCTTATTGCCCTTATTATGTTTTTAATATTAAGGATTACAGCGCCTAAGTTTACCTATCTTCAAAAACATTTGGACAGGTTAAGCCGCCGCGTTGACGAAACGCTTTTAGGCACGCGCGTAATAAGGGCCTTTTCTCAGGAAGAAAACCGCATAGAAGACTTTTCAAAGGACGCTAAGCTGTATGAACAATCCGCAATAGCTACTGGCAAGCTTTCTGCCCTTCTTTCGCCGCTTACAAGCCTGGTTATGAACTTTGGCATAGTGGCGGTGCTTATGCTTGGCGCGCGCCGTGTGCAGGCAAGCGAAGTGCAGGTAGGCACGGTAATAGCGTTTATTGAATACCTTATGCAGATATTCTTGCAGACGGCTGTTGTTGCAAACCTGGTTATGGTTTATACAAGGGCGCATGCTTCAGCAAAACGCGTGGAAGAGCTTATGCAGACTAAGCCCTCCGTTAAAGATGTGCGCTGGGAGCGTGGAGAAACGGAAGATGCAAGCGTTAATACTTTGGAATTTAAAAATGTTGGCATAAGCTTTTCTTCCGGAAAGCCCGCCCTTGAAAATATAAGCTTTACCTTGAACCCCAAGGAAACGCTCGGCATTATAGGCGGAACTGGAAGCGGCAAAAGCACAGTAGGCAATCTAATTTTGCGCTTGTTTGACCCAAACGCAGGAGAAATAAGGCTAAACGGCAAAAACATTAAGAAAATACCTTTGAAGAAGCTTAGGAGCCTGGTTTCGTATGTTCCGCAGCATGCAAAGCTTTTTAGGGGCACTATAAAGAAAAATATGCTGCTGGCAAATTCAAATGCGAGCGATCAAGAAATAATTAAAGCGCTTGAAATGTCGCAGGCGGACTTTGTGTTTAAAAACGATAAGCAGTTAGATGCTTTTATAGAAGAAAACGGGCGCAACCTTTCAGGCGGGCAGAAGCAGCGTCTTACTATCGCGCGCGCCCTTGTAAAGCCGCACAGCATATTAATACTTGACGATTCTTTTTCCGCTCTTGATTTTTCGACAGAGTCCAAATTAAGAAAAAACCTAAGAAGCATACAAGGAGATAATAGCTATATCATAATTTCACAGCGTATTTCAACTGTTATGCATGCGGATAAAATACTCGTGCTTGAAGGCGGCAGGCAGGCAGGCCTTGGCACGCACGAGGAGCTTTTAAAAACCTGCAAAGTATACAAGGAAATACAATCCACGCAAGAGGCAGGTGCCTTATGAGCAAAAATATTCGTCGTTTAATTAAATTTACAAAGCGGTCTAAGCTATCCATGGCTGTGCTTGTTGTTTCAGGCATAATAGCATCTATATGCGCTCTTTTATCGCCAGTTTTTATAGGCAAGGCTATAGACTGCTTGGTGCTTGGAAATGTGGATTTTTCTTTGCTTCGACGCTACTGCGCCGTGCTTTTATGCCTTTACATGGCAAACGCTTTTTTCGGCTGGCTGCTAATGCAGTCTGCCAACAAGGTAGGCTACAGCACTGCGGAAGCGCTAAGGCTGGAAGGGTATAAAAAGCTGCACACGCTGCCCGTTTCTAAAATAGATTCAACGCCCCACGGGGACTTTACGGCAAGAATAGTTATAGACGCGCAAAGCGTTTCGGAAGGCATAGTGCAGGGGCTGCCAAAGCTTGTAACAGGGGCCGTAACCATTATTGGAACTATTATAAGCATGGCAATTATTTCCTTGCCGGCAGCTCTCACCGTTATTGTGCTGACGCCGCTTTCAGTGCTTGTGGCAAAAAGAATAACGCTTGCTTCGCACACAAGCTATGCTAAGCAAGCTGAAGCCCAAGGGAATTTTACAGGCCTTGTGCAGGAAAGAGTGCGCGGGCGCGATGTTATAACATCGTTTCACGCGCAAAAAACCAATATAGAAGATTTTGAGCAGTTCAACGATACGCTTACAAAAAAGACCTACACCGCCCAGCTGTACGGCGCCCTTATTAACCCTATAACAAGGTTTGTGAACCATATAGTATATGTAGCGGTCGGCTTTGTAGGGGCGATGCTTGCGCTTAACGGTTTGATAAGCATAGGGCAGATATCTTCGCTGCTGTTTTATACAAACCAATATACAAAACCATTTAACGAAATAAGCGGAGTGGTCCACCAGATACAATCCGCCTCCGCAGCGCTTGACCGCATATTCATGCTGCTCGATAGGGAGGACGAAATAAAGGACGCTGAAAACGCTGTAAAAACGCTCCCGGGAATTGGAAAAGTGGATTTTAAAAATGTGTATTTCAGCTATGATAAAATAACCCCTCTAATAGAAAATTTCTGCTGCGATGTGAAGCCAGGAGAAAAAATAGCCATAGTAGGCCCTACCGGAGCCGGCAAAACCACCATAGTAAACCTGCTTATGCGCTTTTACGATGCGGACAAGGGCGACATAATAATAGACGGCAACTCAATATACCGTATTCAAAAGAAAGGCCTGCGCAGCCTTTTTGCCATGGTGCTTCAGGACAGCTGGGTTTTTACCGATACGGTTAGAAACAACATAGCCTTTGCTAAGCCTGATGCGAGCGATGAAGAAATAATAAATGCCGCAAAAAGAGCCCATGCAGATGAATTTATTAGCAGGCTGCCAAAGGGCTACGATACAGTTTTATCAGAACAAATCGCTTTAAGCGAAGGACAGGTGCAGCTTATATGCATAGCGCGGGTTTTGCTAAACAACCCGCCCATACTCATATTGGACGAAGCAACAAGCTCAGTGGACACGAGAACCGAAATGTATGTAAACTTAGCCTTTGATGAAATGATGAAAGGTAAAACTTCCTTTGTTATAGCGCACAGGCTAAGCACCATACAGTCTGCCGATAAAATACTCGTTATGAACGACGGCAGGGTAGTGGAACAGGGCACGCATAAATTTCTTATGGATAAAAAAGGCTTTTATTACGATATGTATATGAGCCAGTACGCCGTATAAATGAAAATGCTTATAAGCAGTTTGCAGGAATACTGCGAAAGCTATCTGCCTATGCATATGCCGGGGCATAAAAGAAATGTGCAGTTGGCAGCTTATCTAAAAAAACTTGGCGCTGAAATAGATATTACCGAAGTGCAGGGCTTTGACAATCTTCAAAACCCCGAGGGCGTTTTAAAAAAATCCATGGAAAACGCCCAAGGATATTTTAACGCAAAGCGCAGCTTTTACCTTGTAAACGGATCAACCGTGGGAATTTTAGCGGGAATTTATGCTTTGACAAAAGAAAACGACAATGTTCTGCTTGCAAGGAACAGCCATATATCCATATTCCACGCGGCTATACTTCGTAAGCTCAATATAAATTTTGCGGAGCCATGCTATATCCCCGAATATAATATTGCAGGCTCAATAACGCCTACGGACATAAAAAGAGCGCTTGAGCAAAACCCAAGCATCAGCCTTGTAGTTGTTACTAGCCCTAACTACGAAGGCGTTATAAGCGATATAAAAGGCATAGCGGATGTTGCGCACAGCTTTGGCGCTAAGCTCTTAGTGGACGAAGCCCACGGAGCGCATCTTTACAGGAACTGTTTTTTTACGGGCGGCGCAGTTAACTCTGGCGCCGATATTGTGGTGCAGAGCCTGCATAAAACCCTCCCTTCCGTGACGCAGACAGCGATAGCCCATGTGCAGAACGAAAAATATGCGGAAAGCTTTGCGCGCTGGCTTAACGCCTTTCAAACGAGCAGCCCAAGCTATATGCTGCTGTCGTCAATAGACGGCTGCATAAATTTTTTATGCGCGGAAGGGGATAGGCAATATAAAAAATGGGAAGAAGCTATAAAATCATTTGATTCTTACATAGAACCGCTTAAAAAACTGCGGGTTTTTTGCCATGGCGGCAATACAGCGCCAAGCAGCGTATTTCTGTACGACAAAAGCAAGATTTTAATTTCCACAGCCAATAGCGATATATCGGGCTATGATTTATTCAGCGCATTAAGAAACGAATTTCGCATTGAAGCGGAAATGGCTTCTGACAGCCTGTGCCTTTGCATGACAGGCATGGGAGACACAAAAGAAAGCCTATTAAAACTTGCGCATGCGCTAAATAAAATAGACGAAAAAATAAAGCTGAGAGAATATGCCGTGAAGCAGATTGCGCTCCCTCAGATTAAAATGCGTTTGCCTATTGCGGAAGCGGCAAACTCTGCATGCGAAGAGTTGGATTTAAAAAAAGCTAAAGGAAAACTATGTGCGGAAACTCTGTATGCGTATCCGCCGGGAGTGCCTATAGCGGTGCCTGGCAGTATAATAACAGATGAAACAATTTCCTATATACTTGCTGCAAAAAATACGGGCTTAAAAATACAGCGGTCGCGCTCTAAAAACTGCGATAATATAGCGGTGTGCGTTTAAACATGCGCTTGCATATTCGCAATAAAAGTGTAATAATAACAAGCATAAACACGAGAAAGGACTTTTTATTATGAGAAAGCTTACAACCCTATTGCTGGTACTCTTAATGATGTTCAATGCCGCTTTAGCGGAAGAAACTACAAGCAGAGTGCTTGCGACGGTGGAAGATACACAGATTTATCAATCCCAGGCGGATGAAATTATGCCGGCCTTTGTCGACTACAACTACATAAATACAGAGAGCGATTATAACACAGTAGTAAAGTACCTGGTTCAGGAAGAAATTATGCGCCGCAAAATTGCAGACATGAAGTTTGACCAGTTTAGCCCTGAAGAGCTTGAAGCTATGCAGGAAGACGCTAAAAATGAGTGGGAGAACTTTTTATCCATGTATGTTGCGCAAAACATCTCCGAAGACACCCAGGAAGCAAAAGATGCCGCGCGCCAAAGAGGCGAAGAATATCTTGCCGCAAACGGCTTAAGCCAGGAAAAGATTTTGGAAAGCATTAAGCGCAACGAAAGCATTAACAAAATGCGGGATTATCTTTTGGGCGGCTACAGCCCTACGGATCAGGAGATAGAAGAGCTGTTTAAAACTGTGGGCGAGCAGTACAAAGAACAGTATGAAAACAACATACCCATGTATGAAACCATGACAACCTATTACGGCCAGCCGAGCTGGTACACGCCGGAAGGCTACCGCGGCATAATACATATTTTAATCAAGGTCGATGAAGACGTCTTGGAGCACTATATAGCTATGCAGGCGGCGTATGAGGAGCAGCACCGCGAAGAAAATGCAGAAAATGCAGAAGAAGCGGACGGCGAGCAGGAAGAAGAAACGGCTGATGTAGTTACCGAGCCCGTGCTGCTTGAGCAAATCGAAGAAGCGAGACAGGCTGTGCTTGATTCGCAGAAAGAAACCATAGATAAAATTTACGACAGGCTTGCAGACGGCGAATCCTTTGAAAAGCTTATAGAAGAATTTGGGCAGGACCCCGGCATGCTAAATGCCGATACCGTGAGGGACGGCTATCCTGTGCACAAAGAATCCATAATTTACGACCCCGCTTTTACAAAGGCTGCGTTCTCTGAAAAAATGAACGAAGTGGGCGATGTGAGCGATCCCGTTGTGGGCAGCTTTGGCATACATATATTAAAATATCAAAGGGATGTGCCAAGCGGGCTTATTATGACGGATGCCATACATGAAGAAATAAGCAATGTGCTGATTATGCAAAAAGAAAATGAAGTCTTCAGCCAGGCGCTTGCATCATGGGAGAGCACTCTCAACATAAACTATAACGAAGAAAATATAGAGCTGGCTACAAAAGAAGCCGAAGCGCGCATGGCGCAGGAGGATAAGTCGGGGGAAAAAGACGAAGACCTTGAAGCCGTTTCACCCGAAGCGGAAACCGAAGGCAACTGATAGCTTATATTATGCAAATAAGTCTATATTAACAGAATAACATTCGCTAAAAATATTTCGGCGCGATTTTATCATATGGCAAAACACAGGAAACAAAGATATAAATATAAAGAAAAGCTTGGCAGGCGGAGAAAGAAAAGCGGATTAAGCACTTTAATGCTTACCGCATCATTAGGTTTGTTTGCAGTAGCCGTAATTTTGCTTGTTCGCTATATAATAATGACCGGCAACACAAAGACCCTTCAGGCGGAACTAAAGGAAAGCTACGCGCAGGCCTCCGTTTCAGAAGCGGTCAAAAGCGCATCTGTTAAAACAAACGCCTCTCAAGTTCAAGCGCTGCCTGAAGTGTCTTTTGCGCCGCAAGGCTATCAGATAGAGCAGCCGTCTGCTACGCAGGAGCCTGCCATGTCGCCCGAGTTTGTAAAGCTGTATGGCAAAAACCAAGACATAGTCGCATGGCTAAAGCTTGAAAGCATAGACGAAATAGATTTCCCCATCACTCAAAGGGACAACAGCTTCTATGTTTCGCATGATTTTTACCGCAGAAAAAGCGCTGCCGGAGCGCCTTTTTTGGACGCGTCCTGCAGCGTTTTGCCAAGCTCTGAAAATATGATAATACATGCCCACAACATGAAAAACGGCACCATGTTCGGCAAGCTGAAGCATCTTTTAGATGAAGAAACGCTTAAAAACCACCCGCTCGCTTCCTTTAAAACGCTTTATGAAGATGGAACATTCGTGCCGTTTGCAGTAAGCGTGGTTTCGCTCGACCCAAGCAACGAGCGGTATGTGCCGCTTATAAAGTCCGAATTTCAAAGCCTTAGCGAGCGCGAGCAGTATATAGACAGCTTAATCCAGTTTTCTTCATATTCTCTGCCTGTTGATGTTTTAGCGCAGGACGAATTGCTCACCTTGATAACATGCCATGGCAACGAAGCTAACGAGCGCCTTGTTGTAGGCTACCGCAGGCTCAGAGAAAACGAAACGCCTATGGAAATGGAAAATTATTTTAAAAGCAAGGCGAAGAAAATAAGCTGAAACTAAGGACGCACACACTCTAATCCAATAATTTATAAAATATATTAAGTTTCAAGCTGTATGCAAAGCAATGTTTAATTTCAGGCGGCGAAAATTTATAACCGCAAAAAGCTTAATGTGCTTTGAAACTTAGCCATTATCTGAATTTAGCTTTATGGAGCATAAGCAACTAAGCAAAAGGCAAAGTGCCCTGGTCACTTTGCCTTATAATTTATATAAAGTATTGTTCAAGGAGCAAAGCCTCAGTGAGTGTAAGAGTTAAAAGCTTCCATCGCTAAGGGTGCAAGAGCATCAAAAGCTTAGCATTCTCCGCATTTAGCTTTATTGAGCGTAAGCTATCAAGCAAAAGGCAAAGTGCCCTAATTACTTTGCCTTATAATTTATATAAAGTATTGTTCATGGGGCAAAGCCTCAGTGAGTGTAAGAGTTAAAAGCTTCCATCGCTAAGGGTGCAAGAGTATCAAAAGCTTAGCATTATCTGCATTTAGCTTTATGGAGCATAAGCTATCAAGTAAAAGGCAAAATGCTTTGGGTCACTTTGCCTTATAATTTATATAAAGTATTGTTCATGGGGCAAAGCCCAGTGAGTGTAAGAGTTAAAAGCTTCCATAGCTAAGGCTGCAAGAGCATCAAAAGCTTAGCATTCTCCGCATTTAGCTTTATGGAGCGCAAGCATCCAAGCGAAAATGCTATCCGGCAAAGCATCTAAGATGCTTTGCCGAAACTTCAAAACAAACTAATGTTTTATATTAACGGTAAAATCCGTCTTGCAGACGGGGCAGTGCACATTCACTGTTCCGATTTGTTTTTTTAGCCGCAGCGTAGTATGGCAATTAGGGCATTTTCTGTATCTATGGGTGTTCCGCTCTTTTATGCGGTTTTTGAATTGCAAAAATTGCTTCTTGAATTTTTGGCTGAACCTTAAAAACTTTTCATTTTCTATATGCCTTTGGTTGATGTTTTTTGAAAGAAAACGGAACAATATCCATATGAACAGCAGCGTAAGCAGAAAAGACAGCCTGACGCGCACAAAGAAGTTTATTATAACAAGCGCTATGTACGCTTTTAAAGAAAAAATGCCTAAAGCGTCCGGGCCGTTTCTATCCTGCATAAATGCGTATAATTTTTGTCTCCAATTGTTCATAATATTTCCTTTCAGCAGCAGAAGCAGAAGGGGCAGTGCATGCACATAAACATGCCCCAGCATATGGGCAGAACGCCGCCAAATATCGGGAAACCAAAGCCTTTGCTTTGCTCCTGATATACCGTGCTGCTGTTTTGTATCTGCCTTTGTATCTGTATATATTCAGGGTTGCTCGGATCCATCTGCCGAGCTGTATTTATATGGTCTATGGCGGTAACAATATTGCCTAAGCCGTAATTAGCTAAGGCGCTAAGCGCATACCATTCGGCGCTGCCGTCGCGGTGCTGATTCAAATAAAACAGCGCTTCGCTGTAACGCTGGCTGAAAATAAAACGCCTTGCAGGGTCAAATCTTCCCTGCGAATATTGGCTGCCGCTGTATTGGCCGCTGCTGCGGTACCTGTCAAATGGGTTGTATTGTCCGTAAGGGCTGCTGCCATACG
>JBMNUE010000069.1:0-9634 GCA_050946095.1 Christensenellales bacterium
TGCCCCTTGCGCACCTTAAAGCCTGATTCCGCCAAGGCGTCCATTACGGATTTTTCGCCCGCCGAGTCCCTTAATAAAAGCACCGGGGCGCCGTCGTTTATAATGAAAGGGTCTATATCTATATCCCCATATTGAAAATTTACTTTAGCTGTAATAGCGGTGCCGTCTTTATCTAAAAATATTTTTGAGCGGAAAGGCACGCGTATAACGCTTTTGCTTAAACGATCGTCAAAATGCACGGGGGCGCTGCGCATAATGGACGGCAGCAGTTCTCCCATTACGCGCGGTATATTGCTTTTTTTAAAGTTGAATGTGGCTTTTCCGCCGCTTCTATTGGAGTACAGAGTAATAAACAGCTTTCTATCCTGTTCTTTAAGCTTTTGAATTTTCCCGTCAAAAAACACATAGGCGCCGTCAATAGTCATAAGCTGTGCATCGTTAGGAAGAACGCTTTCTATGCTGACGGACTGCTTATTTCCAGATACCTTAAATACGGTTGGCAGTGGAACGGTTTCTATGCCCTGCTGTATGTCTTTTGAATTTGAGCAATAAAAATCCATGCTTTCAAGGCGGCTGAAAACTATCGGGCTTAGCTCATCGCTTAAAGGGAGATAGCGCGCTTCATTTGCGTTTACAGGCTGCCCTGCTTTGCGCAGGGTGCTTATATATAAGCCTATTATACGCAAAAGCTCTTTTTGTTCTTTTGTATAATCTGCGGTTTTGGGGTCGTATGTAAATTGCTTTCCAAATTTTAAAGGCTTAGACTGCAGCACATGGCTAATAAATTTTTCGGGGTCGCGGACAACATAAAGACGGCTTATGCCCGTTCTAAAAGAAATTGTGGCGGGGGAATTGCGGTTAATACCTATTGTTATTTCCAGCTTCACATCATCCGCCGCGGAAAGAGGCATTGCAATCGAATCAAAAAGGCTGTCGGCAGCAAGGCTTCTGCGGGTTAAAATAAGCTGCTTAAGAACGCCGTCTCTGCTCGCCTGCAAAAGAGCCGCTACGGTATAGGCGTTAAATTTATTTTCTCCATCTGTAATAATGGCTCCGTTTGCCATTATTTTCACCAAATGCAAAATATCGTCTTCAACTGTGTATTCGCAGAAAGACTTAAAAGCGCGCAGCTTTTCCGCACGGTTTCCATTATATAGTTTTACGCCGTGGCGCCAAGCTTCGTCGCCGGCTCTTTGTTTAATATCGTCTAATGTCAAGTGAAAGCCTCCGCATCAAACCGCTGTTTGTCAAAATATATATGTATTAATCGTTATGCTTTTATTGGCAAATGCTGTATTAAAGCGGCATTAAAAAAACTATATTTAATTACTAAATAAACATCCAAAGGCTTATCGCCATTACTAGCATACCGGCCAAAAGCCCGTACAGCGCCGTGTGGTGTTCCCCAAACTTTTCAGCTCCGGGCAGCAGTTCGTCAAAAGAAATGAACACCATAATGCCTGCAACTATGGCGTTTACCACTCCAAACAAAGTGTCGTTTAAATAAGGATGCAGGAAAAGGTAGGCAATAACGGCTCCCAAAGGTTCGCTTAGGCCGGTTAAAAAGCTTGCTGCAACAGCCTTTCTGCGGTTGCCTGTTACGCAAAATACAGGTATTGCAACGGTAATGCCTTCAGGTATATTGTGCAGCGCTATAGCTATAACGGTAGGAAGAGCCACTTTGTAAGATTGTGAAGCGCTTACAAATGTGGCAACGCCTTCCGGAAAATTATGTATTGCAATGGCTATTGCCGAAACAATAAATGTGTGCCTTAGAGAATCCGTATCCATATCCTGTTGGTCGCTGCTGCAGGACAGGCTGATTTCGTGCGGGTTTTCGCTTGTAGGAATAAGCTTATCTATTACGGCTATTATCAGTATGCCGGCAAAAAAAGAAAGCATGGTGTATAATGAGCCGTCCTTTTCTCCGTAAACGGAGCTTAAAAATCTGTTCGCATCGTGGAAAAGCTCTATCATGGAAACGTATATCATAACGCCTGCCGAAAAACCCATGCATAAAGACAAAAAGCGCGTGCTGCGCTTGTCTTGGAAAAGCGTTATTACGCCTCCAATACCAGTGCAAAGACCCGCACCCACAGTCAGCAAAAACGGAAACCAGAAATTTTCCATTAATTTTTCTCCTGCAATTTTATTTTTTGAAAATCCGTCATAAGAGAATAAAGCTCTTTTTCAAACGGCACACCGAAAAGAACATCTTCTTGCGTCTTGCAAATGCAGCGATATACAAAATGCGCGGCTAAATTCAATGCTTGCTTCATATCTAATTCATTCATAACAGCGGCGATAAACACAGAAGCAAACAAATCCCCGGTGCCGACAAAATGACCGGGTACGAAGGGGTGAAAAACTTCTTCGGAGTTATTTTGCGCTTTAAGCGCTGCGCCTATTGTGCGGCTTGAAGTTTTAACGCCCGTAAGAACTGCGTTGCATGAAAATTTGTCTATTAAGCTCTGCAATATTTCTTTATCATCAGGCAAACTGTCAAAGGGCATGTTAAGCAATATGGCGGCTTCCGTTTTGTTTGGGAAAATCCAGTCGGCGTATGAACACAGATCCGTCAAAGCTTCGCATTGCTTTTTGCTTATGGATTTATAGCGCTTTCCATTATCGCCCATAACGGGGTCTATATATATTTTAGCGCCCCGCTCTTTTTGCTGTATCAAAAGTTTTTTTATAATCGGCACCTGTTTGCTGTGCGCAATATAGCCTACATATACGGCGTCCACATTGTGCAAAATATCCTCCCAATGGGAGAGTATATGCTTCATTTCCTGCGTAAGGTTTTTCCTAAACGGGTTGTCAAAGCCTGTGTGGCTGCTTAGAAGCGCTGTGGGCAATGGATATGTTTGAATGCCAAGGCAGTTAAGCACAGGAAGCGCAACAGCAAGCGAACACCTGCCCACGCAGGACAGGTCTTGAACGGTTATAAGAGTTTTGCCCATTAAATTGGGCGTTCCTTTCCCATAAAGCATACGGCGAGCGTGCCCGGGCCGCAGTGCGCGCCTATAACAGGGCCTACCATATGTATTATTATTCTATTTTTTGCTTCGGGCAATGCATTTTCAAGCATTTTTTTAAGTTCGTTGGCGCTTTCTTCAACATCTGCATGCATTATTATTATGTTTTGCTTATCAGGGTTTTCTATATTTTCAACAGTTTTTTCAACTATGGTTTTAAGGGCTTTTTTATTTCCCTGCACTTTGCCTGCAGGAACTATTTTACCGCATTTGCCTATTACCAATATGGGCTTTATATCGAGAAGGGAGCCGAAAAATGCGCTTGTCGAGGTGATTCTGCCGCCGCGCTTAAGGTATATCAAATCGTCAACGGTAAACCAAGCCTGGAATTTAAAGCGGTTTTCAAGAACCCATTGTTCTATTTCTTCCATAGAGGCGCCGTTTAAATACATATCGTGCGCGCGCAATACTATAAGCGTCATAGGTATGCTTATGGACATAGTGTCTACTACTAAAAACTTGCGCTCTGGATATTCTTTAAGGAGCTGTTCTCTTGCTTCGTAAATGTTTTTAATGGTGTTTGACATTTGAGACGAAAAGGCTATGAACAGCAGATCCTTTTCTTTTAAGATAGGCTCAAAATACTCTAGGTATACGGCTGTCGGAAGCAGAGAAGTAACTGGAGTGCTTCCTTCGCGCATACGCTTAAAAAGCGTTTTTTCCTGACCGGTTTTGCCGTTGTCGTCCAGGTATTCTACATTATCCAAGGTGTAGGGCATCTGTACCACGGGTATATTGCGCTCCTGTGCTATATAAAAAGGCAAATCACTGTCGCTATCTGTCATAAATACATAATCAGGTGTCATAGTAGCACTCCTTATCCTAGGCTAATCCTTTAATTAAGACTAATCCTTTAAATTTATTCAGATTATATCATTACACAGCGTGTTCTGCAAGCAAGGCCCAATGAGGCTTTGCAGCGCGCAGGGATTAACAATACGGAAGGAACCGTGCCTAAACATAGGGGTTTTGCTTGACGCAAGGACAGCAAATAGCTTATTATAGCTCATACGGAGGTATGTTATGACAATATCAGACATCGTTTCCATATTGGATGCCCGCATTCTATGCGGGGAGGACAAACTTTCGACCGAAGTGCAAAGCGCCTGCTGTTCAGACCTTATGAGCGATGTGCTTGCTTTTGTTAACGAAAAAACCGTTTTGCTGACCGGTCTTACAAATATGCATGTTTTAAGGACGGCTGAAATTTTGGACCTTAAATGCCTTGTTTTTGCAAGGGGCAAGGTGCCAAACGAAGAGATTATAGCAAGAGCCGACCAAATGAACCTTGTTGTGCTTACAGCGAATAAAACTATGTTTACATGCGCAGGGCTTTTGTACGAAGGCGGCCTGCGCGGCGCGCCCATGGAATGGAAAGCGGAATAAAAAATGATTCATGAAAAGTACAGCGTGCAAAAAGGCGATTATCTAAGGGCGGGGGAAGCGAGCGCCAGCATCAAGCGCATTTTAAAGCAGCTTGGCATAGATGGGGCCGTGCTTCGGCGTATCTCCGTTGCCGCATACGAAGTGGAAATGAATCTCGTAATACACTCTCTTGGCGGCGAAATAGAAATGCTTATTGATGACGATATTATTTGGATAAAATCAAAGGACATAGGCCCCGGCATAGAAGATGTTGCAAAGGCCATGGTGGAAGGCTATTCCACGGCGGATTCCGTTGCTCAAAATATGGGCTTTGGCGCCGGAATGGGGCTTCCCAACATGAAAAGAAATGCCGATGAATTCAAGATAGAATCCGCCCTTAACAAAGGAACGGAAATATCATTAGGTTTTTATTTTAAAGGAAGCAAATTATGAGCAAACGCTTTCATTCTGTCATGCTCGATGCGAGCCGCTGCAAAGGATGCACAAAATGCCTTAAAAAATGCCCCATGGAAGCCATACGCGTGCGCGAAGGCCGCGCGCATATTATGGACGAAAGGTGCATAGACTGCGGCGAATGCATACGCACCTGCGGCTACCATGCGAAAGTGGCGATGACGGATGATTTTTCTATAATAGATAACTATAAATATAAAATCGCTATACCCGCGCCTTCTCTGTACGGGCAGTTTGACAAGGTAAAAAACATAGCCACCATACTGGAAGCCTTAAAAAGCATAGGCTTTACCGAAGTTTACGAGGTAGCTAAAGGAGCGGACGTAGTAACGCGCTATGTGCGCGAAAAGCTAAAGTCAAACGACTTTCCGCGCCCGCTTATTTCTTCTGCCTGTCCTGCCGTTACGCGCATGATACAGATTAAATTCCCAACGCTTATACCAAACATTATAAACGTGCGCCAGCCCATGGAAGTGGCTGCCATAATGGCAAAAAAAGAATTCGCAAAATTAAACGGCGTAAATGAAAAAGAAATAGGCGTGTTCTTTATAAGCCCTTGCGCTGCTAAGGTTACCGCCGTAAGAAGCCCCATAGGGCAGAAAAGTTCAGATGTTGACGGCGTAATATCCATGCTGGATATATATGCCAAGCTGTACCCTGTGCTTAACCATGCTAAAGAAATTGAAAATTCAGATATTGCAACGCCTTTTGGTGTGGCGTGGGCCAACTCCGGCGGAGAAACCGTTGCCATAAAAGCCAACCGCTCCATGGCCGTCGACGGCATAGAAAATGTAATGCATGTGCTTGAAGAAGTGGAAAACGGCAAACTGAACGACCTTGATTATTTTGAAGGCTCTGCCTGTCCCGGGGGCTGTGTCGGAGGGCCTCTGACTTACGAAAACCAGTATGTAGCAAGAAACCGCGTTATACAGCTTATGGATAAGCTTCCCAAGCGGGACATAAATAAAGCGGTGCCAAACAGCGTGCTCAATTGCTACAATTTAGACCATGACGAGCCTATTTTAGCCAACCGCTCCATGCAGCTTGACAGCGAAATTTCATCTGCCATAGAAAAAATGGAAAAAATAGAGGAAATACTTGAAAAATTGCCGGGCTACGACTGCGGCTCATGCGGTTCGCCCACATGCCAATCCTTTGCAGAAGATATAGTCCGCGGATATTATTCAATTACAGACTGCATATTTATATTGCGCGACCGCCTTAAAGTTATGGCGCAGCAAATGGTAGATATGTCCAATACAAAAAGAGAATAGGAGCAGCTATGAATATAGAGCAGATACAGGAATTGTTAAACGCAAAAAAACTTAATTCGCCTAATTCAAGCAAACAGGCAAAATGCGGCTACGCATGCGACCTTCTAAGCTGGGTAATGGCAAAAGCCAAGCCCGGATGCGTTTGGGTTACCGTGCAGACGCATATGAATGTTATTGCGGTTGCAAGCCTTAAGGAAATGAGCTGCATAGTGCTTCCCGAAAGCGCCAACATGCAGGAAGAAATTCTAAAAAAGGCGGATGAAGAAAATATAGCAGTTCTTTCAAGCCCTTTGAGCTCGTATGAAATCTGCGCTCTGCTAAGTTCAAACGGGCTGCCCTCCTGCTGATGGTTTATTACGACCTGCATATACACAGCTGCCTGTCGCCCTGCGCAGACAACGATATGACGCCAAACAATATCTGCGCCATGGCGCAGTTAAAAGGTCTCGACTGCATTGCAATAACCGATCATAACAGTGCGGGAAACGTGCGCGCAGCGTATACGGCCGCTAAAAAATTCAATATAAATTTAATCGCGGGAATAGAGCTTAACACTGCAGAGGAAGTGCATTTGTTAGGCTATTTTCCAAGCCCTGAACAGGCTGAAAAATTTAACTTAAGCCTTTGTTCTTACAGAAGGCATATAAAAAATAAGCCTGATTTTTTTGGCGTGCAGCATTATATGGATGAAAATGACCAGATTACAAATATTGAAGAAGAGCTGCTTATTGCTCCTCTTACAATATCGTTTGACGATGCCGTAAAGCAAATAAGAGCTTTTGGGGGCGTTCCGGTGCCGGCGCATATATATAGAAGCAACGGCCTTATTTCTATGCTTGGCTTTATACCTGAAAACACAGCCATACATACGGTTGAAACAAATAAAGGAGAGACTGTCCCTAAAGGCTTAAGAACAGTCTTTTCTTCGGACGCGCATTATCTGGGAGATATTTCGGAAAAGGAGAACGCCCTGCCCTGCAAAAACAACACAGCGGATATACTGGCTTATCTGGACAGCGGCGGGACGCATTTCGCCCGACAGGGACATGAATAATATTGTTTCATTATCTAAAACAAGGCACTAAAGCTTGTTTTTATGATAATATATAACGGATCATTTGTTTAAGGAGGGTCGCACATTGTCTGAAAAACAAGAAAAAATGCAACAGATAGAGCGCTATATAGCCGAATACAAGGGAGATGCAACGGCTCTTATGCGCGTTATGCAGTACGCCCAAAATGTTTTAGGCTGCGTACCAATGGATGTGCAAATAAAAATTGCCGAAGGTCTTGGCGTTACGCTTTCTGAAGTTTATGGAGTGGCGACTTTTTATTCTCAGTTTTCTCTTGAGCCGAAGGGCAAATACATTATAAGCGTTTGCATGGGCACTGCGTGTTATGTGCGCGGAAGCCAAGGTGTGCTTGACAGGATCTGCGAGGAGCTTGATATACAGCCCGGCAAAACGAGCAAGGACGGGAAATTTACCCTGCAGGCCACGCGCTGCATAGGAGCTTGCGGGCTTGCGCCTGTTATGACCATAAACGACGAGGTGCACGGCAGAATAGTTGCAGACGATGTACCGGGTATTTTACAGCCTTATATTGAAAAATAAATGAAAGACTTGTCCCTGCATATAATTGATCTTTGCCAAAACAGCATTGCTGCGGGAGCTAAGCATATAGAGTTAAAGCTTGAACTAAAAAAAGATATGCTGATTCTTAGTTTAGTTGATAACGGCAGGGGCATGTCGCAGAAAGAGGCCGAGGCAGCGTTAAGCCCGTTTGTAACAAGCCGCACCACAAGGAAGATAGGCCTTGGAATACCGCTTGCAAAGCAGAGCGCCGAGCAAAGCGGGGGAACGTTTAAAATTATCAGCCAGGAGAATAAAGGCACGTCAATTGAAGCGAGCTATGTTCTGTCCAATATAGACTGCATACCGCTTGGCGATATTGCGGGAAGCGTATCAAACCTTATAAGCGCAAATGAAGATATAAATTTTTTGCTGGAAGTTTCTTCGGCGGATAAGCGCTTTTCCGTTTCCACGGGAGAACTTAAAGAAGTTTTGGGTGAAGTGCCGCTGTATGAACCGCAGGTTGCGCTTTGGCTTAATAAATACATTGAAGAAAACACATCAGATATATTAGGAGGCTATGAAACGTGAAAACGCTTGAAGAATTAAAAGCAATAAGAGAGCAAACGCTTAAAAACATCAATTTGCGCAAGGACGATAAAAGCGGCGTTACAAGAATCGTCGTAGGCATGGCGACCTGCGGTATTGCAGCGGGAGCGCGCCCTGTAATGCAGGCATTTATAGAGGAAGCTGCGCTTAGGGGCCTAAGCCATGTGCAGGTTACCCAAACCGGATGCATAGGGCTTTGCCGTTACGAACCCATGGCGGATGTTATTGTTCCAGGGGGAGAAAAGGTAACATATGTAAACCTCACCCCGGAAAAAGCAAAGCGCATAGTGCTTGAGCATATAGTAAACGGCAATCCCGTTACGGAATACACAATAGGCACGGCAGAGGCCGATAAATAAGGAGGCAACATGGAATTATTTCGTTCGCATGTATTGGTCTGCGGAGGTACTGGCTGCCACTCTTCAGGTTCCGGTCTTATACTTAAGGAATTTGACGAGCAGCTAAAAAAACATCATCTCGAAAATGAAGTTAAGGTAATTCAAACGGGCTGCTTCGGTCTGTGCGAAGCGGGGCCTGTTGTTATAGTATACCCGGACGGAACATTCTATTCGCATGTAAAGGCGGAAGACGTTCAGGAAATTACTGAAGAGCACCTTTTGAAGGGACGCATAGTGCGCCGCCTTGTATATACGGACAAAGGGGAGCATCACGATGCGGGAAAGCCGCTTGATGAAATAACTTTCTACAAGCACCAGACAAGAATTGCCTTGCGCAACTGCGGCGTGATAGACCCTGAAAACATAGACGAATATATAGCTTTTGACGGCTACAAAGCGCTTGCGACATGCCTGCTTGAAAAGAAACCGCAGGATGTTATAGATATAATTAAGCAGGCAAACTTAAGAGGGCGCGGCGGCGGAGGTTTCCCCGCAGGCCAAAAATGGCAGTTCGCAGCAAACAGCAAATCAAATAAAAAATATGTGGTCTGCAATGCGGACGAAGGGGACCCCGGCGCCTTTATGGATAGATCCATATTGGAAGGCGACCCGCACAGCGTGCTTGAAGCCATGGCAATATGTGGATACGCCATAGGTTCTGACGAAGGCTATATATATGTGCGCGCCGAATACCCAATAGCCGTTCAAAGGCTTACAACAGCCATAAACCAAGCGCGCGAATACGGCCTTTTAGGCAAAAACATATTGAACAGCGGCTTTGATTTTGACATACAGCTGCGCCTTGGCGCCGGCGCTTTCGTATGCGGCGAAGAAACTGCGCTTATGGCGTCCATAGAAGGCAAGCGCGGAGAACCGAAGCCTAAGCCTCCGTTCCCTGCGGTATC
>JBMNUE010000070.1:0-9625 GCA_050946095.1 Christensenellales bacterium
ATTGTTCTATATTTTTTTGGACCGCTTTCATATAAATTATTGCCAAGAGAATCTATAAGCACTATTACGGGAAAATCCTTAACGACAAAGCGGTGTATGGCTTCCGCTCCCAAATCAGGATAAGCTATAACTTCGGCTTTTTCAATGCTTTTTGAAATAAGCGCTGCCGCTCCGCCCGTAGCGCCAAAGTATACAGCCTTGTATTTTTTCATGGCTTCTATAACGTCGCGGTTCCTTTTGCCTTTGCCTATCATGCCTTTAAGGCCAAGCTGCAAAAGCTTTGGCGTATAGGCATCCATGCGGTAGCTTGTGGTAGGCCCTGCTGAACCTACTGCATGGCCGGGAGGCGCCGGTGCAGGACCTACATAGTAAATTGTTTGATTAACTATGTCAAATGGCAAAGCTTTGTTTTGCTCTGCAAGATCGACCAATCGCTTGTGGGCGGCGTCCCTTGCGGTGTAGAGTTCGCCGGATAACGAAACGCTGTCGCCCGCACGGAGCATAAGCACATCCTCTTTAGTTAATGGAAGTTGTATGGAATAATGCTGCATTGTTCCTCCTATATATATCAAATAGTTGCAGACTTATGCCTTGCCGCATGGCAGCATATGTTTATTGCAACAGGCATTCCGGCAATGTGGGTCGGAGCATATTCTATGTGCACTTTTAATGCGGTTGTTTTGCCGCCGAGTCCGCCGGGGCCTATGCCTAAGCGGTTTATATCTTCAAGCAGCTCTTTTTCAAGCTGCGCATATTGCTTATCAGGGTTGCTTTCATTCAGCGGCTTTGCAGTGCATTTTTTCGCCATTATAGCCGCCTTTTCAAAGCTTCCGCCTATGCCTATGCCGACTATTATTGGAGGGCAGGGGTTAGGCCCTGCGTTTTGCACGGTGTCAAGCACAAACTTTTTAACGCCTTCTATGCCGTCTGCGGGGACGAGCATTTTTATTGCGCTCATATTTTCGCTTCCAAAGCCTTTGGCTACTGCTGTAAACTTTATATTGCTTCCTTCTACAAGTTTTACATGTATTACGGCAGGCGTATTGTCCTTTGTGTTTTTTCTGTTGAATAATGGCTCGGATACAATAGATTTTCTAAAATAACCGTCTTTGTATGCGCTGCGCACGCCGCGGTTTATCGCTTCTTCAAAGCTGCCGCCAGTTATATGCACGTCTTGCCCAATTTCTGCAAAAATTATCGCCATGCCTGTATCCTGGCATATAGGCAGTTTTTCTTTTGCAGCTATATGGTTATTCTCTATTATCTGTTCCAGCACATTTTTGCCAACAGGGGAAGGTTCCTGCTTTAAAGCAAGGTTTAGGCAAGAGCTTACATCACTTCCTATATCCGTTCCTGCCGAAAGGAACAGCTGTTTTGTTGTTTCTTCTATTTGTTGTACGGAAATCTCTCTCATGTTTAAGCCTTTCTAAATAATTACAATAGGTTCTGTATATATTTTAGCAGCATGCTGCTTACTTGCCAAATGCCAAAGTATATCTGCATATAAATCTTCTTTAGGAAGCCCATCGGTTGGATTTGAAATAATTTTCAGGTTTTTTGAAAAGCTTTTAAAAAGTTCTTCTGAAGATTTTTTAAAGCCAAGCAGCCTTATAAATTGCGGCAACTTAGAAAGTTCGTCTTTTTTAGTTCCAACAGCAATATGCGCTAATGCTCTTAACAAGCGGCTATATGTGTAGCGCTTCGTTTTAACTTGTTCAATAAGTTCCTTAACGCTGCCTGAGTTTCTAGCTGCCTTTAAAAATCTGTTTTCAAGCCCTTCTGATATTTCCGGTATATTTGAAAGCGATGCGGAATTTTGCAAAAGAATTTTTGCTAAAATAAAAGTATCAAGAGTCTTTGGCAAAGCATAATTACCTTTTAAAAATGCCTGCTTAGCTATATTTAAGCTTGTGCCAGGCAAAGCCAATGCGGCATGCTGCCAATCGCCTGAAAGCATTTTATGTCTTAAAACAGATGCAGACGGCGCTTTAGGATCTTGTGAAGCGCTGTAGCTTCCTGGGCGCGGTATTGCCAATGGCTGTATGCTGCTGTTGATGTCGTTTAAAGCCTGTATATAGCATAGGCCCAAAATAAAGTTGGGAGCGTTTAAAATATCGCTGTTTTTTATATTAAGTGCTTTGGCTAATGCCAGACCTTGAGCTTTTGCAGCCGAATCGCCTTGGCTAACTTTTTGTTTTACGCACTCTGCATAAACTGAGCTTTGCATTGCCTTTATACTTTTATCAAAATAAGGTAAAAGTTCTTCCTCAACGCCAAAGCAAAGCCTATCGATCGCCTTAAATTGAGAGAGAGCATATACACCGCCTAAGGCAAAACGATTGGCTTGGGCAGTTCCAAAGCTAAATGGAAGGCCCAGCACAATATCGGCTCCGCCGCACAAAGCCATTTTCGCTCTGTCATGATTGGAAAAGGTATGAAGACTTCCTCGCTGAGAAAATGAGCAGCTGATAATTGCCACAGCATACTTAGCTCCGGTCTGTTCCTTGGCCATGCGTATCTGTCTTTCGTGGCCGTTATGAAACGGGTCGTACTCTGCAATTATGCCTACTGCTTTACAGCTTGTCATAAAAAATCTTTAAATTCATTGTTGTGTAAGCAAAAAATAGTCGTCCATACTGTAAAGCCCGGGCGCTTTGCCGATAATAAATTCGGCTGCCTTTAAGGCGCCTGTTGCAAATATGCTGCGGCTTTCAGCTGTGTGCTTTATACTTATGTTTTCACCATCGCCTAAAAAGCAAACCTCATGTATGCCGTTTATACTGCCTCCGCGTACAGAGCTTATGCCTATATCGTTATCTTGTCTTTTGCCGCTTTGGCTGTTACGGCCTGCTACAAGATTAGTATCTGCGCTTTTTAGCGTTTCATATAATGTTTTGGCGGTGCCACTTGGAGCATCAGCTTTGTTGCGATGATGCTGTTCAATAATCTCTATATCATAACCAGGCAGAAACTTTTTTGCCTGTGCAGCAAGGCGGTTTAATACATAAACGCCCATTGACATATTGCTGCTGAAAAATAAGGGGATTTCTTTTGAAGCCTTTGATATTGCATTAATCTGTTCATTGTCATAACCTGTTACGCATAATACTGCGGGGATTTTTCTCGATACAATAAAGCTCAACAAATCCGGCAAAGCTGATGGAAGCGAAAAATCTATCAGCACATCCGCCTGTTCATGCACTTGCGAAAAACTTTCATATATGGGAAATTCTGCGTAAGGCTTGGCCTTGGGGTTTATCCCGCATACTATGTTAAAATTATGAGAGCAAGCTTCGCTTGCAACCCATCTGCCCATTCTGCCGCAGGCTCCGCAAAGAATAAGTTTTTTCACAGTATGTTTAGCTCCTTCATTATTTGCTTTAAGCTATCCGTTTCCCACATTGGTATAAGCGGTAGACGGACTTCGTTTTCGCAAAGCCCCAAAAGGCTTAGCGCCGCTTTTACAGGTATAGGGCTCGTTTTAGAAAACAAAGCTCTGACAAAAGGCATTAACTTTATTTGCATGGCTGCAGCCTTTTTATATTCGTCTTTAAGCATAAAAGATGTAATATCGCTTACTGCCTTGGGAATGACATTGCTTAAAACAGATATAACTCCAAGCCCTCCAAGCGACATGAAAGGCACTATGCTTTCATCAGAGCCCGAATAAAAATCAAGCTCGCTTTTGCAGGCGTGCATCATATCGGCAAGCAAGGCAATATCGGAGGTGGCTTCTTTTACTGCTGCTATGCCGTCTATTTTAGCAAGAGCTGCTATGGTTTGAGGCTCTATAGTCATGCCGGTTCTTGAAGGTACATTATAAACTATTATAGGCAATTCGCTGTTTTGCGCTATGTATTTATAATGGGCTATAAGGCCTTCCTGCGTTGTTTTATTATAATAAGGCGTTACTACAAGCTGAGCGGAAGCGCCCAATTCTTTTGCCCGCCTTGCCTTTTCCACAACTTCTAAGGTGTTGTTGCTGCCGGTCCCTGCAATTACGGGTACCGAACCTGCGGATTCATTAACGCATATTTTTAAAACACTTTCCCATTCGTCTATTGACAGTGCGGCAGGCTCTCCCGTTGTTCCGCAGGCTACAAGAGCGGACACGCCATTGTCCAGCTGATAGGCTATTAGTTTTTCAAGCGCTTTTTTGTCTATTTGGTTGTTCTTAAAAGGAGTTATAAGGGCAGTAGCGCAGCCCTTAAAGATTGTTTTTTTCATGTAATATCCTTATGTATATATCCTTTTTTATAAAGGTATTCGGCACAGAGCACGGCACCGCCCGCAGCGCCGCGCACAGTGTTGTGCGACAAACATACAAAACGGTAATCAAGCAAAGGGTCTTCCCTAAGCCTTCCTACGGAGATACTCATGCCATGGCCCAACATTCTATCAAGCAGGGTTTGCGGGCGGTCGTCCTCTTCAAAATATTTAAGGTAGGGTCCAGGGCTGCTTGGAAGCTTAAGATGTGCTATGGGCGAAGGCTTGTTCCATGCGGCCTTTATATCTTTAATTGAGGGCTTATTTGAAAATTTAACTGAAACTGCTGCCATATGCCCGTCAGAAACGGGCACTCGAAGGCATTGGGCGCTTATTGTAGGCTCATCCGCAAAAACAATTTGGCTTTTATCATTGTTAAGATGCCCCCACACTTTAAGCGGTTCAATTTGGCTTTTTTCTTCTTCGCCGGGTATATAAGGTATGATGTTATCTACTATCTGAGGAAATGTTTCAAATGTCTTTCCGGCGCCGCTTATAGCCTGATATGTGCATACGAAAATTTTTTCTATGCCGTATTTGAGCAGGGGAGTGAGAGGCGGCACAAAGCTTTGTATGGAGCAGTTGGGTTTTACAGCTATAAAGCCTGTTTTAGTATTTAACCGCTTTTGCTGTGCGGCAATCACTTCAAAATGATCCGCATTTACTTCTGGTATTACCATAGGAACATCGGGCACAAGCCTGCAGGCGCTATTGTTGCTTATTACAGGCAGGCCTAAAGAAGCGTACGCTTCTTCCAAGGCGCGGGTTTTTTCTTTGCTTAAAGATACGGCGCAAAAGGCAAGGTCTGACTTTTTCGCAACGCTCTTAATATCGGCCGCGTCATCCACTATAATGTTTAGTATGTCATCGTTTATATTGCTGCTGTTTACAACATCGCCGTAACGCTTATTTGCGCTGCGGCTGCTTGCAGCAAGGCAATTTATACTAAACCAGGGATGCTGTTGAAGCAGTTCTACAAAGCGCCTGCCAACCATGCCCGTGGCGCCGATTACGGCTACACGCAGTTTATCTTGCATTTATTATGGACTGTATGCTGAGTTTCGCATCTTCCATTGGACCGTTTTCAGTGGGTTCGTCCTGCTCAATAATAAACCACTCCGCGCCTGCGCTTTCGCCTGCATTAAGGAGCTCCTTAACATTTTGGACGCCGTGCCCAAACGGGGCATAAGCGAAACCGCCATCTTTTTTGCCTTCGTCTTTAAGGCCTATGAGGGCATATGGGTCTCCCGCTATCTTAGCGCCGTTATAGTCTTTTAAGTGTATAACAGGGGCTCTGCCTGTGTATTTTTTCACATATTCTGAAGGATCAAGCCCTGCATAATGCACCCAGCAGGTGTCTATTTCGCTTTTGAGAAGTTCTTCAGGTATTGCCGAATATATAAAGTCCAGCCCATACATTCCGGAAACTTTTTCAAACTCAAAATCATGGTTATGGTACAAAAGCTGCAAGCCGTTTTCGTGGCATTTCTGGCCTACCGTATATATTAGACGCAAGATATCCGCAAAGCCGGCTTCTCCTGGGCGTTCGCCTTTTTCTATGTATGGAACAGTTATATATTTGCAGCCAATTTCTTTATGATATTTTATAATATTATCTAAATCTTCACGCAAGTTTTTAACCGGAACATGGCTTGATACGGCTTTAAGGCTGAATTCTTTAAGCATATCATTTATTTCTTCGCTTCTGAAGCCAAAGAAACCTGCAAATTCAACACCTTCATAGCCAAGCTCTGACAAGCTGCATAGAACTTTTCGCATATCTTTTGCAACAAGTTCTCTCGCCGAGTAAAGCTGATAAGCTATTTTAATATTTTTCATTATTTCCCTCCGTATTTATCTGCAAAATATACAGGTTTTCCGCTCTTTGCGGATTCGTAAATGGCATCCAATATTTTTGTTACAACGAGCGCTTGCTCAGGCTTTACAACAACTTCGTCTTTGTTTTGCAAAGCATTTACAAAGGCAAGCTGTTCTAACACCTGGGCTGAATAGTTATTCCCTTGATAATAATCCACATCATTTGCTGAAAGGTCGGGTTTTTCCATAAACTGGCGGTTGTATTTTACACCGTTTATGCGCAGCCCGTCGTGCATATCCGCACCGCCCTTTGTGCCTGAAAGAACCGTTGCCGCCTCCTCCACTTCTAATGTGTTAAGAGCCCAGCTTGCGCTCAACATAATTGTAGCTCCGTTTTCCATAACAATAAAGCCGAACGCGCTGTCTTCAACTGTAAAAAGCTTAGGATCCCAGTCGCCCCAGGCATTGGCGGTTTCCGTATCGTTGTTTAGCTTGTGGTACACTGTGCCGACCACATATTTTGGTTCATAATTATTCATGGTCCAAAGAGTAAGGTCAAGAGCGTGAGTGCCTATATCAATAAGCGGGCCGCCGCCTTGCTCGTACTCGTTTAAAAACACACCCCATGTAGGGACAGCTCTGCGCCTTATGGCATTTGCCTTGGCAAAATAGATTTCTCCGAGTTCTCCCGCATCGCAGGCTCGCTTTAGGTATATGCTGTCGGGGCGGTAACGGTTTTGATAGCCTATTGTTAGTATTTTGCCTGTTTCTTTTGCGGCTTCGCACATAAGAATAGCTTCTTTTGGGTTTATAGCCATAGGCTTTTCACACATTACATTTTTTCCCGAATGCAGAGCGTCTACTGTTATTGTGGAATGGCTGCGGTTTGGAGTGCAAACATATACAGCGTCAAGGTCAAGCTTTAGCAGTTCTTTATAGTCTTCAAATACAAGTGCATCCTTGGCGCCATATTCTTTTTTGGCTTTTTCAGCTCTTTCTTTAATTATATCGCAGAAAGCGACCATGTCCACCTTACCCAGTTCTTTTATTGCGGGAAGATGTTTTGCGTTAGCAATGCCGCCGCATCCGATTATACCGGCTCTAATATTTTCCATATAAAAACCTCCATGCTGTTGATGAGACTATTATAATCAAACTAAAGCTTTTTGTCTATTGATATTGACAGTAATTGCGATGGCTTATTGTTATTATGATGAGATTAAAAAAAGAAAGAGATGAAAAAGCTTAAATTGCATTGACAAGACCAGCCGTTTTGAATAAAATCTCTAAGTGTATTCATAAAGGAGGAAATATGAAATATAAAATAAAAGTTGCTGGATTGACCAGAGAATTACCGCTTTGCAGGGTAAATGACGAACTGTATATTGCTGCATTTGTTATATTCGGCGATGTGGAACTTACCATAGCTTGCGCAAGGGAGCTGCTAAAGATAGCCCCTCCGCATGATGTGCTTATAACAGCGGAATCCAAAGGCATACCGCTGGTTTATGAAATGGCCAGGCAGGATGGGAGCAACAAATATCTTGTGGCGCGTAAATCGCCAAAGCTCTATATGAAAGAAATCTTTTCAACGGAGGTTACTTCAATAACGACTGCTAACCGTCAAATGCTGCATATTGATAAAAACGATGCGGATTATATGCGCGGCAAACGCGTGCTTATTGTAGATGATGTTATTTCAACGGGCGAATCTATAAAAGCTGTCGAAAAGCTGGTAACAGAAGCCGGAGGAAATGTAGTAGGCAAAATGGCGATTTTAGCAGAAGGCAATGCTCAACAGCGCGACGATATTTTGTATTTAGAGAAGCTTCCTGTGTTCAATGCGGATGGGACGCAAAAATAAGCTATGTTTAAAGGTATAATTGTTTTAAATTTGGGCGGCGATATTGCCAACGATTATTCAAAGTTAATAAGAAAGCAAAATGTATTTGCCAGGGTACTGTTTGCAGGCAGTGCAACTATCGATACAATAAAAGAAGCAAATCCGCAAGGAATAGTTATTTGCGGAAATGTTTCAAGAAAAGAAGAGTACAGTTTAGATAAGCAAATATTCGCTTTAGGCGTACCTATATTGGGCGTTGCGGACGGTATGCTGGCAATGGTAAGCACTTTCGGCGGGACAATAGAGCCTTCAAATACAAAAGCGCATTCAGAAGAAATAAGCGTAAAAAGTTCTGTTTTGCTAAAAGGTCTTCCCGATAAAATAAAGGTTTTTAATGATCCTGCAGGCAAAGCAGCTGATTTGCCGGAAGGTTTTGTTTCTGTTGCAAATTCAGAAAGCTTACAAAACAGTGTAATTGAAAACAAAGATAAAAATTTCTTTGGCTGTAGCTTTCAAATTTCTTCTGGCGAATCAAAACATTTTGATAAGATTCTCAGTAATTTCCTGTTTGATGTATGCAACTGCCAAAAAGACTGGAATGTTGAAAACTTTATAAACAGCTCGGTTAAAGAAATAAAAAATATTATCGGGAACGGAAGCGTGCTTCTTGGATTATCGGGCGGGGTGGATAGCGCCGTAGCCGCGGCGCTTTTATACAAGGCTATCGGCAGCCGTCTGCATTGTGTCTTTGTGGACCATGGCTTTATGCGCAAAGGAGAATCTGAACTTGTTAAGCAAATATTTACAGAGTTCTTTCCGGTTTCTTTAACCTGTGTCGATGCAAGACAGCGCTTTATGGATAAGCTTATCGGAGTAGATGATCCTGAAAAGAAAAGAAAAATAATAGGCGCGGAGTTTTTAGAGGTTTTCAAAGAAGAATCCAAAAAAATAGGCAAGTTGGATTATTTTGCACAGGGCACAATATATCCGGACATAATAGAATCCGGTGCGGCGGGAGCAGGAAAACTGGTAAAATCCCACCATAATGTAGGCGGGCTTCCTAAAGAGCTTGGTTTTACAAGCCTTATAGAACCTTTAAAATATTTGTATAAACATGAGGTTCGCAAAGTAGGGTCAGCTTTAGGGCTTCCTAATGAATTTGTGTTAAGGCAGCCTTTCCCGGGCCCGGGCATTGCAGTGCGTTGTTTAGGCGCCTTAACTAAAGAGCGGGTTAATTTGGTTCGCGAAAGCGATGCCATATTACGCGAAGAAGTGAAAAAAGCCAACTTGCAGCAATTTGCCGATCAGTACTTCACGGTGCTTCCAGGTATAAAATCCGTAGGCGTAAAAAATGGACAGCGTGTTCTTTTTGAAGCTATTGCAATAAGAGCTGTAAAAACTGTTGATTTTATGACCGCCGACTGGGTCTGCTATCCGGAAGAATTGCTTCGCACAGTATCAAACCGCATTCTAAATGAAGTTCCAGGCGTTAACCGCGTGCTGCTTGATATAAGCCCCAAACCTCCCGCAAGCATAGAGTGGGAGTAGGTTAAAAAATGCTATAAAAATCAACACAGAAACTGTTAAAATGTTATTGTAACAATTTTTATATAACAAAATATTTAACATAAGTTTTTCAGATAACATAAGCGCCTGCCGTCCTGGCGCTTATTTGCTTGATTTTATGGTCATTATATG
>JBMNUE010000071.1:0-9620 GCA_050946095.1 Christensenellales bacterium
GTTATACTGATACCTTCCACCGTTATGACCGTTGCAGCAGACCGCAGCGCCAACATGAATACTGACGCCTGCGAAGCCATTACCGACTGGCTATTATCTGAAGCGGGACAGAAGTTTGTAATCGAAGGATACATGCACTCTGTGTTCAAGGGCAATACTGAAATACCATTTGATTCTATAGATACAGATGAGCTTATCGCTGCTGATATAGGCGTTGATTGGGAACGCACCTATAAACAGCGTACCGAAATTCAGAACGCTTTCCAGCAGAGCGTAACAATATCTAAATAAACCTTCCGGCTTATTGGCGGGTGGGGGCTGCGGAACATCCGGTTTGCCCCCGCCCCTTTTAAAAGGATGTTCATATGAATAAACCTACCTTAAACACAATCCAGCATGCCCAAGAACGCCGCTGCAAAGCGGTTTTGAGCCTGTTATTGGCGCTGTCTATCATTTCTATTTCTCTTGGCGTTAGCGGTATAAAGGCTCTAAACCGGGAAAGCCTGGATGAAGCCAGCGGTTTTGGGATGATACGAAAAGCGGGTCAGGCGGGAAAAAGCATGGCTCTTGCAGATGCAGCCGCCTTTGCTGCGGTGCCTGAAGAAGCTTTAGCTAAAGCGGCGCTTGACGATACCCTGCGCCTTGCATGGCAAAAGGTGCGGCATTCGGGCGAAACTGTGCAGGATTTTTCCCGCATGGAAGATGCGCGCAGGCAAATTGTATTGCAGTCTTTACTAAAAGAAACTCAGGACGAAGGCTTGCGCCAGTCCACCGGCAATGCTTTGGAAGCCTTAAGGCTGGCAGACATAGGTATGACATCCAATGGAATAGCTGCTTATGAAAAGCTGTTGGACTCGGTTATTTCGCTTTTGCCGCAAGACCAAGGCGATGCTTTGCATAAAGAAGCGGAAGCTCTTAAAATTCAGGAAGCCGAAGCCCTTAAAGCCGATATTTCCCACCGCGCCCAGATATTGTTTGAAGAGGCTGTAGCAGAACGCCGCCTTTCGCGCTTTGTAGACGGAGGCGCGGGGCTTATTCCTCTAAGCAAAGCTATTTTTGAAGAGATAAGCGCCGCCTGCCCCCAGGCCGACCTAAGCAAGGCCCTTGACATACTTAAACAGGTTCCAAGGAATCCTGAAGCATATGAAGAGCTGTTTAATAAGCCCGCTATGGAAGCTATACCTCAAGTGCTTGCGCTTTTGGATGTTAAAGAGCTTGCAGGCGCAAGACTGGTGGCGTTCAATAAGGAATTGTATTTTCAGCTAAAGGAAAACCACCCTGATATTGATTCCGTCAACCATGAAAACCTTATTTCTTTACAAGCTGAAGCCATGCAGACGGAGTTTGGCGATGAGCTTAATAGGCAGATGGAGCTGCTTGCTTCAACTGCATGGAATGAGCGGCTAAGCCCTTTGCTAAAAAAAGCGGTTATTCAGGCACAGCCCTTAGCGCCTAAGAGCGAGCAGGCTATGTTAGCCGCAATTTTGTCTGTTTTGGAAGGCGAGGATATCGCCAAGTTGGAAAATGAATTAGCAGGCAAGCTCATTGCGCAGCGTGACGCTGAGACCGATTTAAATATAAACCAATATATAGCCAACTTACCAACGGAAAGCGCGTTGCAAACGAAACTGCTGTTGCTTAGAGCGTTGTTTGCCTTTGATGCGCCCCGCTTACCTGCTAACGGTCTTAAAGCAATAACTTCGCTTGATGCGGCTGATAGAGATAGCTTGCGCCAGGATTTATTAAGAGCATTAACCGATGAAGAAGCGTCTTTACCCCAAATGGTAACCGATGTTCTTATAGAAGACAGCTCATCTAAAAACGAACAGTTATTATATTTATTCCTGTTAAGCGGCAACAATACCGGCCATCTATTTAACGAAAATATCGATAAAGGGCTTCGCTTGTCCATTAGGCAAAACGCGCCCCGTGTGCGTGCGGCTCAAGCCATCGCCCAAGGCGGAGGCAACCCTTTCAGGCAGTTTATTAACAGCCATGGAAAAATTATAACGCTGCTTGGCGCATTGCTTTTAATAGATATTCTGCTGCTGTTTGGTTTCATGCGTTCGGAGCGAGACTGGCGCTTTGATGTAAAATGGCTGCTTATTTTACTCATTGTGGACTTTATGCTGGTTTTCCAGATTTTACCCATAGGCTACCTTTTGTTTAAGGCCATTTTCCCGGAAGGCAGCATATCATTTGTTACTTTTAAACGGCTGTTTAGCTATAATATGAACCGCAGCGCATTAATCAATACCATTGTGGGCGGCTTTGGCGCAATGGTATTAGGTACGCTTTTGGCTTTCCCCTTGGCGTGGCTTGTTGGGCGCACTAATTTGTACGGAAGAAAATTTTTCCGCAGCATGTTTGTTCTTACATATATGGTGCCTCCCTATGTGGGTGCTATGGCATGGCTAAGGCTTTTGAATCCCAATGTAGGCACTATAAACGTTCTGCTAAGAAGGCTTATGAATACAGGCGCTGCGACAGGTCCAATCAACATATATTCACTTGGCGGGCTGGTATGGGTATTAACTACTTTCTATTATCCCTATGCCTTCATTACCATCTCCCGCGCCATGGAAAAAATGGATCCTTCCCTGGAAGAAGCTTCCCGCATTTCCGGAGCATCGCCTTTTACGACCGTAATGCGCGTTACGTTGCCTATTATGACGCCTTCGCTTATTGCGGGTGCATTGCTGGTGTTTGTAAGCGCTGCGAGCTGCTATGGTATTCCGTCCATTATCGGCGCTCCGGGAAGAGTGCATACCGTAACCACTCGAATAATCGAATACTACGGCCGCGGAACCCAGGGGCTAAACGACGCTACGGGCTTAGCTGTATTTTTGATGGCTCTTGCTATATTTATATTGTACTTGTCGGATGTTGTTGTGGCTAAAAAGCAGTATATTACAGTTTCCGGAAAATCAACCCGCCCAAACATTGTGGATCTGCGCGGCTGGCGTATGCCGATAACCATTTTAGTAGCTCTATTTTCAGTGCTAATGGTTTTGATACCCTTTGCCACCATATTAATAACCAGCCTTAAGATTGATGTCGGCAAGCCTTTGATGGCAGAAGGCAACTTCACATTCTCGCAGTGGAGCAGCATTTTTTCAAGATCGGAAACCATGCATTCTTTGAAAAACAGCTTAATTTTTGCTGTGGTGGCGGCCACGGTCGGCATATTGGTGTCAATAACTATGAGCTACCTTATGCAGCGCACGCGCATAAAGGGCCGCAAGCTGCCGGACTTCCTTATTACCTTGGGCTCCGGCTCTCCTTCTGTTGTTATAGCACTTGGCCTTATTATGACAATGCAGGGCAGATTTGGCGTCAATATATATAATACAGCTTACATAATAATAGTAGCATACCTTATTAAATACATGATGATGGGCATGCGCACTGTAACCAGCGCCATTAGCCAGATTCATATTTCTCTGGAAGAATCTTCCCAAATTTCGGGGGCTTCTTGGCTTATGACAATGCGCAAAATAACTGGACCGCTTATACTTCCGTCCATTGCGGCTGGATGGTTCCTGATTTTTATACCTTGCTTTTATGAATTATCCATGACTACTCTGCTTTATTCCAATACCACCAAGACCATTGGCTTTCAGCTCTATGAGTACTGGACCTATACCAGCCAGCCTCAAGCCAGCGCCTTGGCATTTGGCATATTGCTGATTATTGTGCTTATAAACAAACTATTCAACCGCCTGAGCAAGGGCGAATTTACCATATGATAAAGGAAAATAAATTATGTCAAGTGTAACAATCCGTAATGTCGTCAAAGCCTTTGGTACCAATGTAGTTCTAAGCCAGTTTAATGAGCAGTTTAAGGACGGCGAATTTGTCACATTGTTAGGGCCGTCAGGCTGCGGCAAAACCACCATGCTGCGCATGATTGCCGGCTTTGAAAAACCTACATCAGGTGAAATCTATATTGACGAAACCTTAGTATCATCAGACAAGGTGTTTATGCCGCCGGAAAAGCGCGGTGTGGGCATGGTGTTTCAAAGCTACGCCGTATGGCCGCACATGGATGTGTTTGAAAATGTAGCGTATCCGCTTACCATAGCAAAGTGCGATAAAGCCACCATCGAGAAAAAAGTGGCTCATGTGCTGGATATTGTGCATTTAAGTAAGTATACCAAACGCTACCCAAACCAATTGTCGGGCGGACAGCAGCAGCGTGTCGCTCTGGCTCGCGCCTTAGTAGCAGAGCCTAAGCTGCTCTTGCTGGACGAACCTCTAAGCAACCTGGACGCAAAACTCCGCGAGTCGATGCGCTTTGAAATTAAAGATATCCAGCGTAATTTAGGCATAACAGTGGTCTATGTAACACATGACCAGACTGAAGCTATGGCCATGAGCGATAGGGTGTTCCTTATAAATCGCGGTGTTGTGCAGCAAAAAGGCAGCCCTGAAGAAATTTACCGCCGTCCGGTTAATCAATTCGTAGCGGACTTCCTTGGCAAGGTAGACTTTTTAAAGGGTGTGGCGGAAGACGGCGTCATAAGGCTAAACGAAACCGATGTCGCAATTCCCTATTCGGGCGATAAAAAAGGCGCAGTCGAAGTTGCGGTGCGCCCTGAAAATATTATAATGTCAAAGGCCGAAGGCGAAATTAAAGGCACAGTAACTGCTGGATACTACCTTGGCGATACCAGCGACTACCGCGTGCAGGTAGGCGGCATTATAATGCGCGTTATATCGGCGGGAAACACCTTCCGCGATTTTGCCCCGGGCGATAATGTGTCCCTTAAATTATCCGACTTTATTGTCTATGACGATGACGGATCGCTTGAAGAACAGCTAAAAATACAAACCTAAAATCAGTTTCAACCTATTATGTATTTCGGGTGAATCAATGCAAAAAGATGCCGCGCAATGCTTTTTCGCGGCATCTTTTTGTGAATATTGTATATTACAGCCTATTCATTGTTTTCGCCAAAATCTTTTTTCCTTCGTTTGCGCACCGCATCTGTGAGCAGGTACTCTATTTGGCCGTTTACTGAGCGGAACTCGTCATCTGCCCATGCGGCAATTTGATCATAAAGGTCTTGGCTTAAGCGCAGCGGCAATTGCTTTTTAGCTCTGGACATGCTTTGTCAGTATAGGCTTCCGGAATTTACTACGGGCTGCACGTCTTTGTTGCCGCAAAGAACCACCAGAAGGTTAGACACCATTGCCGCTTTGCGCTCTTCGTCTAAATCAACGGTATCAAATTCCTTAAGCCTGGCAAGTGCCATTTCAACCATGCCGACTGCGCCTTCAACTATAAGTTTTCTTGCATCGACAAGTGCGCTTGCCTGCTGGCGCTGAAGCATTGCGCCCGCAATTTCCGGAGCATATGCTAAGTTTGTTATGCGCGCATCGACTATCTCTATGCCGGCATGCTCAACTTTAGCCTGAATTTCGTTTTTAATGCGTTCCGCCACCGTTTTGCTCGAGCCGCGCAGGCTGCCTTCATCCGGTATGCCGTCGCCTGTTGTGTCTACGCCAGGTTCAACATCGTAAGGGTAAATGCGCACTATATCTCTTAAAGCAACGTCTGTCTGAAGGGGAATATATTCTTTGTAGTTATCAACATTAAACACGGCTTTGGCCGTATCTATAACGCGCCATATAACGGCAATGCCTATCTCAACAGGTGTGCCGAGGCGGTCATTTACCTTTTGCTTAGCGTTGTTAAGGGTCATTATTTTTAAGGATATTTTCTTGCTTACATTTAATGAAGCATTTTGCTGGCTGCCGATCTCTTTCTTTTTCACATCTAAACTTTGTTCAAGCAAAGTGTTTGCAGCGGGGTTTACCGCTACACAGAAAGGGTTCACAAAGTAAAAGCCGGGCTTTTTAAGCGTTCCCGTGTATTTGCCGAAAAGCGTTAACACAAGTGCTTCTTCGGGCTTAATTACCTTAAGCCCCATAAAAGGTAAAATACCAAGTATTAGATAAATAATGCCTATTACCAATGGAAGAGCACCGATGTTTTTTTCGTTCTCAAGCAGCGTTGCTCCAAAAATAACAAGACCTATTGCAGCTGCGTATGCTATAATACCTATAATAAGCACAGGCATTCCAGACCTTGCTTTAAGTTCTTTTTCCGACATGATAGCGACCTCCTTTTTTGATGTCTATATGATATCATAATGACATCAGACAATCAAGCGCTTTCAAATATATTTTGTAATTTCTTTTAATCGTGTTATACTAATAAAAAATAAGCGAGGGATTGTATGGATTATAGAATTAAAACGGGACAGCATCTGGTTTCCGGCTTTGAAGGGCACAGCCTTACGGAAGAAATAAAACAGGCTGTAAAAACCCACAAAATAGGCAATATAATTTTGTTTGAACGCAATGTATCAACAAAAGAGCAGCTGAAAGAGCTATGCAAGGATATTAAAGAGCTTGTTCAAAACGAAACAGGCTACGAACCTTTCATATTTATAGACCAGGAAGGCGGCATTGTTTCGCGGTTGCACGATGACTGCACCATAGTGCCAAGCGCTATGGGAATATCCGCAAGCGGCAAAAAAGAAAATGCGTACACTGCGGGATTTATTACAGGCACCGAGCTTAACGCTATGGGCGTAAACTTTAACTTAGCGCCGGTGTTAGACATTAATTCAAACCCTGATAATCCGGTTATAGGCGTGCGGAGCTATGGGGACGATGCAAAAACCGTAGCGGCTTTCGGCTGCGAAATGGCAAGAGGGCTTTTAGATGCGGGAGTCTTTTGCTGCGCCAAGCATTTCCCGGGGCACGGCGATACAAATGTGGATTCGCATTTGGGGCTTCCTAAGATAGAAAAATCCTTGGATGAACTGCGTGAATTTGAATTAATACCTTTTATTGCGGCAAGCGAAATGAATATACCTGCGATAATGTCATCGCATATATTGTTCCCCAAGATAGATAAAAACGGTCTGCCTGCCACAATGTCCTATACTATAATGACAGAGCTTTTGCGAAATGAGATAGGCTTTAAAGGCCTGACTCTTTCAGACTGCATGCAGATGCAGGCTATTTCAGAGCATTTTGGCACGGTTGCAGGCATGCTTGAAGCCTTAAAGGCAGGCGTAGATGTGATATTTGCTTCGCACAGCGCAGCGCTTAATATGCAGGCTTCGGATCTATTTATTAAAGCAATAAAAGAAGGCGACATAAGCCTTGCGCAGTTTGAAGAATCCACAGAGAGAATTTTATCATGCAAGCAAAAATTAAGTTCTTTGCCCCGTCGCACAATGAATGAAGTGGGCAGCGAAGAACACAGCAGAGCAAATGAAGGACTGTACAGGGATTCCATATGTCTTTTGGGAGAACTTCCGGATTTAGGTGATAATCCTTGCTTTATTTCCTGCAAAGCCTTTGCGACTACGCTTGCTTCAGACCCTGAAAAAGGCGATAATTACTTTGCGAAGGATATGCAGGAGCGGTTTGGCAGGGGAGATAGCGTGTTTATTTCTTCCGACCCGGACGATGAAGAAATAAAATCAACGGTGGGAAAAGCCAAAAACCACAGCTGTATCGTTTTAGGCACATACAACTCCCATGTGTATTCGGGACAGGAAAAACTGCTCAAAGCATTATGCGGCCTGAATTTGCCCGTAATAGCAGTAGCCCTGCGCAACCCTTATGATATTTTAAACTTGCCTGAAAACGCCGCCGGTGTTGCAGCCTATGCTTACAACAAGCACAGCGCAAATGCCGTGGCTGATGCGCTCTTAAAAAAATACAAGCCTTTAGGCAAAATACCGATTAGGAGAAACATATGAAAATAGCTATTGCAAACGACCATGCCGCCGTTGAACTAAAAAAAGAAATTATCGCGCTTTTAGAAGAAATGGGAATTGAATACATAAATTTCGGCACTGACAGCACAAAAAGAGTGGACTACCCTGTATATGCTCAGAAAGCTGCCTTAGCAGTTGCAAAAGGGGAATGCAGCCTTGGCATAGTGCTCTGCGGCACAGGCATAGGTGTAAGCCTTGCTGCAAACAAGGTTAAGGGCATACGCTGCGCGCTCTGTTCAGAACCCTATTCCGCCAAAATGGCGCGCGAACACAATAACGCGAATATGCTTGCTATGGGTGCAAGAGTAATAGGCTCAGAACTTGCTAAGATGACTGCACAAACTTTTTTGCAGACTGAATTTTTAGGCGAAAGGCACAGCCGCCGCGTGGAACTAATAAGCAGGATAGAAGAAGGAGAAATACTTTATTAAAAAACCGCCGTTTAGGCGGTATAGAGTGTAGACAAAGTATTATCTAAGGGGTTTCAGGGGACAAAGTTTCATAAGTATAGTTATTGTCAGCAGTGCTAAGGCCGCGGGGCATTGAAAAGCTTTGCATTCCCTATATTTTTGGCTTAAGGGAGAAAAAGCTACCAAGCGAAAAGACATACAACAATATGTCTAAGGACGCTTTGTCGGCAGCCTGAATCGCCGTTTAAGCGGTAAAAAAGTGTATTGCGTTAAAAACTCTAAAGAAGATAATATTTAAGCTTTCAGGGTGAAAAGCGCATTGCTATAACCATGCCCGGCGACTATATGCTGGGCGCTGGGTCTTGCACAGCAATGCGTTTCCTGAAATTTTGCTGTCCCGGAGAAAATACAGGCAATCGAAAAAATTAAAGACAAAGCCTCAAAAGAAACTTTGTCTACGATTTTTTTATTGTTACAAGCTGTGCTTTACTCTGTCGTGTTCTTCGGAGCGCTTAGCATTGTTGAAGCGGTCTAAAGTTCCCACGAGATATCCCGTAATGCGGCGTATTCTTTCAAAAGGTTCGTTGGAAAAGGTATAATCTATGTTTACATAATCGCCGTCTAAGCTTATATCCATATGGGTGGGCTGTTTGCCGTAGTTTTTAACTGCTCTTTCTACGTAGAGCATTTGTTCTTCTTGCGATAAAGTGCCGTTATGCACGGTTACGCTGCATGCCATTTAGTTGTACCTCCTATGTTTATTATTATGATTATACCACATACTGCAGTTGTTAAACAGCAAAAACACAATATATTGAAAATTTTTGACAGAAGAGCTAAAACTATGTATTATGAATACGCTTTTTAAAGCGAATATAAAAAGCGATGTAAAAAGGAGAAATTTTCTAATGTTGGAATTTAAATTCGATGTGCAGCTTCTCATAGAAGGGGAAAACTTAGACGAGGACAAAATATCCGAGGAGATTCAAAAAACACCGGGCGACTGTCTTTTGTGCGTGGGCGACGACGAGCTTATAAAAGTGCACTACCATACCAACAGCCCGTGGGAAACTTTAAAAACATGCGCCGCGTATGGAGAAATATGCGATATAGTTGTGGAAAATATGCAGCGCCAGGCAGAGGGCTTAAACGGCTGATATTGCAATTAAATATAAATTAAAGTAAAATGGCCTGCGGTGTATTCCACTGCGAAAGGATTGTTTAAATGCAAGTATTATTTTCCGCAATATTGGGCCTTGTACAAGGTCTGTCCGAGTTTTTGCCCATATCATCAAGCGGGCATCTTTTGTTTGCTGAAAAACTTTTAAGCCTTGCAGGCTATAACGCTGCGAACTTAAAAAGCCTTACTGTAATGCTGCATATGGGCACGCTTATTGCAGTGCTT
>JBMNUE010000072.1:0-9534 GCA_050946095.1 Christensenellales bacterium
AAAAGCTTTCCAAGGCGCTTCCGAAAGGTAAAAAGCTCTTTGCCGTTGTAAAGGCAGACGCTTATGGGCATGGAATTGTGCCGTGTTCAAAAGCTTTTTTAGATGGCGGCGCTTATGGCCTATGCGTTGCTATGGCGGAAGAAGGCGCGTTTTTGCGAGAAAGCGGCATACAATCGCCTATTCTGGTGCTTACTCCGCAAAACAGAGAAGGCATAATGCTTGCAGCAGCAAACAAACTTATTATAAGTTTGCACAGTTTAGACAGCGTAGAATATGTTATACAAGCTAGTAAAACATATGGAGATGTTGAACTGCACATAGCGATAAACACTGGTTTAAACCGGGACGGCTTTAATTCTTTAGAAGATTTGCAGCAGGCGCTTGCAGCACTCCAAAATTGTCAGAACTTTAGCAAAATACATATCACAGGCGTATTTTCTCATTTTGCAGATGCAGAAAATAAAAACGAAGATTTTTCTTTAATGCAGATAGAAAAATTTAAGCGTTATTTAGAAGTGTTGCCTAAAAATTTGCTCGTGCATATGTCGGCAAGTGCCGCAGCGCAGCATTATCCGCAAGCTTTATTTGATGCAGTGCGCTGCGGAATATCTTTATACGGGTATTCTCCTTTCGATACAAGCATTAATCTAAAACCCGCTCTTTCTGTTGAAGCTGAAATAAATGGCGTTAAAACTATCAGAGCCGGCGAATATGTCGGTTACGGCTGTACATATAAAGCGAAAAAAGAAACCAAGGTAGCTACTCTTTCAATAGGCTATGCTGACGGTATATCGAAAAATCTGTCCAATAAAGCGTTTGTGCTTGTTTCAGGCAAGCGCTGTCCAATTATAGGCAGCGTATGTATGGACCAAATTATGTTGGATGTAAGTGAAGTGGAATGCGTTAAAGCAGGGGATATTGCAGTACTTATTGGCTCTCAAGGCGACGATTTTATTTCAGCAGAAGAAATGGCTAAACACAGCGGTACTATAGTATATGAAGTACTTACATCTTTAAGCCAAAGACTGCCTCGAAAGTATTTTACGGAGGAATAGATGAAAGAACAAAAGCTTATTTATAAACCTTATTCCAAAGGCAAGGTGTTTACGCCGCAAGTATATAAAAAGGCTCTTAGGATATTTTTGCTCACTATTATAATGGTTGTTTTTTTTCTATTTACCGGCCAGCTTATAGTTATGACCGGCGGCATGCTGCGAATTATATTAAGCTTACTTTTATTAGGTCTTGCTATGGCTCTATTTTACTATGAAGGCGCTGCGCAGGGGGAAGATGATGTATCTCTTGGTGAAATAGTATATTCAAAACAACAGCAGCAACAGGCTATTTCTAAAGACGATTTGGATAATGCATATAATCCTTTAAAAGGCTTTGCAACTGCATTTTTAGGCGTATTACCGTTTTTTGTATTAGCTCTTATTTTTGCGTTTATTGCGCAAAAACAAGTTTATCAGCTTGGAGGGCTTCCCAGCTGGCTTGCTGCGTTTGATAGGTATAGGAATATAGAAATTGCATTAAGCTATTATAAAGAAACGAGCGCTTTAGGCGCAGAAGGAATCTTAAGAATTATAATACGCGTGCTTCTTTTCCCGTTTATACATTTTTTCGGCGCAGATAATCCGGACAGCATGCTTTTAATGGAACGTCTAAGTCCGCTTCTTATTCTTGTTGTGCCAAGCGCTTATGCAATGGGTTATTTAAACGGTCCCAAACGCCGCGCCGCAGTGCATGGGGATATTGCAATAGGTAAAAAGAAAAAAGCTAACAAGGCGAAGCGCGAAAGACTTAAACGCCAAAAGCAAAAAAACGGAGAAAACAATCTTGTCTGATGTGCTGCGCATTGTTGCAGGCAAATATAAGCAAAGGCTTATAAAAGCGCCGAAGGGGAATGGTACGCGCCCTACGTCTTCTAAAGTTCGGGAAGCAATATTCAGCATACTACTATCAAAAATTCCTGATGCTAATGTTTTGGATCTTTTTGCAGGCAGCGGGGCGCTATCGCTTGAAGCAGTAAGCAGGGGAGCGCAAAAAGCGGTTCTGTGCGACAGCAGCCGCAGCGCGGTTGCTGTAATCAAAGAAAACATTGCCTCTTTAGACGCAGGGAAACAAACAAATGTATTGGCAATGCCGTGGCAAAAGGCTCTGCTGCAGCTCTCTAAGGAAAATCAAAAGTTTGATCTTGTTTTTTTAGACCCGCCTTATGCTTTTGATTTAACGCCAGTTTTAAAAAACATATTAGATAATTCCGTGCTTGAAAAAAATGCGATAATTTGCGCTGAACATACTAAGCCGTTAACATTGCCGAGCGGGCTGTATGTTTATAAAAATAAACGCTACGGCCAAACATATGTTACTTTTATTATGGAGGATAGTCTTGATTAAAGCAGTTTATCCGGGAAGCTTTGACCCTGTTAGCAACGGGCACATAAATATTATAAAAAGAGCTGCTTCTGTAGTGGATATACTTTTAGTAGCAGTATTGATAAACCCTGCTAAAAAAACGCTTTTTTCTCTTGAAGAACGCAAAAGCATGCTGAATGAAGCTTTAACGCACGCGAATAATGTAGAGATAATTTCTTTTGAAGGGCTTTTATCGGATCTTGTTAAAGAGCAAAATATCAGTTTTATAGTAAAAGGGATTCGCAGCGTCCAGGATTTTGAAAGCGAATATTCTCAAGCGCAAATAAACCGCCTTCTTACAAACGGAACAGAAACACTTTTCTTGCCTTCAAGCCCTGAATATTCAGCTGTATCTTCATCGATTGTAAAAGAAATAGCCTCTTTTAATGGAAATGTAGAAAAGCTCGTGCCTGAACATGTTGTTAGGGCGCTTAAAAATAAAATTGATAGTAAAAATGAGGAGAATTTTTATGGCACGAAATGAAGTATTTGCAATAGTGGACCAAATAAGCTTAAGCATTCAAAATGCGAAAAAAGTACCCCTTACAAACCTCGCTATGGTAGACCCGGACATGATATTGGACTTGTTAAAACGTTTGACTAGCAATTACGACCCGCAGCTTGAAAAAGCAGATATTATTCTATCCAAAGAAAAAAACATAATAGACGATGCGACTGCTAATGCTGAAAAAGCCATATCAGAAGCGGATGCACAGGCGCAGTCTATGATAAACGAAGCCAATAGCTATGCGCAGAACACAAGAGCCAGCGCCGACGCTTATGCGGCAGAAACAGTCCACCAGGCAGAAGAAAGAGCTAAGGCCATTATGGCTGACGCAAAAACCCGCTCCGAACAAAGCTTTGAAGATGCTAAAGCAAGGGCGGACGAACTTGTAAGCGAAACTGCAGTTTTAGCAAGGGCTCAGGCGGAAGCGGAAGAGCTTTTAAACAACGCGAACGAACATGCTGCGGCACTTGAACAGCAAACACATCAAGATATAATCAATATATTATCTCAAATTGAAAATAACCTGCGTACCAAGAATGAAGAAGTCATGATGATGCTTGAGAATGTTAAATCAATGCAAATGTATTCACAGGAAAACCATCATAACTGATAATATGCACCTAACTCCCAATATAGAAAGAACATGTGATGAATAAAAAGAAAAAATATTTTTTATATGCAATAATAGTCATATTAATTGTAGTTTGCGCAGCTTTATACTTAAAAAACAGCAGCTTGAACAGGCAAATGAATTTAGCTGCAGATGAACTTATAAGCATTGCGCAGGAGCGTGACGAGCTTATTAAAACAAACAAGATTCTGACAGAAGAAAAAAACATTGTAAGCGCGGGCATACTAAATATTAGTTCAGTATTTGATGAAGCATCTGCGGAGCTTGAAAAAATAAGAAGCACAATGGGCTTGTCCGAAGAAAAACCATCTTTAGAAAAAACCAAAGAATCGGAAGAGGACAAAAATCAAAAAAATGAGAAAGAAGAAGCAACAAAACAGCCTAACATCAAGCAAGATGATGGCAAAACAAATTTGTCCACAGAAAAACCTTCCGTAACCAAGCAACCTAATTCAAATAATGGTTCTGATAATAAAAAAGAAATACCTTTTGTAGGTATTACCGAAAAACCAAATAAGGAAAAAGTAATTACTCCAAAACCTGCAGAAAAAGAATTATCAAAGCCTTTTACAGCGCCAACGCATACAATTAATCAAACAGCTGCTCCAAAAGCTACTGAAAAACCCACAAAACAGCAATTGCCCTTAACATCAACACCTAAAATCACGCAAAAACCTTCCCCAAACTCGTCACCCTTTAAAAGTTCTACTGTCAAACCGTAAATATAAATATATATAAAAAGCCCGCCCTAAAATATTAGGACGGACTTTTTTTATATATTATTATCTACTTAATTTAGTGCCTCATACGACAAAGCTTAAATAAGTATGTATCGCTATTTGCACCTTATAGGCACATAACAAGCTACCAGCTAAGCCGGTGATTTGCTTGTGTATTATTCTTTTGGAAAACGCTTATATAAACCTTCCTGCGCCATGCCAAGGCGGGAAGTATCTTTGCATATTTCGTTTATAACATCGTGTATAGCATTGTTACCGTTGGCTTGTAAAAGATCCGCCATATCTTTAAGCTTTTGTGCTAAAGAATGTTCTGCAGCTATTCTCAAATCTAAATTGCTTTTTGCATCGGCAGAAACCGATTCGCCAAGCATCTCAGCTATCAGGGCTGCGTGTTTTGCTTTTTCTTGGGCTATATCTTTTTGTACAAGAGCTATTTCAGGAAATCCTTCTCTTTGTGAAGCTCTTGCCATGGATAGATATACAGCAACACTGTCGCTAAGCTTTGCATATAAGGCTTTAAGAGATTTTATGCTGTCTTTATCTAATCCGCGCGCTAAGCCTAATTTATGGTTGTCGGGCCAAGAACGTTCGCTGCTGTAAGGCTCAAAATATTCTTTTCCGGCTTTGCATACAGGGCATATTTCAGGCGGCTCATCGCCTTCGTAAATATATCCGCAAATTTTACAAATCCATTTCATTAAAACAAACCTCCTATTGGTAAAATGCATATACCACGGAATTATACATATAAAACAAATACGGTATTATCATACCGTAAAACTTAAAATCAGATAAAATATTGTTTAATAAAATCCGGTGCTTCAGAATCGTCGCAGCTTACGGACAAAATGAACTCAACATCGTGTTTTTCTGCCATTTGCTCTAGGTGATTAAAGAACCATTCTGTCTCATTGGGCTGGGCATTTACAAGACGCAAAAAGGCATCTATAAAAATGCTGCTGATATCGGAATTCTGGGATATTATGCCGCACAGAAAGCCATAAAACATTTCAGGGCTTACCATGCCGTACTCGCCGGCGTTAACAAAACGCACTTCGTGGCGCAGATCGAACATATAGCGGTTATCATCATCAATAAAGATTACATCGCCATGCTGATGGTCAAAGGACGCATTGGTCATATCAATTATGCGCTTCGTTTTGCCGGAACCTTTTTTCCCATGAATCACCTTAATCATTTTAAATTCCCCCTTTGTTTGTTTTTTCCATTATACAATAATCACCAAATAATATCCAGTACAAACAAAATATATTTTTTTATACACTTTTTACAAGAAATATGAATTAAATGTTCTTTTAGCCTTTAATTGCATGCATCAGCGCTTTTTTCCTGAGCGGCAACTGTTAATGCATCTATAATTTCGTCAAGGTCTCCGTCTATTATATCGTCGATTTTGTATAGCGTTAAATTAATGCGGTGATCGGTAACACGGCCCTGGGGAAAATTATATGTGCGTATGCGCTCTGATCTGTCGCCTGTACCAAGCTGTCCGCGCCTTTGAGCGGCATATTTTTCATCTCTTTCAGAGCGTTTCATATCATATAGGCGGCTGGCAAGCACTTTTAAAGCTGTTTCCTTATTTTTAAGCTGGCTTTTTTCATTTTGGCATGTAACAACCAAGCCTGTGGGCAAATGGGTTATACGGACAGCAGAGTCAGTCGTGTTTACAGATTGTCCGCCATGCCCGCTTGAGCGGTACACATCTATTCGCAGGTCGTTAGGATTTATTTCAACGTCAATATCATCCATTTCAGGCAGCACTGCAACGGTTGCGGTGCTTGTATGTATCCTGCCTTGAGATTCTGTTGCCGGCACACGCTGCACACGGTGAACGCCGCTTTCAAATTTTAAACGGCTGAATGCGCCGGCTCCCTTTACAGTTAATACAGCTTCTTTTATGCCGCCGACAGCGTTGTCTTCTATCGAGTTAAGGTCTACGGTGTAGCCTTTTCTGTCTGCATAGCGCATATACATTCTCAAAAGCATGCCGGCAAAAAGCCCGGCCTCATCTCCGCCTGCCCCCGGGCGTATTTCTATTATCACATTGCGCTTATCATCAGGATCCTGCGGTATAAGAAATTTTTTCAGCTGTTTTTTTAATTCTTCTTCTTTTTTTGATAAATTATCCGCTTCTTCTTGAGCAAGCTCTGCTAAAGAAGGGTCGGCAAGAAGCTCCTTTGCCTGTAAAAGAGCCTCTTGTGTTTTTTTATATTCTTCCCAAACGGCAAGCGGCTTTTCCAATTCTTTCATTTCGACAACGATTTTTTGATAAAGATCTATGTCTTTTAAAGTATCAGGCTGTGCGGATGCCGTGAGAAGTTCCTGGTAGCGCGAACGCATATTTTCAAAATGCTCTGTAAGCAAGCTATTTCTCCTTTAGTTGTGCAATTAAAGCTCTTGGAATGTTGTTTAAATCTTTTTTTATATCGATCACAGAAAAACCGTTATCTTTTGCAATTTCACATACGGCTTCACATTGTTTGAAGCCAAGTTCGCATACTATGTAGGCGTTTTCTTTAAGATTTTCTTTGCTTTCTTTAAAAAGCCGCCTGTAAAACATAAGCCCGTCTGTTCCCGCTGCAAGGGCTGATATAGGCTCCTGTTTAACTTCTTTTGAAAGAAGCTTAAGCTCGTTTTCGCTTATATATGGAGGGTTGCATACTATAATATCAAAAACGCCGTCAATATTTTCAAACATATCGCTTTCAAAAAAGCTTATGTTTACGCAGTACCTGTCCGCATTGCGCTTTGCAACTGTAAGCGCACCGGGAGATATATCCGAAGCGCTTACATTTAAATCCTGACGCATATGCTTTAAAGACACGGCTATTGCTCCGCTGCCTGTGCATAGATCCAGCAAATTGGAGTAATTACCAGCAATATCAAGGCATGCGCAAACCACGGTTTCGGTATCGAAACGGGGGATAAGCACGCTTTTGTCAACATAGAACATAAGCCCCATAAACGGTGCTTCGCCTATTATGTACTGCAAGGGTTCGCCTTGCGCGCGCCTTGAAATTAAATTATCGTATATGCATTCCTGCTCTGCTGTAATATTCACATCAAGCGCTTTTGCCAAAAGCATATCGGAACCTATAACATACGAAAGGAGCTTTTGAGCGTCATATTCTGCATTTTCAACGTCTGAAAGCTTCTTGGCTCCTGCTTTAGAAAGCTCTCTAAAATTCATACCGCCTTTTGCTCGGGTGTATCTTGTTTTGTCTGTTTAGCAGCAGAATCGTCATCTGTTTCATTATCTTTTTTAATTACCACCCAGCCTTCTTCGGTGGTTTCGCCTTCAGGCATACCATAAAGTGCAGCTTTCATAGAAGCTATGGCAACTTCGCACATGCTGTCGTCAGGCTGTCTCGTGGTAAGGCGCTGAAGCTGCATGCCGGGCCAGCGCAATGCCCGTGCAAATTTTGTTTCGGAATGAGCAAGCGATTTTAACAGCTCATAGCTTATGCCGGCAACTATAGGCAGCAGCAGAAGTCTGCTTAAAACACGTACGCCGTAGTTTGCACCCAAATCATAACCGGACAATATAAATACAAGCTGGTCAATTATCGAATAAAAAATAATTGAAGAAATAAATGTAATTAGTAGAAAGCTTGTGCCGCAGCGCGGGTGGAGAGTTGAAAACTTCTGAACATTTTCAACGGTAAGCGGAAGATCATGTTCATGGCAATAAACAGTTTTGTGTTCACTCCCATGGTATTGGAAAGTACGGCGTAGATCTTTCTGAAACCCGCATATCCATATGTATAGTATTAATATTACAGTTCTTATTACGCCGCTAAAAAGGTTTACACCGAGCAGCGACCAGCCGTTTTCGCGCAGCATCTTAACGGGAATGTTAGGCAACAGCACAAATAGAAATATGCTAAGCGCAAATGCTAATATCATGGCAAATGCCATAAAAATTTTCTCCGCTTTTTGGCCAAGCTTATCCGTAAGCCACTTTTCAAAACGACTGGGTTCTTCATCTTCAAGAACACCTAACATTGATGTGCTGTCTTCCATAACACCAATGCCAAGCTTCATCATCATTATAAGGCTTACTGCGCCGCGTATAAAGGGCCAGCCCATCCATTTATGCTTTTCGCTAAGCGGTGTGTTTTTTGTGCGATTAACAACAATATCGCCGTTTTCCCGCCTCACAGCAATAGCCATGTATTCAGGGGAGCGCATCATTACGCCTTCCAATACAGCCTGCCCGCCTATATCGGGCCGGCATTGTTTATTTTCTTTCATATTATCTCCTTTTATTAAAGATAAAAGGCAGGCAGACACAATGGAGCGGTCTGCCTGCCCTAATAAATCATAAATTATTCCAAGCCGAAACGCTTCTTGAAGCGATCGACGCGGCCGCCAGAATCTACCAGCTTTTGCTTGCCAGTATAGAAAGGATGGCATTTTGAGCAAATTTCAACACGTATGTCTTTTTTTGTAGAGCCTGTTTCAAATGTTTCTCCGCAAACACAACTTACAGTTGCTTTTCCATACTTAGGATGTATATCTTTCTTCAAAGTTTTCACCTCTTTTGCGCATAAGTTTGGGTTCATGGCGCGCATCTCCATGATCCATAATAATTATTATAACACGGCAAAGTTTTTATTGCAAGGTTTATTAGGCCTTTTTAACCTTCTTATATTTTACAAACTCATACTTATGATGCGAATCTAATATTAGCCGAATTTTGTTATAAAAAGCATAACTTTTCTGAAATTATGTTGTACGGGCAAAACAAGGAAATTTTCATAAGAAAACCTTAAGTTAATAGAATTTATTGCAGCATAATCACTATACCATTATAGCATGGCATTGATTCATTACGAGTTTGTTTTTCCAAAGCAAAAAAGCCTAAAGAGATTGACATTTTTAATTATTTTGTATATGATTATTTCGTTGGCGTTTGCGGGTGTAACTCAATGGTAGAGTTCCAGCTTCCCAAGCTGGCTACGTGGGTTCGATTCCCATCACCCGCTCCACTCGTCCATTGCGGTTTTACCGCATTGGCGTTTCCGGCTGTTGCCGGGTACTATAGCCGGACAGCCTGCCGGCAAAAACCGTAAAATTTGGAGGAGAAATTATGGCAAAAGCAAAATATGAACGCACAAAACCCCATGTAAACATCGGAACCATCGGGCACGTTGACCACGGCAAGACAACGCTTACAGCGGCAATCACCCTGGTGCTTGCCAAAGGCGGCCATG